>DVAE01000036.1 GCA_014189675.1 Candidatus Undinarchaeales archaeon SRR5007147.bin71 | reverse complement strand
GGTATTTTTTGATTCAAATACAATTGAAGAACCCTCTTTTTTCATTGAAACTCCTGGATAAACCAGCTCTTTTTCAATTGAGCCTTTTTCCCCACTTGCCTTAAGGACAAAGCCAGAAACATCTGCACTCACCTCAGGTGGAACTTCAATAATTGTTGAAAGATTTTCAGCCATTAGTATACATACGCCAGAAGGACGCCCCCTATTTTTTTCTCATACGCATCTTCATGAGTAAGAATTCCCTGAGAAGTGCTAAGTATTATGTGACCGACACCTTTTGCAGGTAAATAACGTCGTTCATATTTTTCAATATCAGATACTTGAACAGGGAATCTTGGTTTAATAACTCCGCACTTGCTTATTTTACCTAGTAGAGATACCTGGAAAGACCCTCCTTTTCTGTCCTCTCCTTCCTTGAAATCTGAAATGTATCCCTTGCTCTTGAAAACTTCAAGAACGCTTTTTAGCATATTAGATGCAACAAGAACTGTGCATTCAGACTTTCCATTACTTGAATAGTTCTGTATGTTCACCATAGCGTCTGAAAGGGGGTCATGCATCATTTTTCTTTACCTCAATTGAATTTTTTGAATCCTATCCTTGGAGCCTCTTCTCTGAAGCACCTTCCACATAGATTTATTCCGTATTTTCTCACTTTCCTATTGTAGCTTTTACATAGTGTGCAGTTAAGAGATGTTTTTCCTATTTTCCGTGAGGCCATTATTCATACTCCTCCGGTTCAACAAATTTTATTGTGTAATTTGTCTCGAAGAAGTTCCGGGACTCGTCATAGGAAACACGATTCTTTTGTGGAAGTCTTGTCCTTTTTATCTTTCTTAGGGCAATTCTTGCTCCAGGTTTTATAAGATGTACAGATACATCCATCCCGAACATACCAACATCAGGATCGTATTTCATGTGAGGTAAATCCATATACTCCTGCACCCCAAAGGACAGGTTTCCTTCCTTGTCAATTTGGCTTGGTTTTAGCTCGTTTTCAACAGCCTCGAAGGCCTGATTGAGGAAGGTATTTGCATCTTCTCCCCTAAGAGTTAATTTAACGCCAATTTCACTGTTTTTCTTAACATTAAATTCAGGAATTGCAGCCTTTGCTACAGTCCTGACAGGATTTGCCGTGAACATTCTGCTAAGCAAGAGCTCAGCTTTCTTAAGATTATCTGATTCACTTCCGACACCTATGTTTACGCTAACTTTAGATATTTTTATCATTTCTCAATAGGATACAGGCGACTTACTTGCGTCTTAAACTCATCTTTGCCGTCTTCCAGAACCACCTCTTTAGTTTTTTCATCAATATTTTTAATCTTGCCTGTTCTTCCAACGCTATTTCCAGAAAGAACATAGACACTTACCCCATTCTTAAGCTCGATTTTACCTGAAAGCTTGCCATCTTTAAGGTCAAGTTTGAGAGAATCTCCTGTACTGTATTCATCCTTCTGAACCAGAAGGTTAGAACCACCCCACAAATTTAGCTGGATTTTTCCTCCTTTAAGAAGAGTTTTTCCTTCAATCCTGCAGAGCCTGTAGTCCTTGCTGTAAGGCTCAAGGTAAAGTTTGCCTTTACTAGTGAACATAACAATGAACCTTCCCTCTTCACCAAGATCAAGAATATCCATAGCCCCTACAGAAAAACGGGAATCGCTTATCACGCGTCCATTAACAAAGATTTTTCTTGTTTTGAGTATATGAGTGACTTCCTTGGCAGTTCTGGCATGACCCAGAACATCCCTGATGAGTGAACGCAAAGGAATTCCTTCTTTTGCAGAGTGAGCTCCAGGAACTGGACTAGTGACCCAGCTATGGGCCTTCCTTTCCACAGGCCAGCTTCTTGGTGCGTTTAGTCTCTTAAGGTGAGCCATTACTTCCCTTCCTCCTTTGTGTTTTTTGAGCTTGATTTTACTTTATCAGTGTCGCTGCCTGCTCCTTTTTTGGAACTTGACTTGGCTGGATCTTTCTTTGAATCTCCTTTTTTACCTTCACTCTCTTTTTTTGGAAGCTCTGCCTTAACCTCAGGTCTCTTGGATTTTTCAACTCGCTTGAACCGACGAATGTCAGAGGTGTTTATAGCAGTAACCATAAGATTTGATGGTTGGAATGTCAGAACAGCCTTTCCTCCAGCTACTTTGTCCCGTGTCTGACCTTCTACATGGACTCGTCCTGTTGACAGATTCACTTCAAGAATCTTGCCCTTGAGCCCTTTTAATGAACCTCTCATTATTTTAACCTCATCACCTTTTCTGAGAGATATTGAACGTGTTTCAAGCTTCTGCCTGAGCTTCTTGTCCAAATGAGATGTTATAAGGTGCTGCCTAATGTGGAGGGGAGCATTGTGTAAATACTTCCTCTGTTTCCTTGGCTGTGTAGAGCCTGACCAGCTTCTTGACCATTTTGATTTCATACTACCACCTTAGCTGCAGATCCAATAGATGACCACTTTTGAACAGCTTCCCTTGCAACGGGACCCCTTATTTCAGTAGCCTTCATTGTACCTTCCGGAGTCATAACAACTGCGGCATTATCTGAGAATTTTATCCTTGTCCCGTCAGCCCTAAGATATTCCTTTCTCTGCCTGACTATGACTGCAGGAACTACGGTCTTTCTTATATCCGGATTTCCAGCTACAACAGAACACATTGCAATGTCAGAAACTCCTGCTGACATTATCTGCCTCTTTCTTGTTTTCATATTTTTTACCGCTATAATTTGAAGTTTTTTTGCACCAGAGTTATCAGCGCAAATAAGAACTGCTCCAACTGGGAGAGACTTTGTGATATCCCCTTTTGTCTTAATATGAACCTTGAGTTTTTTTCTTACTTTACCCATTTTATTCGCTCCTCTCCACCACAGAAATTATTGTATGGCTTTTAGTCTTGCTAATTGGTCTGCACTTCTGTACAACAACCTCATCTCCTGTTTTTGCACCTATACTTTCAGGATTGTGAACAGTAAGCCTAGTTGTGCGCTTTTCATAGCGCTCGTATTTACTTATCTTCCGAACGAATTGCCTGACTACAACTACACTGTTTCGCATTTTGTCAGACACAACAATAGCTCTAAATGGGTACCCAGTTGTAGAAAATCCCAGTGACAGTGCTTCAGGCTCCGCTGTAGATGCGACTTTCTTCTCAGCCGCCTTTTTAGCCGCCTTTTTTGGAGCAGCCTTTGCTGATTTTTCTTCTTCTTTCACCATTTTTTTAGCCTTTTCTTTGTCCTGTCTGCAGGCCTTCCAAGCAGAAGGGAACCCGAGACATCTATTGTATCGCCGTTAAGCGAAAAGCGGAACGTGCATTCAGCTTTTGGAATGTGTTTTGACTCGCCTTTTGTATCGGACAGTATTAATGTACTTTGCGTTTCGTCAATGACAGTGCCTCTTGCTCCTTTTTTACTCAAATCTGTACACTCAAGCACTTCCACATCAAGCCCGACAAGCTCGTGTTGCACAATGTTCTTTTCAGATATCATTGTGACACCGTGAACCCTTTTTTTGGCAGTATAGTATTGAGTTTCCGGACATTGTCGCCCTGAAGCTCGATTGTACCATTCTTGACAGCACCGCCGGTTGCACATGCTTTTTTGAGCTCAGAAGCAACTTGTTTCAACATATCAGCACTTACACCTTCCACAATTGTCACAAGTTTTCCATAGGTTCTTTTCTCAGTACGGATTGTAACAGTGGTCTGCTCGCGCTTCACGTCTTCACAAAGACAGAGTTCTTTAGGAAGCCCGCATACTGAACAAGTCAAGTCCTCAGCCATTGATATTGTAGCCTTTAATACCCCCTATTGTTTTTATTCTTGCAATTATCTTTTTCATCTCAGCCAGCTTCCCAGAATTTTCTGCAACACCGCCAGCAGAGAGTTTTGAATACTCAGTTAGAAGCTCTTTCCTAATTTCCAATAATTTCTCTAGCATAGCCTTCTCAGACATTTCCATTATCTCACTTTTTCTCAAAAGAGCCATT
>DVAE01000035.1 GCA_014189675.1 Candidatus Undinarchaeales archaeon SRR5007147.bin71 | reverse complement strand
TTTGGAAAGCGTCCTGTGAAAGCTCCCGTCCACTTAGAGGTAGAAGTAGCTCCAGGCGGCTGAGGTCACAGCTTGCGGCAACCATAAGCTTTCGACTATTTGTCTGACAGTCTCCAAGAAGAATTCCTGTATCGTACATTATTTCCTGCTTGTCTGACATTTTTTCAAGATAATATTCTGTTCCAAGAAGAACTTCTCCAATAGTTACTAAGTCCTGATTAATTGCCTCCAGAGGTCTGAGCTCCTGGACTTTTTTGATGTAGAGAACTTCAATCAGATTCTGACTGGTCACGACTTTTTCCTTCAGATCTCTGAGCTGGGCATCCATTTTATCATTGCAGATTGCATCGTGTTGTATCTGATAGAAATCATTCACTATGCTGCAGTCGGATGAGAGAGCTGCCAGGTCCTGGCAGGGCGATTTAAATGAGTGTATTTTGGAAAGAGCGTCAGCTTTTGCAGTATCTAATGCACTAAAATACCAGACAAAAGTAAGAAGAAGAGTTATGACAAAAAGAGCAAGAACAATAATTCCGAATTCGAGTTCCTGTTTTGCCTCCTTTTTTCTTCGCGCCATTTTAGAATCCCTCTAAAGTACTTTGTTTCTTACCTAATAAATCTTCTTTTCCATATCCGAGGGCTTCCATGACTCTTGAAACTGCAGGAATTATCTGATTTTCGACATAATATTTTCTGTCTATTTTTTTCACATCGACTTCATCGACCTGTTTTGCACGCTCACTTATTGAGCCGCCACCTTCTGTTATTATATAGCCGATAGATGTTCCAGTTACTACTTCCTCTCCGCGATTTTTCATATCCTTGGCAACTTTGATGTGGGGAGCCGTTACCTTATACTTATCGAGTGGTCGAGTTAATTGTGTGTAGACGACAACATCTTCCTTGCTTATTTCGCGGTTTTTGATTTTACGTATTGTGTCTCTGACTATTTCGAAGGCTTTCTCTGAATTTCCATCTTCTAGTATTGATTCGATGACTTCTTTCTGGGTTTTCTTTGCGATTGGACTCCAGTCCCGCCTGACAAACTCGAGGCCTTTTATTAGGGTGTCTCCTTTTTCGTCTATCATTGCGTAGCGTTTTTTGGATACGAAAATTCCGCGTTTGTAGACACCTTCAAACTCCAGTTCCATTACTCCAGGGAGCTCTGAGTTTATTTTCTTGAGGAATTTTTTCACTTTTTTCTCTATATCTCCCTCTTCAGATACAACAAAGAGTGAATCTGTGTCCCCGTAGATTGATCTGAGACCAAAGTCCTCAGCAGTGTCAATAATTTTATGGGTATACATTCTTCCGAGAGCTGTTGTCGTGCTTCCGCCCTTCCTTGTGTACCAACGGGAGCCGCGGAAAGCAAGATAGCCGTAGGCGCTGTTTGCCAGAATTTTGAGGGAGTACTGCCGGTTGTCAAGAGTCTGATATTCCTTTGAGTTCTTTTCGAGCTCCTTCATTTTCTTTTTTAGTTCAGTTCTTTCCTTCAGTATGTTTTTGAGAACGATAGGCATTAATCCCTCGCTTTTTGTACACATCCAGGTTCCGAGGTCCTCGACTTTTTCTGCCTTTTCTTTGCAGCAATCGCAGTTTACTGTGCTTGCGTCTATATTATGAGATATTATTATGCTCGGATATAGAGACTTGAAGTCCATAACTGCTACATTTTCATGCATTCCCTTCTCGGGTTCTTTGACATAGGCGCCTTCTATTGCTCCTGTTGCGGCTCTTTCCCCCATTTCCTCTTGTTCAGGACGGTTTGGAATGACAAGTCCGCGCTCTATAGCATTCCACATTAAGTAGTTTTCAACGAGCCTACCATAGGTTGTTCTCATTGCGTCGAAGAGGGGAACTCTGACGAGCCTTGAGAGTTCATATTCACGGGGCATGAAAAGGTCGGCGAGTTTTTTTGTTACAGTTGCATCAACCATTGAGTAGTCAAAAAGTTCCCTGAGTTCTTTGCCGCCTTTTTCCCAGTATTCGTTCATCTTTCGCCAGTCCAAATCCTTCTTTCTTGAATCTTCAGGAAGAAACTTTTCGGCAACGCTTTTCAGAGAGCGTGAATTAATTTGACCGAGGGCTCCCCTTAGGATTATTGTAACATAGTGGAAGAGATCGGCGTGGATTCTTCCTCTGCTTTCTGCAGCGCTGTATCTTCCACGGGATTTGAAGCGGACTGCCCCTCCTGCCCTTCCTATATTGAGTTCGTGCTTCAGTTTTTCTGCTCTGTCACGTATATAGGGAAAGTCAAAGTTGTCCGAGTTATAGGCTGCGAGTATATCGACATCTTGTTCTCTGACGATTTCTTCAAATCTTTTTAGGATGCCTGCCTCATCTTTTACATCTTCAACATATTTCTGAGAACCATCCGTTTTTTTCTGGGAAATAACTTTTTCTTCAGAATCAGAGGCTACGCTCATCATTATTATCGGATCCTTGTCAGCATTTGGCATACCCCTCGGATTTGATGCCTCTATATCGAAGCTCATGATGTTTAGCTTTGGAATATCACCTTCAGTGTATTTTGGAGAGCCACGAGCTTCGAGAACTAAGTCCAGTTCGAATTTTTCGGGCTTTTCGACCTCCTCAGCCTCAACTTCTAACATACCCATTGGTCTCAATGAATTGTCAAGAATATAGCGGTGGGTGAATAGTATGTCTGCTTCGAAAACTCCTTTTACTCCAGTAAGAGTGCGGACTTTTTCTCTGGCGGTGCGGATTTCCCCAGGCAGTTTTGTAAATGCTTTTAGGAATTCTACCTTTTCTCCGAGGTATTCTCTAGTCTCTTTTTCTACTCTCTGTATTGAAAAGCCCTCGCCTTTTAGATTTTCCAAGGATTTCTCTGCGTTCCCTATTTTATCGCTGAGAACTAAGAACCAAGGCTCGACATTTCTGTCAATGAGAACTGCGCTTTTTCCACCTTCTGTTCGGCCAAAAATCCTTATTACTGCTTTTCCGCCTTCAATAACATAGTCTATGTCAAGAAGACAGAGTTTGTATTTCATAAAAGTCATATTAGAGAGCTATCTTTAAAATCTTAGCGATAAGGCTATTCTGTAAGTGAGTGAACGTTTTCTATTGGAATGAAAATATTGATTTTTCGCATATCCTTGTTTTTGAAATCGGTGAAACTTGCAATAATTCCATGGTTTCCCTCTTCGCTCTCGGCTTTATTTATAGAATTTGTCCGGAAGCAGAGTACTTTGATTTCTCTTTCTTCTGTATCTACAATTGTTTCGGAGTCAACGCGGTCTCTGTGGCACATTTGATGTAAAATTTTTGAATAGCTATTTTCAAAGAGTTTCAATATTTTTTTAGATCTCATTTTCTTTCGTACCTACCTATTAGTTTGCTTTCTTTGATTATATGCCCTGTCATCGCCGTTTCTATATCCGCTTTTCTTTCCCCCTCTGAGAGCTCGAGCTCGCTGTCAAGAGCATAGAGTTTGAAGATATAGCCGTGTTCGGCATCAGGAGGGCATGGACCTCCATAGCCAGTACTTCCGAAACTTGTTGTTCCCTGAGTTCCTTGGGGTTCGTTTCCTTCGGAAACTTCCTCAGTCTCCGGCGGAATGTTGAAGACAATCCAGTGATCCCAGACTTTTCCGGCGGGCTTCATTGCGTCCGGATCGTCCATTATTAGGACGAGGCTTTTTGCCTCAGGAGGTATGTCTGAAAAATTTAGAGGTGGGGAAATATTTTCGCCATCGCAGGTGTATTTTGATGGTATTTTGTCATTGTTTTCAAAAGAAGAGCTTGTTAATTTCATAACAATCTGTAGTATCTATGAAGTTAAAAATGTAATGGCTCTGTGTTGAGAGAAAGTCATAAGCTATATAATAGTTTCAGGTAATACTCAATTTAATGAAAGACTACGACCTCATAGCTAGAAATACTCTTGAAATTATTGAGAATGATGAGCTGAAAAAGCTTCTGAAGGGAAAGAAGAGCCTTTCAGTTTACTGCGGATATGAAACTTCAGGTCCTGTGCATTTAGGACACTTACTTTCCATTGCGAAACTTCTGGACTTTCAGGAAGCGGGGCTTAAAGTGAAGGTTCTTTTTGCCGATATGCATACTTGGCTGAACAGGAAAGGCGACCCTGAGTGGATAAAGCAGTCTGTAGAGTACTGGAAACATTGTTTCAAGGCGCTGGGACTGAAGAAAGTTGACTATGTTCTTGGCTCTGATTTCCAACTCACTGAAAAATATATGCGGGATCTCTTCAGTATGGCGACGAATACGACTGTAAACCGGGCGATGAGGAGTATGCAGCAGGTAGCAAGGGATGTTGAGCACGCCCACGTTTCGCAGATGTTTTATCCTCTGATGCAGTCTCTTGATATAGCTCATATGGAGCTCGATATTGCCTATGGAGGAATAGAGCAGAGGAAGATCCATATGGTTGCGAGAGAGGAGCTTCCAAAACTTGGGTATAAGACACCGATTTGCGTCCATACTCCTTTGATAGTTTCGCTGAAAGGTCCGGAAAATAAAATGAGTAGTTCTATTCCGGAGACAATGATAATGGTAGATGACAGTCCTGAAGTGATTGAGAAGAGGATTAACAAGGCTTATTGTACAACAGACGATCTTGATGGAAATCCTGTTCTTCAGATTGCCCGCTATATTATTTTCCCGAGACTTGGAAAGTTAAAAGCTGAGCGTCCTGAGAAGTACGGTGGAGATTTGAGTTTTAAAAATTATGAGGAATTGGAAGATGCTTTCAAGAAGGGAGACTTGCATCCGGCAGATTTGAAAAAAGCTGTTTCCGGAGCGATGTCAGATTATCTGAAGCCGGTTCGAACTTATTTTAAGAAAAACCAGGATGTAGCGAAGCTGAAGAAAACCTTGTTTAATCTGTAACTGTGCGATAGCACTCTTTACTGCAGAACCACTCCTTATCTTTTTGTCTGCCTTTGAATTGAGAAAATTCCTTTCCGCAAACACTGCAGGTTTTTTTCCTAAGGAAAATTGCCATAAATTATATACTAGATTTTGGCGTTCTTAAAGTTTCTCCAAAGACTTAAATAAAGATAAACCAACCTTCAAGGCGATGGATGTGGGAATTGTGGGGTATGGCAGTTACATACCTTATTACAGGATTAAGACTGAGGAAATAGCCCGTGTTTGGGGAGCAAATCCTGAGTCAATTAAGAAAGGTTTAATGGTCAGTGAGAAGTCTGTCCCGGGACCTGATGAAGATGCTGTAACGATAGCGACTGAGGCATCGAGGAATGCACTTGCGCTGGCAGATATTTATCCTGAGAAAATTGGAGCTGTTTATGTCGGCTCTGAGTCGCACCCTTATTCTGTAAAGCCCAGCTCGACTATTGTTGCTGAGGCTATTGAAGCAACACCAACTATGACAGCGGCGGATTTGGAGTTTGCGTGTAAGGCCGGAACAGCGGGAATGCAGATTTGTATGGGGCTTGTTGGATCCGGAATTGCAGAATACGGACTTGCTGTCGGGGCTGATAGTTCGCAGGGAGCTCCTGGCGATCCTCTTGAGTACACAGCAGCGGCCGGAGGAGCTGCATTTATTATCGGGAAAGATAATTTGCTGGCTAAGATTGAAAGAACTTCATCTTTTACGACGGACACTCCTGATTTCTGGAGAAGACCTGGTGAATCCTATCCTAAGCATGGTGGCAGATTTACAGGAGAACCGGCATATTTCAAACACATTGTAAGCTGTACTGAGCAAATTCTCAAAGATTCTGGACACGAAGTTAAAGATTTCAAGTATTTTGTTCCGCACCAACCCAATGGGAAGTTTCCGAGGATTGCGGCGAAGAAACTCGGATTTACAGAGGAGCAGGTTTCACCATCGCTTTTGGTTGAGAAAATAGGAAATACTTATTCAGGGGCAAGTGTTCTTGGACTTGCCGCAGTTCTTGACCAGGCTGAAGAAGGAGATAAAATTCTTCTTACATCTTATGGTTCGGGAGCCGGATCTGACAGTTTTATTTTGGAGACGACAGGACGTTTGGAGAAAGTACGAGAGAATGCACCATCTGTTGAATCTCAGATAGAGCACAAGCACTACATTGACTATGCAACTTATGCGAAATACAGGGGGAAAATAAAGAAGGAATGAGCCAGGAAGTAGCGATAATTGGAATAGGAATGACAAAATTTGGGGAGCTGTGGAACCGCTCATTCAGACAGCTTTTTGTTGAAGCCGGAGCCGAGGCCCTTGAAGATGCCGGAGTCAAGTCTACGGAAATTGGAGCGCTATTTGGAGGAAATATGAGTGCAGGACAGTTTATCGGGCAGGAGCATCTGGCTTCATTGATTATGGACCATTCTAATTTGACGCCCCAGCCGGCGACCAGAGTCGAGGCGGCCTGCGCTTCTGGTGGACTTGCACTAAGGACTGCCTATATGTCCATAAAATCTGGAATGCACGATGTAGTCATAGCCGCCGGGGCTGAGAAAATGACAGATGTTCTTCCGTCGAGAACTACGGGAGCTCTTGCAACTGCAGCTGACCAAGAGTGGGAAGCAGGTTTCGGAGCAACTTTTCCGGGACTCTATGCAATGATTGCGAGACGGCATATGCACGAATTTGGAACCACCGAAGAACAGCTTGCGAGCGTGTCTGTAAAAAATCATTATAATGGTTCTAAAAATCCGAAGGCTCAGTTTCAGAATGAGATAACAATTGAGTCTGTTCTTTCCTCCCCGATGGTGGCTGATCCTATAAAGCTCTTTGATTGCTCACCAGTAAGCGACGGAGCAGCTGCTCTGGTTCTGGCAAGTGCCGAGAAAGCGAAGGAACTTTGTGAAAACCCTGTGTGGATAGCTGGTTCAGGACAGGCATCCGATACACTTTCACTTCATTCCAGAAAATCTCTGACGACTCTTAATGCAACAGTTGAGGCAGGAAGGCAGGCATATAAGCAGGCTGGAATTACTTCAAAAGACATTGGAGCGGCTGAAGTTCACGACTGCTTTACGATTGCGGAACTCTGCGCTATTGAGGACCTTGGATTCTGTGAGAAGGGAGACAGTGGCAAGTTTACTGAGCAGGGAGAGACCGGACTTAAGGGATCAGTGCCTGTGAATACATCAGGCGGATTGAAAACAAAGGGTCATCCAGTCGGGGCGACAGGAATCGCTCAGGCTATAGAGGCTTCACTTCAGCTTAGGGGAGAGGCTGGAGACAGGCAGATAGATGATGTAGAATATGTTTTGACTCATAATGTAGGAGGTTCGGGCGGAACTGCTGCTGTCCATATATTTTCACGATGAGTGTTTCACGATTCTGGAGAGAAATACCTTCCAGATACAATCTGGCAGGGGGGAAATGTACAGGCTGTAACTTAATCAATTTTCCGAGAAGAGAACGATGTAAGGACTGTGGAGTATCTGATTTTGAGGCCAGCAAGCTCAGCGGACTGGGTAAGATATTAACCTATACAAAAATACACGCAGCGGCAGAGGGTTTTGAACATGAAACACCATACTATCTTGCAATAATCGAGCTTGAAGAAGGTCCCAGACTTACAGCCCAGATAGTTGATGCCCATAAAGGAGAGGTGAGTATCGGAGCTGAAGTTGAATCCTGTTTCCGAAAAATATCTGAGGACGGAAAGGCCGGAGCGATAAGCTACGGGTATAAATTCAGACCACGAAAATGACTTCTTCAAGAATTCCAGGTTTTTATAAACTGAGCCCTAAGGAAAGGCTCGATGCTATTGCAGAGTTCTCAGGCCTTTCTGGAGAGGATAGGGGAGTTATTGAGAAATCTTTTCTTCCGGCAGAGCAGGCTGATAAGATGATTGAAAATGCTGTAGGCTCACTTCCAGTTCCTTTGGGTTTTGCCGCAAACTTTCAGATAAATGGTAAGGACTACCTTGTTCCGATGGCAACAGAAGAGCCTTCAGTTATCGCGGCAGCGAGCAACGCGGCGAAAATTTCCCGTGTAAAGGGAGGAGTCAAATCTGAAACTACTGCTCCTGTTATGATAGGTCAGATTCATCTTTCCGGAGTAAGTAATCAGGATGAGGCAGAGAAGAAAATACTTTCTGAACAAGAGAAGATTATTGAAACTTGCAATTCCTGTGACAGCACTCTTGTAAGTCTTGGAGGAGGTGCAAAGGGTTTGGAGATTAGGAAGTTGGAGAAAACTATGGTGGTTCACCTTCTTGTGGACTGTAGAGATGCGATGGGAGCTAATGCTGTTAATACTATGACTGAGAGGATTGCCCCTCTTCTTGAAGAACTGTCTGGAGGAAAAGCTGTTCTGAGAATCCTTTCGAATCTTGCTGTTCACAGGCTTGTGAAAAGCTCGGCGGTCTTTGACAAAGAAGAGCTTGGAGGAGAGAATGTTGTTGATTCGATAGTTGAGATTTCGGAAATAGCGAAGGCTGATATTTACAGAGCATCGACTCATAATAAAGGTGTAATGAATGGAATTTCCGCGCTTGTTCTAGCGACCGGAAATGACACAAGAGCTGTTGAAGCCGGAGTTCACTCATATGCCGGTAGAGGAGAAAGTTATATTCCTGTGACAAGCTTCAGAAAAAATAGTGAGGGAGATTTGATAGGAGAGCTCGAGATTCCAATGGCCGTTGGAATTGTTGGAGGAGCAACAAAAACTCATCCTGTAGCGAGGGCTAATCTGAATGTTCTTGGAGTCTCTTCTGCATCTGAGCTGGCTGAAATTATAGGAGCTGTAGGACTTTGCCAGAATTTGGCGGCTCTTAAAGCGCTCTCAACTGAGGGAATACAGAGGGGGCATATGAAACTCCATTCAAAAAAGGCTGAATCAGAGAAAACTGGAACTACATCAAGTTTAAATAATTCAGATTCCAAGGAAAAGTTATGAGAGAAGTGGTGGAATTTGAAGAAGATAGTATTTTAGAAGAAAGTCATCCTGTTTTCAATGTCTTGCTTGACGATGATCTTTTCTATTTTGAATTAAATTGCCTTGCAGGCTAATGCGCTGAAATATCAGAACTATCCACAACATTTTCGCAGAATCCGCAACTAAGTGTAAGTGGGTCTTTTGTCTCAACCTTGAAAACTGTTGATATTGGCTCATTTTGATTGCTTACGCATTTAAGATTTGGACATTGACCTACTCCGATGAATTTTTTTGGAAGAACGACTTTCCGCTTGCTTACT
The DNA here is from genome assembly GCA_014189675.1 of Candidatus Undinarchaeales archaeon SRR5007147.bin71. Taxonomy (GTDB): domain Archaea; phylum Undinarchaeota; class Undinarchaeia; order Undinarchaeales; family Undinarchaeaceae; genus Undinarchaeum. Next base: position 24,617 of record DVAE01000035.1, on the reverse strand, counting down.
ACATTATAATTCTTTATTATGCTAATTGTGGCATTTGGAGAAATTAAGGCAAGCATTCCGGTCTCTTCCGGTTCAAGAAATTTATCCTCTATTTTTATTACATCTTTCCTTTCTATGGAATTACTTTTGGCTCCCATCAGCACGATTACTGTGCTACCATAATCATTATACACCCCTAGCATTTCAAGAACTCTGTGTGCTGAACCTTCATTAAGATGATCAAGAACTGTCCCATTCCTTATCTTACTTACTTTTATTTCCTTTTTTTCTATCATATTTTTCCTAAAACTCCTGCAAGTATTGCCATGCGAACGGGAACACCATTGTGTGCCTGACTGAAATAACAGGCATGTTTTGTTGCATCAAGTTCCGGAGCAATCTCATCTATTCTTGGAAGAGGATGGAGTATTTTCATTCCCTCTTTTGAGTTTTTCATAAGTTTGCTGTCCAGCCTGTAGACGTTTTTCATTTTTTTGTATTCGCTTTCATGTGGAAATCTTTCTCTTTGTATTCGAGTCATATAGAGAACATCAACTTCGGAAATAATATCCTCAATTTTTGTTTTCTCCTCAACTTCAACGCCAAATTTATTCTTCAGAACTTTTATTATAGAATCTGGCATCCTGAGCTCCCTGGGAGATACAAAGACCATTTCCGTTCCCATCATTGCGAGAGCATATGCCAGAGAGTGAACTGTTCTTCCGTATTTTAAATCTCCGATAATTGCAACTTTTAAGCCTTCAAGTTTTCCGAATTCCTTCTTTAGTGTATACAAATCTAAGAAAGGTTGAGTTGGGTGAGCGTGGGCTCCGTCCCCTCCATTTATCACTGGAACGCTTACCATGTCAGCAATCATTTTTGGAGCACCTTCAATAGGAGTCCTTATTGCTATGACATCACAGTAACCTTCTATAACCCTAGCCATATCAGAGAGATTTTCCCCTTTTGCAAGGGAGGTCATCTCGTCTTTTGAAACTGTCAGAACCCGGCCTCCTAGTTTGTGCATGGCACTCTCAAATGACAGCCTTGTTCTTGTTGAGGGCTCAAGAAAAATTGTTGCAAGTATTTTACCCTCAAGAACTTTGAGAGGTCCCTTCTTTAATTTCTCTTCAAAAATTTCAGCGTTTTCAAGAATGAACTCTATATCTTCTTTGCTGACATCTTCCAGTGTTATGATATCTTTCCCCTTCAGATCCATTTCTCCCGACTACTCTTTGATTGAAAAGCTTAAAAGGATTTCTAAATTCTTCTGGCAAATGTCAGAAAAGCTGTGTGGCCAAGCATCTGGGTCTTCGGCCTTGTCTTGTTTCCACCGATGTCCCAGCGCCTCATCATTACTTCCTCAGTATCAGCTTGAGTGAATGAATTGCTATTTTTTATTGCGTCGTAAACTCTCTGAACCTGCTCTATGACAGGAGAATATACAACCAGATAGCCCCCTGGTTTAAGGGATTTTGGAATGTGTGGAATAACGAGTTCAGGTGAGCCCATATCTAGCATGGCAATATCTGCATTTCGTTCTGTAAATCCTTTTTCCGCGCTTTTGTTCCGGATAGTAACATTTTTGATTCCAAATCTTTCAAGATTTCCCTTTGCAATTTTGTAGAAATCTTCGCGAAGCTCGTATGAAACTATTTTTTTGGCAATTCCTGCCATGAATATTGTCATCGCTGCCGAGCCTGTTCCGGCTTCGAGAACCAGGTCATCTTTTCCCAGACAAACACGCCCAATTATATAGCCGGCATCCTTTTGGCCGATTATCTGTGGAGCCCTCTTTATTTTTTTTAATATGTCTCCAGTTCTAGGCTTGATGGCGGTATAGGACTGGCCCAGGTGAGTTTTTATTGTATCTCCGTATTTCTTTTTTACTAGTTCTTTCAGGTCTATCTCGCCTCTACGGGTTCCGAATTTTCCTGCTCCTGCTTGGACAAGATAGTCACGGTCTCCGATAAGGAGAACTAAATCATTTTTCCGTATTTTCATATTAATTCCTTACTAACAAAACCAGTTATTGAGAGTATGAAAAAACCAAGGAAAATTGCAGACCAGGCTGCTGTTTCGGGACTTGTAGGGAAGAGGTAAATATCCATAAGTCTCCAGGTTCCCCAGGCAAAGGAAAGAGTTGAAAGACCTATGATAAGGGAAAATAGAACTACGTGCCTTCTTCTCCATCGATCTAGTAATACTGACATCTTATCAATTACCAATTAGTTTTGAATATATAATATTTGCTTCTTTCTTAGTGCGAACATTTCTGAAGATGATTTTCCCGCTCTTTAGAAGTATTACCTTGGAATTTTTGTGCTCGGCAACAATTGCTGTTCCGCTTGATGAGATGATTTTGGAATTTTTCTTCATCCTTTTCCGTGCTTCAGAAAACGGAACATCGCTTTTGAGAACAATTGCCCCGCAGAACTGCATTGCTTTCTCAAGGTTTTCCCTTCCTGTGAGTATTGGAAATTCCTTTTTGCAAGTATCGCACCATTCGCGTCCTTTGATATTCAGCATTTCAAAGGTGTCGTCTATTTTGAGAAGTTTTCCGTTTTCTGAATGACCTAGAAGAGTTTTAATAGCGCTTCTTGCGGCGATGCTTCCAACAACAGAGGGAAGAGGACCGAGAACTCCGGCTGTTGAGCAAATTTCAAGGCTTCCCGCTTTTGGAACACGGGGAACCATGCACCTGAAGCAAGGTTTTCCAGCTCCGGAGAAGATTGCGACCATCCCTTCGTTCTTTATTGCCCCAGTGTATATCCAGGGAATTTTTTTCTTAAGTGAGACTTCATTTATAAGAAATCTAGCAGCAATGTTGTCTGTGCAATCAATAATAAGGTCAGTGTTAAGAAATCTCTCTGCATTCTCTGCTTTAAGCTCGTCAGTTATAGTGGTTATTTTTGCATCTGAGTTTGCAGCCAAGATATTCTTTTTGGCAGCTATAGCCTTGAGAGTCCCTATGTCTTTTTCAGTATAGAGTATCTGTCTGCCGAGATTGCTTTTCTCAACTATATCCCTGTCTATAAGGATGAGATCGACACCTGCTCTTCCTAAAAGACCTGCAACTGCGCAGCCGGTTCCGCCGACTCCAACTATACAGACAGTTGAGTTTTCAAGCTTTGTCTGCTCCTTCTTCCCTATAGCCAGCTGCTGGCGGGCATGAATTTCTGAGGACATAGGCTAAGTTATTAATACCTTCTGATTTATATGCAACGTTGCCATGAAGATTTCAGAATCAACGTATAAAAAGCTGGTCGTTATCCCAATAATTTTAATTTTAGCATCAGTATCCATGTTGTTCATAAATTATTCCAACACAGGCGAATTTCTTGTGAAGGGTATTGATTTGGAAGGTGGGACACAGATAACAATTCATTATTCAAATCCCGTTGATATTTCTAAGGCAGAATCTAATATTAGAGAATTTCTAGGAGTTGCTGATGTTGATGTTGTAACGACGACTAATCCAGCATCAAGAAAACAGGAAACAGTCATCATATCTGCAAGTGGAGATATAGAAGGTGAGAATCTGGTAGAAGCCGCCGAAGATTATTTTGGAATCACTCTTGCTCCGAATACATATTCTATAAAAATGCTCGGCTCTTCTCTTGCAATAACTTTCTGGAGCCAGGCAAAGTGGGCATTTACTTTTGCTTTCATTTTCATGGCCAGTGTTGTATTCATCTATTTCAGAACTCCATATCCTTCTTTTACTGTAGTCCTTGCAATTTTCTGTGATATCCTGGTTATATTGGGATTTATGTCCCTTGTTGGAATAAAATTGTCCCTTGCAACAATTGCTGCTCTTCTAATGATTCTTGGATACGGAGTTGACTCGAATATACTTCTTGCGAATAAAATTTTGAAGGAGTCTGGAGGACTGGTTATCGACAGAATATATGACGCGATGAAAACTGGTCTTGTGATGAGTGCGAGTACCATATCTGCCATGTTGGTTTTGGTTATTCTTTCAAACTCTATTGTCCTTCAGCAAATTGGTCTGGTTCTTCTTATAGGACTGATTGCAGACCTTGTAAACACCTGGATACTAAACGGAAATCTTCTACTATGGCATCAAAAATAACGAGGATATTGAAGCACCCAAGGGTTTTGACCCTTATCTTTTTCATAGTGTTATCTTTATTTGTTCTTCCAACATATCAGCCTGATGGAGTGGAAGTTGCCTATGTTTCTGACAATTCTGTGTTTGCAGATATAAATGAGGGTGAATATGTATATGAGCTGAATGGAAATTCCATAAAAACCCTGGACCAGTATACTTCGGCTGTATCAGAACTTGCTCCTGATTCGCAAGTTACACTTCAGACTAAAGGAGGAACCTATAGGGGACTTCTGATGAACACTACAGATCTGGGAATAACTGTAAGAGAAACTTCCAGAGTAAATCTTGAGTTTGGACTTGATTTAAAGGGAGGGGCAAGAGTAACGCTTGAGCCGATAACGGTTAATGGAACTCCAATAACTCAGGATGTCCTTTCATCAACTGCTTCAGTTCTTACAGCAAGGCTCAATGTATACGGGCTGAAGAATATGGTTGTAAGAACTATTGCGGATTCGTCTGGAAGAAGTTTTATTGATGTTGAAATGGCAGGAGAAGGTTCTGAGAAAGTTGTAGGAATAGTAAAATCTGTTGGAAAATTCGAGCTGAAAATAATTAATGAATCTGTTTTCTCCGGAGAAGCTATAGTCCCCCCAATTGGAGAACCGCAGAAAAATGTCCAATCTGGTTCATGGGAAGTACCTTTTACAATTAATACAAAGGCAGCAGGGCAGCTAAGGGATGTTTATGTCGGCGCTTCATCGGAAAGCCCGGCTTCGTGCACTTCGGACACTGACTGCTCAGAGGGTTATGGTTGTGCTAGCTCAACTATTGCAGGAGGAATCTGCCTTCCAAATATAAGAATGCTGCTGGATGACAGAGAAACTTTTTCAGCCCCTGCATCATTTTCTCTTTATCAAACCTGGAAGTTTGGAGAAGTTACGAAGGACCTTGTTGTTCAGACGGGAGGACAGGAACTTGCGGAAGAGGTTCAGATTGTTCTTGAAGCAGGACGACTTCCCGGAGAAATTAAAGAACTGAGAATTGTATCACAGGATTATATAGACCCTAAATTAGGGAAGGATTTCCTGAGGGGTGCTCTAATATCCTCTATTGGAGCTCTTCTGGCTGTAGGACTTGTTGTTTTTATTAGATACAGGCTCCTCAAAATAACACTTCCGATAATGCTGATAGTATTCTCTGAAGTCCTAATAATTCTTGGAATTGCGTCTTTGATAAAGTGGTCAATAGATCTTCCTGCAATTGCCGGAATCATAGCAGCTGTTGGAACAGGGGTCGACCAGCAAATAATCATAACAGACTGGGCTCTTAGGGGCGGAAAGGAGAAGTTGTGGAATCTGAGAAGGAACATTAAGAAAGCTTTTACTATAATTATGGTGGCTGCTTCAACAACTATAGCCGCAATGCTGTCCCTTGCCTATCCTGCATTCTCAGGCCTATATGCTCTTCGTGGTTTTGCAATAGTTACAATAATTGGAGTTCTCATTGGAATTCTTGTGGCAAGACCGGCTTACGCCAGAGCAATTGAAATAATTTTAGAGTAGCAGGAACAATTATTTAACCTCTAACTTTCTATTTTATTTTAGAGTGGGAGATTCAATATGGCATCAAAGTTTGACCTAGTCACAGTCGGGAACATCTCTATAGATACAATTTTAGTTGATAAAAAATGTTACAGAGTTCCGGGAGGCTCGGCGGCGGCAGTAGCAACTGCTGCGGTCGCAAACGGTTCTAAGTGTGGAATAGTTTCAAAGCTTGGAAGAGATTATCCTTCTGGATGGCTTGATGAACTCAAGAAGTCTGGTGTCGATGCATCTGGCCTAGGAAAGAAGAAGACATCCACCCGCTTTGAGCTGTCATACAACAGAAATAAGAGACTAATAAAGTTTAATGAGGTCTTCAGCTCGGATTCCGTTCTATCTTTCTCAGATATGCCAGATTCATACAGGAATGCAAGACAAATACACCTTTCGGCGGCGAAGCCTCAGCATCAGGAAAATTTTCTTGAGAGTCTTTCAAATAGAAAAAACCAGTCTGTTTCACTGACTCTTTGGTCTACTTATTTAGATTCCTATACAGATAATTTTATTAATCTTCTTAAAAAGACAGACGTACTTTTCTGCAATAACCATGAAATTTCATCAATTTCCAATGAAGAAAATATTTATGATGCAGTAAAGGTCGTGCAGAAAAAGGGGCCAAAAATAATTGTTCTTACAAAGGGTGAACTTGGCTCCGCAATTTGTACAAGCAGAAAAATACACCTTTTCCCTGCTCTGAAGACTAGTAGAACAGATACAACAGGATGTGGGGACAGTTTTGCAGGGGGATTTATTTCAGAATATCTAAGAACTGGAAATGTTGCCAAGGCTGGGTGGCTTGGAAGTGCACTTGCCAGCTTCACAATGCAAAAATCAGGCGCCTGGTTTCCCTTGGATATACAGAGAGAGAAAATACTGAAAACTGTAAAGAGGGCTAAGGAAACACATGCATCAAATGGAAAAAGAAAAACAAAAGGAACCCTTCTTGACTATTTCTAAAGAGATGCAAAAGCGATTATAAAGTCTCCAAAAATTAGACTCAAGGCAAGGCCAATTGGAAATGCCGGAGCCAGTGGAAATCCCCATTTAACCAGCATTGTTCCTGGAATCTTTTTTGACTTTTCCAGTTTTTTGAGTTGTTTTAGATTCGCAAGTGTCATTCCGTTTGGTCCCTCTGAGGAGATGATGAGTTTTCCGCCGACTTTTATATCTTTTACAGGAATATCAAACTCAACTAGTTCATTTATTTTTTTCAGTTTTGTAAGATAGGTATTTTCAATTGGCTTGAGGAATTTTGAGAGAGCATATAGAGGTGCGAGAAGAGAGAAAACCCAGAGAACAGATTCTCCTGTATAGGATACTGCCAGAGCAGAAGCCCCGAAACCTAGAAGCATAGCTAAATTTTCATTTCTTCCCACTGCCTTCCTGCATTTTGACAAAACCTTTTTGTTTCTCAGTGCGTATAGCAGAGCCAGAGGAAGTGTGTAGAGAACTGATACTACTAGTATGTTCATCAGGAGAGTTAAGTAGAATGGCCAGATAGGTTCGAAGAGTGGACTGAATTCCCCCCATAAAGAACCGAATCCGATTCCATATGCTGTTAGCAGTTTCCAGTCCGCCCCTCCCCATTGTCCGGAATAGAAGAGAATAACACCAAGACTTAGGAAGAGAAATCCGGCAGTAGCAGCTTCTAGAAGGTAGCCGTATTGCCCTAAATAAATTCCCTGCCCGAGACGTATTGCGAGCATTGAGAAAATTAGACCGAAGGACAGCCAGTTAGAAACTTCACGTATTTTTATGTCTGTCCAGCTTCCAACTATAGAGCCAGTAAGAAGTATAGTAAGGGCTATGTATCCAAACATAAAGTGAATTAGAAGAGGAGCTTATTAACAATTCCGACAAGTATTTAACAGTTTTTTCCAATGTAGAAATATGGCAGAACTTCCTATAGCCCCTTTTGAGCGTCTTTTGAAAAAAGCAGGAGCAGGTCGCGTTTCAGAGGAAGCCGCTGAAAGGCTAAGAGACACTGTTGAAGAACAAACGCTTGACTTGGCACGAAAAGCAGTATCTTACGCTATCCACGCGAAAAGAAAAACTGTGAGAAAAGAAGACGTCGCTCTTGCAGGTCGTTGATTATACTACTTTTCCGCCCTGATATCTTCCCTCGTAGTCGACAGTATCTCCTTCAGTCTTCTCAAACATAACCTGCATTATTCTTGCCCCTTTCTCGAGCTCGAAACTGTGATTTGACATATTTTTCAGACCGACAGTAAGGCGGCCACTGAAGCCAGGGTCAATAAATGCTGTAAGAAGATAGACACCGCACCTGCAGAGGGTTGAACGGGGGAGTATCCTTGCGGCTATGTCTGAAGGCATATTCACTTTTTCCATAGTCTCTACAAGTATCAGCTCGTTTGGATTTATTGAAACCTTGTCTCCAGATATTTCTGATATCTCTGGAAGAGTTCTGCTTTCCTTATGAACTTTTGTGTCTCCGGCTGGTCTGTAAAAGGTTCTTGCCCTGAAATCTACTCCCGCTCCCTGAACATTTCGTTCTTCGTGCTCTTCTATGAGTTTTTTATCCTCAATCAAGCGCTTTATCTCAGAATTTCCAAGAATCATACCCTAATAATATGCTAAGCTAGCTAAAAAGCTTTCTTAAAAAAATTTATCGAGACAAGAGTTTTATAGTACTGAGAACTATTTATTATGAGGGAGAAATGGCACCAAAGAATACAAGACCATCGGACGTTTCTGTGAGGGATTCTATGTCTTCCCCTGTTATAACGATAAAACCAGATAGCTCTTTATTGGAAGCTTCCAAACTTATGAGAGATAAAGATATTGGGGCTATCATAGTTCTGGACGGGGCTGAAGCAGTAGGAATTGTTACTGAGCATGATTTCGTTATTTTTGTATCAAATGGTACAGATATAAATGAAACAAAAGTAGGGGATGTAATGTCTTCACCTCTCTTCACTATTTCCCCTGATTCCAGTATAATAGACGCTGCAAAATTCATGGGTTCAAACAAAATACGGAAACTTCCTGTTGTTGAGAATAATCAATTAAAAGGGATTATAACTTCAGAGGATATAGCCAAGATAGCACCGGCAGAGTTGGAGCTCCTGATGGAGCTGGTATCTATAAAGTTCGACGATGTTAATGAGTATCTGAGAGAAACAGGATCTGGAGAGTGTGAAAACTGTAGTAATTTTGCAGAGGAGATTGTGCAGGTTGATGATAAATTTTTGTGTAGATCCTGTGCAAGGTCCTCAGATTAATTGACACGAAACTAAAAATAGGTATTTATAGTAGTAATCCAACTAATTCAGTACCCAATTCTCGTTGCGAGGGTTACTCAACGGAGGACGGCCTTAGCCAGTCTATGAAGTTGGGAGTTAGCAACGAGTTGGGTACTAATCATGAGGTTTACTGTAAAAGTAAAGCCGCGGTCGCCCGCTAAGAGAGCACAGGTGACCGGATCTCATGAACTCACTGTGTGGGTTCAATCCGAAGCGAAAGAGGGAAAAGCGAATAAAGAACTCCTTTCGTTTCTCACAAAATCCATACGGAAATCAACTGGAAGAAAATCTTCCATTCACATCATATCGGGAGGCACCACAAGGATAAAGGTGCTGGAGTCAGACTCAACATGGGAAGAAATTAGAAAAACATTCTCCCCTAAAAACGATAGAGAGAACGAAGAGTAATCTCTAAAGAAGTCTCCAGAATACTTTTCCTTTTGAGCGCTGCCCGAAAAAGAGGTAAACAAATGGCAAAAATCGGAGTAGCAGCAATAAAATATATGGTTCGCGCTAAAATTTCCACTACTGGAGTGGTTGAGCGCCCGGACGTAATCGGGGCAGTCTTTGGGCAGACAGAAGGTTTGCTAGGAGAGGATCTTGACCTGCGCGAACTTCAAAAAAACGGAAGAATTGGAAGAATAGAGGTCGAACTGGAAACAAAAGACGGTAAGACTGAAGGTAAGATAGAAATTCCAACTTCCTTGAGCAAAGAAGACACCGCACTAATTGCGGCCGGTCTTGAGACAATTGAAAGAATAGGCCCAAGTAATTCTACAATATCTGTAGAGGCTATTGAAGACGTAAGGTCTTCCAAAAGGGACTACGTTGTAGATAGAGCCCAGGCACTTCTTGAGAAACTTGGAGCGGGTGTTCCAGAATCACAGGAACTTTCTTCACGTGTTCGGACAGCAATAAAAACCGGCGAAATAAAGGATTACGGTCCTGACAAACTTTCTGGCGGTCCTGATGTAGAGAATGCAAGTGAGATAATCCTTGTTGAAGGAAGGGCAGATGTCCTGAACCTTCTAAAAGGAGGTATTGGAAATTGCCTTAGCACAGGAGGAACAAAAGTTCCTGAATCTCTAAAAGATCTTTGTAAAGGTAAGAAGGTAAGTGTATTTCTCGATGGAGACCGTGGAGGAATTTTGATATTGAAGGCACTGACAAACCTTATAGATATTGTAAATGTCGCAGTGGCTCCAAATGGTACTGAAGTAGAAGAAATTACACAAAAAGAGATACTGAAAGCTCTTAGAAGTCAGGTTCCACTTGATGTTTTTCTTGGAAAGGGGCGTTCTCCAAGGAGAGAAGCTCCAAAGGGAAGGGACTTACGAAGAGGAGACCGCAGAAGAGATCGAAGAAGGGATGACAGACCAAGACCTCAGATAGAGATAACTCCTGAGATGGAAGCTCTTAACAAGCTCGTGACCGAAGATTTTAGAGGAAGTGGAGACGCTTTTCTTCTGAAGAAAACAGGCTCAAAATTCAAGAAAGCGGGGAGTATTCCAAAAGGAGATTTGAAAGAGGTTATAAAAAACCTTTCTGAAGACCAGTACCAGGGAATTCTTGTAGACGGACCGCTTGAGCAAACAATGGTAACAGAGGCATCAGACAGGGGGATAAACTTCATAATTGGTTCTATAAAGCCAAGATTCCTGAAGAAGAGGCCTGGTGTTCTTGCTATGGATTATACCTTCCTTAGACATATAATAGAGAAGAACAAGGAACGTAGTGGTAGCCCTAAGAGCTCTGAGACTCCTAAGGCTAAGGCAGAACGAAAAACACTGAAACCAAAACCCGTGGCAAAGGATAAAAAGGCTGAGAAAAAACCAGTCGTAAAGAAGAGTGCAGTTAAGAAAGAAAAAGGGGTGAAGAAAAGTGCTTCCAAATCTAAATCCAAAACAGCTTGAGAAAGCAATGAAGAGAATGGGAATGAGCGTCGATGAAATAGACGCTGAGGAAGTTCTGATAAAGCTCCGAGATGGCGGTCAGATAACAATCATAGACCCACAGGTTGCAAAGATGAACATGCAAGGGCAGGATAGTTTCCAGATATCAGGCACAGTTTCTGAAGGACAGTCCGAACCCAGTGAGTCTGATATTGAAATGGTGGTTAAGCAGACTGGTGTTTCTGAAGATGTAGCTCGTGAAGCTCTCAAGAGCTCTGGGAATGATATAGCAAAAGCAATACTTTCCGTGCAGGACTAAGGATTTTCATCTGAAAAACCAGTATCTTGCGTTTCAGTTTAGAATTATTTCTAATCGATATACTTATAAAGGGGTAGCCCATAACAGTTTTTGTTCAAAACCGCTATCATGCGGTAAAGTCATAGGAGGTGGAAATTATGGCAGAAAAAAAGTACTATGTTCTAAGGAACAGGAGTGGTGACACTGAGCACGTTTTTAGTGGTTCTTCACCAAGACAGGCCGCTCTTAAAGCTGCAACTCGTGGAAACTCTAGCATCATGCTAAGAGAAAGAGGGCGCAGGAATAAAGATGGCACTTACTCAGTCCACTGTTTCAAAGGCTCAGTAAAAGTTGTGGATGCACCTGAAAACAGGCCAAGCTGGCTACCTGCAAGAGTCAAGAAACCAGTTGTCCGAAAGTCCGGAGTTGAGAGAATAAACAAGATATAATTTAGGAGTTGGGGCGGAAGCCCCTCTCACTTTTTTTAGAGAAGAATTATGCCAAGATATTTAGTTATTAGATAGACTGCAGGTATGTGTATTACAGAGAATTTGATGCAGCCAATTAAGGTGTGACCTAGTGTGAGATATATGAGGTTTTCAATTAAGTCATAGAGAATAACTATTACGAGAGCTGTCATAGCGAGGTTTCCGAGCATTCCATAAAGTCCTCCTGCGAAAAGTCCTATTACAATGTAGCCAAGAGTTCCGACGAAAACATCACTTGGAGATTCTCGTGTGTACATTATAGGAAGCCCGTATGAAAAAGCGCCGACTATTGAACCGGCCATAGGACCGTATTGTATTGAGGTAATAATTGTCAGGGTTGTGGCAAGCTCTATACCGGCGACTGAGGAACCACCGTATCTGACAGGGAGTCTTGAGAGCATACCTGCGACTATGTAGGCTAAAATAGTTAGAAGTGTGCTCCAGGCGACTCCGAAGCCGAGCCTGATAAGAAGGAGCATAATGAGAATTGAAACTCCTGCTTTTGAAAAATGTATCCATGAATCAGGCAGTTTTACCTGGATTTTCTCTGGCATAACAATGTGACCTTAGTAGCGGGAGATGGATTTGAACCATCGACCTCCGGGTTATGAGCCCGACGGGCACTCCAAGCTGCCCCATCCCGCTAGATAAAAGTCTCTGATGGACTGTCTATTTAACGGTTTTGGTTATAATATCGATAAAATTTCGATAAATTTTCCATTCGATGTATTCTTCTGGAGCCAGAGCACTAGCTTCGTCATAGTTTTCACATTTTCGGTCTGTTTTTAAATATTCTTTTCCGGATTCGGGGCTTTCCTCGGCGTGGAATTGTATCCCGTAAATAGTGTCACTGTATTTGACGGCCTGTATGCAATTTTTGCTCTCTGCAAGCACCTTGCCGTCTCCTTTTACTGCCCTAATATGGTATTGGTATATAGGCAGGCTGGTAGGAAGTTCCTTGAATAGTTGGTCTTCTTTTCCGAGATCTGTTAAGTTAACTTGTACCCAACCTATCTCAGGCTTTTTTAGTGTAATAATTTCAAAGCCATTAAGTTCCGCAAGAATTTGGCTCCCGAAACAGACGCCGAGTACAGGTTTACCGATTTCAATAATCTTAGAAATCTGCTCCTTAATTAGTCTTGGCCAAGCGTGCTTTTCAGAATGCCCGTCAGCTCCGGAAACAATAAAAGCATCGTAATTCCCTGTGTCCGGAAATTGAAATTTCCTTACTTCGGCTATGTCGATTTCTAAATCAGGATGCCCTCTTAGAAGTGCTTTCTTAATTTTCTCGCTTTCCTGAACTTTGCCCTTGTGACAATCGTAAATCAGAATCTTCATTGTTTGAACTCCTCCGTGACCTTTTTAGTAACTTCAATGACTTTATCGGCTTGCTCTTCACTTATGCAAAGGGGCGGAAGAAATCGGAGAGCTCTTTTTCCTGAAGTTAGAGGTATTACTCCATTCTCTTGTATATTTGGAAGAACTCCGGCCATTTTAAACTTATATTCCAGAGCCAGCATTGCCCCGATACCTCTTGCTTCTCTGACTACATCGAAGCTTTCGAGTTCTTTCATACCTTTCAGCATCCTTTCTCCCATGGAAGCGCCATGTTCAATAAGATTGTTTTTTTGTATATAATCAATAGTTGCAGTTCCGGCAGCACAAGCAATTGGATTTCCGCCCATTGTAGTCCCGTGATCTCCGGGCTTGAATGCGTCCATAATCTCCGGGCTTGCAATACAGGCACCCATTGGGATTCCACCTGCCATCCCTTTTGCAATTGTAGTAATATCTGGCACAATATTGTAGGTCTGTGAGCTGAAGAAATTTCCTGTACGGGCAAAAGCCTGTACATCGTCAATAATTAGCAAGAGTTCTTTCTCAGTGCAGAATTCCCTGAGCTCTTTTACGTACTCCTTGTCTGAAAGTACTACCCCTTTTTCTCCCTGAACGAGCTCGAGCATAACGGCTCCTGTTTTATCTGTAATTGTCTGTTTTAGGCTTTCAATATCATTGAACTTTGCGTGACTGAAGTCAGGAAGAAGTGGTTCGTATTGTTTTCTGTACATCGGTTTCCAGGTCGCGCTCAGGGCTCCGAGACTTCTTCCGTGGAATCCCCCACTCATTGCAACAATTCCTGGCTTTCCTGTGTACTTTTTTGAAAGTTTGATCGCGCATTCGATTGCTTCTGTTCCTGAATTCGCCAGAAAAGCTTGCGTCATTCCTTTTGGTGAGATTGAAGCAAGTTTTTCTCCGAACTCTGCGCGAACCTCATTATAGAAACTAAGAGCTACAACTGAAATTTTATCCATCTGCTCTTTTACAGCGGAATTGATTTCTTCGACGCCGTGACCGACTAGTGCAACTCCTTGTCCGTCAAAACAGTCAATATACTCCCTTTCTTCAGAATCGAATACTATGGCACCTTTGCCGCGAACTAACTCTATCTTTCTCTTTGAATAGACGCTTTCAATAAATTTATCTTCCTTATCCATGTAAGAACACCGTTCCTTTTCCAGCTAGTGCGGAGCTTACTGGCTTATCTATTTCTCCGGATGAGATTACGAATTTTTGAACTCCAAAGTTCATGGCTTCTTGAACTCCAATAAGTTTGATTGACATGCCACCCCGTGTTTCCTTTCTAAGTTGTTCAAGTTCATTAAGTTTTATTTCAGGAACTACTTTTTCATTTCTTAGGAATCCTGGAATATTACTCAGATTAATTATTGTATCAACCCCAAGCTCACGGGCAAGGTAAGCGCATACTCGGTCTCCATTAACATTCAGGGGCTCTCCATTGTGACCAATTGCTAGAGGAGGTATAACTGGAATTTTTCCTTTAGAAAGTACTGATTTTAGACCCTCGGAATCTATTCTCTCAATTTTTCCGCTTTGGTCTCCCCTTAGAATTTTCTTTTTTTCGTTTTCAATAACTTTGATAGCTTCTTTTCTTTTGGCAAAAATTATTGGACTTTCAGCGAAGCCGACTGCGTCCATCCCATTAGTTTTTAGGAGTTCAACGAGTTTTGAACTTTGCTCTCTGCATACTTCCTGATGAAGCAAAATAACTTCAGAGTCAGTATATCTGCACTTTACTCCGCTGACAGAATAGACCCAGCGTGGCTCTTTTCCGAGCCTCTCCTTAGTTAGTTTGTCAACTTGGGGACCGCTTCCGTGAACGACAATAAAATCTTTATAGTTTGCAAGATCTTTTACAATTTCTTCGCTCTGGCTCAAAACACTTCCACCGATTTTGACTATGAACATCCTAAGCTGGATATAGAGGCAGTGCCTCCAATCCAGTCTCCTCCTTTAATCCAAACATCAAGTTCATGCACTGGATAGCCTGGCCGGATGCGCCTTTAACAAGATTGTCGATAGCAGAGAATACTACTGTTCTTTTGTGCTCTTCATCAGTCACGATGCCGATATCGCAGTAGTTTGAGCCGACAACATATTTTGGATTTGGAAGGAATTTTGGATCCTTTGGTGTAATTCTGATGAAGGGAGAATCTTTGTAGAAATCTCTGTAGAGCTTTGAAACATCTTCGGAAAAATTGGGTATGTGGCAGGTCGCCAGGATTCCTCTGACTAAATCAACCGCATGAGCTGTCATTGAAACCTCAAAGCCGGTTTCCTGTTTAATTTCCTCCTGGTGTCTGTGTTTACTTGGAGAGTAAGGACGGACATTCCCTGCTCTGGCAGGATAGTGAGTTCCGGCATTTCCTGTAGATCCGGCAGCTGAGCCTCCGACTTTGACATCAATAATTGCTTTGTCAGCCTTTCCCTGAAGAGGAGCTAGAGCTAAGATACCTGCAGTTGCTTCGCAGCCAGTTCCTGAAACAAAATCTGCTTTCTTAATTTCTTCACGATGAAGCTCAGGAAGTCCGTACACTGCTTTCTCAATAAGATTTGGAGCTGTGTGTTTTGCTCCGTAGGTTTTTTCCCAAATTTTGAGGTCTTTAAGCCTGAAATCTGCGCTCAGGTCAATAACCTTGACACCAGTTTCTAGAAGTTCCGGAACTTTTTCCATTGAAGCTGTATGAGGCAGAGCTAAAAATATAACATCTGCGTCTGCATCTTTTGTGTATTCAGTAAATCTTAGATTCAGATTTCGCATGCTAGGATGAGCCTTCCAGACGGATTTTCCAATATACTTCCTGGATGTGATCGCGCTTATTTCGACATCCGGATGACTATCAAGAATCCTTATTAAGTCTGCTCCTGTGTAACCAGATGCTCCAATAATTGCTGCTTTCATTTACGTGCCTTCTCCACGACGTAGTCAATTACCTTTTTAGGGATATCAACGCCAGTCGGTTCAACAGAATTTTTGAATTCCATTGTATAATTAACTTCATTCATCATTAAACCATCTTTTCCTTCGAAAACGTCCATTGCAAGAACTCCGCCGCCGACTGCCTCTGACGCTTTGAGACAAATTTCATTTAATTCCTCAGTAACTTCGCAGTTTCTGGCGCTTGCTCCGCGGGAAGTGTTAGTAATCCAGTGCTCTGATTCCCTGTAAATTGCTGCAATAGTTTCATCACCGACTACGAAGGCTCTTATATCTCTTCCAGGCTTCTCTATGTATTCCTGAATATAGAAAATTGAGTGCATATATTCTCCGAGAACTTTTTTGTGCTCAAGAACTGCTTCCGCAGCATCTTTGTCATTGAGTTTTGCGCACATTCTTGCCCATGAACCAGTTACAGGTTTTATGACGCAGGGCCAGCCAAGCTCTTCCATAGCCTGGATAGCCGTTTCTTCTGTAAGAGCAACCCTTGTTTTAGGTGTTGGAATTCCGTGGTTCTCAAGTGCTAGTGAAGTATATGCCTTGTCACCGCAGACTGTGGCAACATCAAAGGTGTTTACAGTGGGAATTCCGTAACTCTGGAAGAATTTTAGAGCATATAGTGCTCGGGAATGACTTACACTTCTTTCTAGTAAGATATCTATTCCAAAGTCTTGCTTCTCCAGACTCAAGTTTAGCTCTTTGTCATCTATTTTGACGATTTCTAAATTCCTTTTTCTCATCTCCTCTAGAAGCAGTTTTTCATCCTGTCTTATCTTGGAGTAGAGAAAGCCTACACGTAGCATTTATTGTCCCCAGTCTTCGCCTTCAACTTCAGCGACTCTTAGTTCTCCCTTTTCAGCATTGACTACTTCTAGCTCGACGCCGCATTCCGGGCAGTCGATGACTTCTCCTTTTTCAAGGCCTGATGGAAGATTTATTTCTGCTTCACATTCTATGCATTTGGTCATTTTTACCTCCTTTGAATAAAACTTGGTTAGAGTGAAAAGGTTTTGAAAAACAGAGGACACTCTAAAACCAGCTGATTCTAGTATCACTTTGATTTAGATATTTCTGAATGCATTTGCTTCCCCTGAACCTAGTTACTATTATATTTAAACTATTCCATTAAAGTATGCGCTATGACGAGGATTCTTGGAGTGGACGAAGCTGGAAGGGGAGCTGTGATAGGACCTTTAATTGTTGCCGGAGCTCTTATTGATGAGAAGGATGAGGAGAAACTAATAGAACTTGGAGTTAAGGATTCTAAGTTGCTTACTCATAAAAAACGGGGTGAATTACACGAGCAATTGGATCAAATTCTCGCAGAATCTAGGCTTGAAGTAGTTTCTGCGGCAGAAATTGATAGTTCTAAAGAAGAAGGAATAAATCTCAATGAGCTAGAGGCAATCAAAAGTTCTGAAATAATAAATAATCTCAAGGCGGACACTGTCTTTATTGATGCAGTTGATACTACTCCTTTAAAATATAAGGGAAGGCTTGCTAATCACCTTAGTGTTGATCCAAAACTTGTTATTGAGCATAAGGCAGATTCAACATATCCGATAGTAAGTGCTGCTTCAATACTTGCAAAAGAGGCAAGAGAGGATGCTGTTTCTGAACTGAAGAACAAAGTAGGTGATTTTGGAAGTGGTTATCCCAGTGACCCATTAACGAAAGAGTTTTTAACACGCTGGCTCAATGAACATAATAGCTTCCCTGTGTGGGTTAGGCATAGTTGGAAAACTGTTTCTACGAAACTGGGAAATAAGACGCAGAAAAATTTAGGGGAATATAAATGAAATTTGGTATAGAACAAAAAACCGCACTGATTCACGTTGGGCTCGGATCTATCGTAGGTTTTACTTCTAATTTGATAGGGGGAGGACTAACAAGTGTTCTTGTTGTAGTCATTTTTCTTGCTGTATCATCCCAACTTAGCTCGAGACTTATACCAACACTTTATCCTGAAGTAGATTATACTAAAAAATGGTGGCTATCTAATGCCCTATACCCCTTTATAAGCTTCTGGCTGTTTACGTGGGTTCTTATCTTTAATATCTAATGGACTTAGACAATATAGGAAAGCTCAGAAAGACGCATTATGCTACTGAAATAGTTCCGACTCTTGATAGCAAAGACGTAGTGTTAATGGGCTGGGCAAGAGAAATAAGACTTCTAGGGAATTTGGTATTTGTAGTTCTTGCTGATAGAAGTGGGGATTGCCAGGTAACTTTTCTTCCGAAGACAACGAAGGTATTTGAAAGGGCTCAGAAGCTGAACCGAGAGGATGTAATTGCAATTAAGGGAAAAATAAAGAAGAGTGAGAAAACTACACGAGGTGTTGAAGTTCTTGCTTCTGAAATTCTTGTTCTCAACAAGTCGAAAACCCCACTACCATTGGAAATAACCGAAAAGACGCCCTCAGACCTTGATACGAGGCTGAACTCGAGAGTTCTTGACCTACGGAAGCCTAGGAATCTTGCTGTTTTCAAGATAAGAAACCAGATTCTCGAATCTTCCAGAAAATACTTCACAGAGCAGGGATTTATTGAAATTGAATCTCCGAAAATAATTGCATCGGCTTCAGAAGGAGGAGCAGCACTTTTTCCGGTGTCATATTATGAGAAAGAAGCATTTCTGAGGCAGAGCCCCCAGCTTTATAAAGAACTGATGACAGCTTGTTTTGAAAGAGTCTTTGAGATAGGACATGTTTTCAGAGCGGAACCCTCTGATACAATACACCACCTTTCTGAAGTTACACAGATGGATATTGAGATGGGTTTTGCAACAGAAGAAGATACCTGGAAAATTTTAGAGGGACTTATAACTAGAATTTATTCAGATATTTCAAAAAAGCAAAAAGATGCGCTTGGAGTACTTGGACAAAAGATAAAGGTTCCGAAAATGCCGTTTAAAAAAATGAGTTATGACGACGCAGTTAATCTTCTAAATAAGAAAGGAACAAAATTCAAGTGGGGAGATGATACAAGTCGTGAACAGGAAAAAATGCTGACAGACCATAGTAAGGGTCCAGTCATTGTTCATGATTATCCTATGGAGATGAAACCTTTCTATATAGCACACCATGAAAATGATCCTAAGCTCTCCTATGGATTTGACTTTCTTATTGACGGTATTGAGATCTGCTCAGGTGGAAGAAGAATTCACGAAGCAGGGCAGTATATTGAAAATCTTAAGGCGAAGGACCTAAATCCAGATAGCTTCGCTGATATAATAAAATTCTACGAATATGGAATGCCGCCCCACGCAGGATGGGCGATTGGTGTTGACAGGCTTACAATGCTTATCAGCGGAGTGGACAACATAAGAGAAACAGTTCTATTTCCACGGGATTTGAAGAGACTGCATCCTTAGCTGGCAAGTAAGAGATTTAAGCAAATACTAACTATAGGATTCCCGGGTACTATGATAAAACGACTAGAGCTTGAGGGTTTCAAGTCTTTTGATAAGAGATTATCTATTCCACTTTCTAAAGGATTCACAGCAGTAGTTGGTCCAAACGGCTCCGGAAAATCAAATATAAGCGATGCTATTTGTTTTGTTCTTGGAAAGACCTCAGCAAAATCCATGCGGGCCGGAAAGCTGACTCAGTTAATTTTCAACGGAGGGAAGGGGAAGAAACCGGCTACAAGAACAGAAGTTTCCCTGATTCTTGATAATTCTTTAAAGAAGCTCCCTTATGATGAGGATGAGGTCTGCATAAGCAGAAGACTCACACAAAAAGGGACCATGAGTTACAGGATAAATAATAAGAAAGTTACGAGGACTGAGATTGTTGATTTGCTGTCCTTTTCTGATTTTGATCCAGAGGGGCATAATATAATCCTCCAAGGAGATGTTACGAATTTTATTGATATGGATCCTATAGGAAGGCGCCAGATAATTGATGATATTTCAGGGATATCTGAATATGATGATAAAAAGTTGAAGGCTCAAAAAGATCTCGATGTGGTAGAATCACGTGTAAAAGAACTTATTATAGTGATGGGGGAGCGGAAGAAGCATCTTAGCGGACTAAAGAAGGAGAAAGAGGATGCGGAAACTTATCTTTCTCTTAAAGACGAGCTCTCCGAAACTGAGGCGAATCTACTCTATACAAAACTTAAGAATATTGAGAAGGAGGATGCCCGCTTCAAGGAGAAGTTATCGTCTGAGGAGGCAAAGCTTTCAGAAGTAGAAAAGGAATACTCACAGACAGGCTCAAATCTTGATAGCAAAGAAGAACACCTTTCTGATATAGATTCAAAACTCATAAAAGAAGGAGGGGAAGATCGTGTCAATATATCTACGGAGATAGAGCACCTTAGCGGGCAAATTTCCATTAATGGTAGTAAGACTGAGTCAAAACAGTCAGAAATATCTCACCTCGACGGACTTATAGCAAAGCTTCAGTCTATGAGTGGCGAGAGGACAAGTGCTATTTGCAATACTCTGAAGGATGAGGTAGATGGAGTTTATGGAACAGTTGGATCACTCTTTACAGTGGATCAGAAATACGCAGTAGCTATTGAATCAGCTCTTGGGAGCAGAAACAATTTTATTATTGTTGAAAATGAGGACACTGCTATAAAATGTGTCAAGTTCCTGAAATCTGAAAAAATGGGAAGAGCAACCTTCCTCCCAATTAATAAGATGCGAGGTCCCAAGCCCGAGCCAAGAAGTGGAAGTGGAATAGTAGGTCCGGCCAGGAAGCTCATAAGTTGTGATGAGCGCTACAGCAATGTATTCAGCTATGTTCTTGGAAATACCTATATTGTCAAGAGCCTAAAAGAGGTAAAGAGTCTCATAGGGAAGATGAGAATGGTGTCGCTCGACGGAGATGTGGCTGAGAGGAGCGGAGCAATAACTGGAGGATTCAAGAAGAGAAGAAAAACTGCTACATCAGAAATAGATGAGTATGTAAAGAGTAGGGACAAGCTTCTGGATGAAATAGGGGAGCTACAACTGCAGACTTCTGAGATTGAAAAAGAACTGAAACATAAACAGGTACAGTCTGAGCAACTTGGTCAGGATTTTGAAGGATTTCAGAAAGAGCGAGAAACACTTCTCGAAGAGATAAGCAGCCTTAAGGTTAAAAGAGATGATTTATCTTCCCAGCGTGACAATGCCAGAAGATCCATTGGTGATCTTAGAATAGAAAAGGCCAGAGTGGATGCCGGACTTACTGATTTACAGATAAGTATGAAAAAATTTGAGGGTCGAGAGATGCAGGAGATAGATTCTGACAAAATGGAGAAGACTCTTTCTACAATAAAAAGGCAGATGGAAAAGTTAGAGCCTGTAAATATGAAAGCTATAGACTTGTACAAAACTTCTCTTTCTGATTTTGAATCCTTTAATGAGCGCTTTACAAAGTTACAGGATGAACGAAATGCAGTTCTTAATTTCATAGAAGATATTGAGCTAAAAAAGAAAGATGTATTTATGAAAGTCTTTGATAAAGTTTCAGAGGAATTCAGCACAATTTTCCCCAGACTATCTATGAAGGGAGAGGGAAGATTGTATCTTGAAAATGATGAGGACCCTCTTTCTGGAGGTCTGAATATAGAGGCAAGCCCCGCAGGGAAGAAAATCACAAGTCTTGAACTTCTCAGCGGAGGGGAAAAGGTTGTGACAGCTCTGGCTTTCATCTTCGCTCTGCAGAGATACAAGCCAGCGCACTTCTATGTTCTTGATGAAGTTGATGCCGCACTTGACCAAAACAATTCAATGCGCTTCATAAATCTTCTAACGGATATTATGAAAGATTCTCAGGTTTTGTTGGTCAGTCACAATAATGCTGTCATTAAAAAAGCAGACAGACTATTTGGTGTTTCAATGACTGATGGAGGGACCTCCCAGCTTGTCGGTATGGACATGGGAGAACTGGAAGAAAAGGGAGGACAAATAAATTAATGGAGCTTAATCTGGACCAAATATTGCAAAGTGAGAGAGCCTGGGAATATGTTCTTCTGGATATTGTTCGCTCGGAAAATTTAGATCCCTGGGATATTGACATATCTCGGCTTACAGAGAAGTATACAGAAAGAATTAACCAGATGAAGGAGTTTGATCTAAAAGTTCCGGCCAGGCTTCTTTTGGCCGCGGCGATCCTACTCAGAATGAAAGCTGACAGGTTGGTTGACGCTGAAGAAAGGGAAGCATATGCGGAACTTCTCGGAGGAGATGAAGAATTCCTCTTTGGAGACGATGACGAGGAAAGCGGACCAAGTGAGGAAGTTCCTCTTCTTACTTTAATAACTAAGAGAAAGCATCTCCGAAAAATAACGCTTGAAGATCTTATAGGGAAACTTGAAGTCTCTATGCGACCCAAGGAAAGGAAGGTGAAGGTGGAGCCCTTTGTCCTGGTATTTGACGAAGTTGATATAACTGAGAAGATAGAGGAACTTTATCAAAAAATAATGGGGAGTGATGGGGATAAAATACCTTTTGACGACCTTTTACCTTCGAAAACTAGGGAAGATATGATAAACACTTTAATGCCGCTTCTTCATTTGGCAAATGACAGAAAGGTAAAGCTTGTTCAGGAAAATCTTTTTGAAGACCTTTATGTTCTTTCTGAGAAAAATTAGATCTAAAGACCTATATTGAGGAGTATTGTATCGCCAACTTTTCCGAAGCCGACCATTTTTCTTTTTATTTTGTGAATTGCCACAGTCAGGTCGGGTTTTACGTGGACATTGGTACCTATACCAGAAGGAAGATCAACAGAAACTATCACTGCTTTTGAATTGTTTATTTTAGATATTGCGCTTTTTATTGGATCTTTTACAGGTCCTTCTGAGCCAGTTCCCAGAAGACAGTCAATAATTATATCGGCTTTTATGCTTTCAATATCCTTTGATCTAAGAACGGCTGCAATATTTGTCTTTTTTTCAAGAGAGAGGGATTTAAACTCTTTTGATTCAGGGCTGTGTGGTTCTCCAAAGGAGAGAACTTCTATATTTGCTCCCTTTTCCTTCAGATAAAGCGCTGCCGAATAGCCGTCTCCTCCATTATTTCCGGGACCGCAGTAAATAGCTATTTTTTTTCCTTCGACTCCGAATCTTTTGTCAAGAATTTCTGCGAGACCTTTTCCGACATTATCCATAAGCTTGCGGACAGGAATTTCGGAAGCTTGTTCAGCATTTAGCATTTCATCACGACTTATGAAATCAGCCAGCTCAGAATTGAGTAGGTCGCTCATTTCAACCTGTGTTGAAACTTCTCCGAATTTTTCCACAAAACCGGCTCTGAATTCTGTGTAGCTTGTTATTTTATCAAAGGCCACCAGATTATCTCCGTATGCGACTATTTTTTGCTCGAGTGTTTCAGGTATGAAATCTTCCTCAGGCAGTCCTTTTACAACTGCTTCTTCTTTGGGGATTCCTGAACCGACGTGGTTTCTTGCGCAGAGTGCAACTTCTTCAGGGACACCGAGTTCAAGAAGTATCTTGTAACCTTCGAAACCTTGTCTTACACCTCCATCGATGACTCTCCCGACATCATGGAGAAGAGCACCGTAGTTTACAATTTCACGGTCAGGATAAATGCCTCTAGCTTCCAAAGCCTTTACGACTCTGTCACAGCTTTTTTTGACCGTTTTACAGTGCCTTCGGAGAGGTTTGGGCATTTCTACGGCGTCCCAAATAGCCTCTACATCAATTTTCATTTTTCTTTTCACGCAGGTACTCCATTATGTCAGAACTTTCATACATCATAGTCTCTCCATCTATTAGGAAGGGAACTTGGAGCTTTCCACCGAGTTCTATGAGTTCCTTGGCGTTTTCCTCTTTGTTGGCATCAAGAAGAATGACATCTTTACCTTCCTCGTAGCCAAGCTCCTTCATTGTATTTCTGACTTTCATGCAGTAGGGGCATGTTTCGTATATGTACAGTTTCATTTGAATAGCCCCGCTCGGATTCGAACCGAGGTCGCCGGGACCAAAACCCGGTATGATTGACCACTACACCACGGGGCTGCAATTATTTGGTGGTTCTGCCTGTATAAAAACCTACAGTTCTGAGCTCTTTTTCCACTCAATTCCAGCCCCTTCAAGGGCTGAAATTACTCTTCCCCTAGCCTCGCTTTTGAGACCTTTCCAGTCGATTATAGCCAGTTCTGCACTGCTTTTTTTAGCAGCTTCCAGTACAATTTTTTCGTCAAGGAATTCAGAGGCATATCTTGGAGCGATGTGGCCTATTGCGATATTTGAGTTTTCTATTTGTATTCTGTTGAAGCTGGGACAGTAGTGTGTTCCGCCGAAGGCTACGGCGCTGTCGTACTCATTAGAATCATCTATTATTTCTGAAATTGCAGATGCTACTAACTCACCAGCATCTTTTATTTTCCATTCTCTTTCTGAACTACCTATTTCTATGAAAAATAAGGGCTTTTCCCAGTTCGTAGGACCGTGGTGGCTTACTTCCATTGTTACTTCGAAGCCATCCAAGGGATTTTGCGCAAAGTATTGGAGTCCTTTTTTCTGGCCTGCTGGATAAGACAGGGAGAGTGTTCGCTCTTCCCCTCCGAGCTCCGCTTTACCCCAATTACCTGTTGGATGAGTTACGATAGCGGGTTTTCCTGCCGAGCTATAGTGACTGGAAGCGGCTATGAAAACTTCGGCCTTGGAATCAGGCTCATCAAGAAACATAGCCTCTTTTTCTAATTTTAGGCATATATCTTCGAGCCCTATCTCTGAGCAATGTTCAAAAATATTCATC
>DVAE01000034.1 GCA_014189675.1 Candidatus Undinarchaeales archaeon SRR5007147.bin71 | reverse complement strand
TTCGGGGCATACTGACCTACCGTTGCCCACACCTTCCTCTGCTTTAGCAGCAGCGGTCCCATTAGAGTGCTCTGCCCCCGAAGGAACAGATAGCAACTAATGGCATGGGTCTCGTTCGTTATCTGACTTAACAGAACACCTTACGGCACGAACTGACGGCGGCCATGCACCACCTCTCAACGAGTCGAGTAAGACCGTCAGCCTGACCTTCATACTGTTGTCGCTCCCGGTGAGATTTCCGGCGTTTAATCCAATTAAACCGCAGACTCCACCCCTTGTTGTGCTCCCCCGTCAATTCCTTTAAGTTTCGGCCTTGCGACCGTACTTCCCAGGTGGTGAACTTAACGGCTTCCCTTCGGCACTGCATTCCCACAAGGGGAATGCAACACCTAGTCCACATCATTTACGGCTAGGACTACCGGGGTATCTAATCCCGTTCGCTCCCCTAGCTTTCGTCCCTCACCGTCGGACCCGTTCTAGCCAAACGCCTTCGCCACTGGCGATCCCCTAAGGATTATTGGATTTCACCCCTACCCCTAGAGTATCTTTGGCCCTTCCCGGTCCCTAGACTTGTAGTTTCCCCTGCACGCCTGACGGTTAAGCCGTCAGATTTCACAGAAGACTTGCGAGTCCGGCTACAAACGCTTTAGACCCAATAAAAATCCAGACCACTTGAGCTGCAGGTATTACCGCGGCTGCTGGCACCTGTCTTACCCAGCTCTTATTCTTAGAGCTATTTACACTCAAAAAAAGCCATCGCAAAAAGCAATGGCACTTGGAGTTCCCTTATCACACTTGCGTGCATTGTAAAGGTTTCGCGCCTGCTGCACCCCGTAAGGCTCGGGCCAGTATCTCAGTGCCCGTCTGGGGGCTTCAGCTCTCACTGCCCCTACCCGTCAAAGGCTTGGTGGGCCATTACCCCGCCAACAACCTGATAGGCCGCAGGCCCATCTTATGGCGCCGAAGCTTTGGGTTTTGGGACATTCCAGTCACCAAATCCTATGGGGAATTATCCTCAGTTTCCCGAGGGTATGCCCCTCCATAAGGTAGGTTACCTACGTGTTACTCAGCCTTTCGCCTCCTTCCGGAAGACTTGCATGGCTTAGTCGAACTCCAACAGCAGTCTGGTCCGGCAGGATCAACCGGAATTAACAGAGATGGTTGGGTATCGTCTCTCATTGGCCAATGATCAGATACCAATACTAAGTATTAGTCCTCACGATAAGCAAGCTACAATAAACTGTCTAAGGAAGTATAGATTCGATCACTCCTCCCAAAGCAATCACTGCAGCCGCTATCTATTTAGCCATACTTTGTAGAGGGCTAAGCTCAAATTAAATTGAGCGACTTATTGAATGCGTCAGCCGCTATATATACTTTATGAAAAATATATGGGTGTTATATAATAATATTTCTCGGCAGAAAAAACGGCAGAATCAAGAACTGTAAGAATGCCACAGTCTAAACTTTTATAAAAGAGAAATTCTTACTCAAATCAATGACATTAATCGACACAGTTCAGGCAAGCTATCCAATTGGCAGCGAAGCCATTGATTTCAATCTTCCAGGAATTGATAATCAAGATCATAACTTAGCAAGTTTCAAAGACACGGAAGTTCTCATCATAGTTTTCACCTGCAATCATTGCCCATTTGCTCAAGGTTACTTCCCTAGATTAATTAAAATTCAAGAAGACTACAAAGACAGGGGAGTTCAGATAGTGGGCATCAATCCAAATGATTCTGAAAACTACCCAGATGACAGTTTTGAAGCAATGAAACCTTTTGCAGAGGAATATGGAATCAACTTTCCCTATCTAAGGGATGAATCCCAAGAAACAGCAAAGGCATACAATGCAGCCTGTACTCCTGATATTTTCGTATTTGACAAGGAACGGAAACTAAGATACAGAGGCAAAATTGATGAAACTACAGGTGCAATAAATGAACCTGGCTACACACCTGAAGAAGGCAATGAACATTATCTGAGAGATGCTCTAGATGCTATACTTGAAGGCAATGAAATTGAAACACCGGAAATACCTGTAATTGGTTGCTCAATCAAGTGGAAAACTGAGTGAAGAATATTCGTGCTTTGTTGCTGGGGGTCGGATTATAGTTTAATTATTTCTCGGCTAAGTTATTTTAATCCAAGGAATTCCGTGATCTTCCTTTACATCTCCTGCTATAATTGTGCCAGAAGCTTTTTTGTGGAGTTCTTTTATTGTGCCTATAACTATGATTGTGCCGTGGTTATCATGTCCAACACGTTCTCCTGCCTTACCTTCGACTAGTATTGTGCCTTCGTTGCTCTCGCCCACAAAATCTCCTGCCTTACCTTCGACTAGTATTGTGCCGTCGTTTTCCCAGCCCACATTATCTCCTGCGTTTCCTTCGACCATGATTCTACCTTCGTTTCCATCGCCCAAACCCTTTCCTGCGTTTCCGTTAACTATGAGTGTGCCTTTGTTATTCACGCCCACACCCTTTCCTGCGTTTCCGTTAACTATGAGTGTGCCTTTGTTTCTATCGCCCACACCCTCCCCTACGTTTCCGTTAACTGTGATTGTGCCTTCGTTTTGCCAGCCCACACTATGTCGTGCGTTGCCGTTAACTGTGATTGTGCCTTCGTTTAGGACGCCTACAACATCTCCTACGTTGCCTCTAATAATTAGAGAGCCTTTATTATCTTCCCCAATCTTATCTCTGCCCTTGCCTTCTATAGTCAGAACTTCGTCTTTCTTTGTAGTGGTAGTTTGTTCTTTAGTCATAGTATTCCATAAGACGAAGTGATATATAATAATATTTTTCGGCAGAAAAAAGGTGCACAAAAAACCCTCGCTTCGCTCGGGAGTAAAATAGGTGCGGGGAGTAGGATTCGAACCTACGAAGGCACTAAGCCACATGGTGTCTTATCATCACGTCCTGCGACGTTCATCGCTCAAGACTGTGTGATCTTGAGCCATGCCCATTTGACCGCTCTGGAATCCCCGCATCAGCAAGTTTTGCGTCTCCTCTCTCTGTAACTTACAATGCGCCGACCGGGACTCGAACCCGGGTTACGAGCTTGGAAGGCTCGGGTCATAGCCACTAGACCACCGGCGCATAAGTGATTCTTTTGAAATAATCTTCAAGAAGCTATTAAAGAGTTTCTATTCCAGCTAGTTTCCGAACTCTTCCAGAATCTTGTCAAGGTCCAAACCCTCTTCGTGATTCAGAGAAAGCGGCATCTTTCCGTAATAGGGAATAAGATGTACATGGGTGTGCGGAACTTCTTCGCCCATCAGAAGAACAAAAATCTTCTCAGCTCCAAAAGATTCTTTTAGCTTCTTTCCGACTTCTTGGACAGCTCCGAAAAGCTCCTTCTCGGAGTTCTTTGTCATGTCCAAAAAACTCTCTGAATGCTCCTTCGGTATAACAAGCGCGTGTCCTTTTGAAGCCGGTCGGATATCCAAGAATGCAATGTGGCTCCCATCCTCCCACAGCCGCTTTGCCGGTATGTCACCGGCCGCAATCTTACAGAATATGCAATTTTCACTAGCCATCCTGGAGACTCTTAGAGTTCTCTGCCATTTAAAAAGCTTTCTTTTCCCCAGTTTCGCGGGATTCGCGTTAAATAGCTTTTCTTTACACTAATACTATCATGAACTTGATGATGAGTTTCAGGAAGATTTTTGTTCTTTCTCTCATTCTTCTTGCCCTTTCAGTCGCCGGATGCACTGGCAGTTTTGACAATCTTCCTTACAATATCAGCTCAACGGACTATGCAAATCTTTCCGGAATAATAGAAAATAATCTGAACCAACTTTCTTGCGTCAATCAGACTGTGTCAGCAGGTCCTACAGGTTCTGTAGTTAATGGGCGGGTTCAGGTGGAAATAAGTCATGACCTTTTCTTCAATGGCCAGAATGTAAACAGCAAATTTATGTATCTTATCGACAGCAAGAGAACTCCTGAAAAATTCTTCCCAAAATACAGTGACTTTATCCCTGATATCTTCGGAAACTACTATCTCTATGTCGATACTTCAACAGGCAGGATTTACACAAGCCCTACAATAAATATAACGGTCGATGAGGAGCTCCATGACGGGTTTTTCACAGACTCTGACTGGCGCTGGCTTTATTCAGCTGTAACAAAGTGCTATGACTACAGCCTCGTCAATCCGAATGTCTGCTCCGGTCTAAGCATCGAGGAATTTGCCGAGTCACTAGAGGGAAATAGCTACATTAGAGATGCTCAGTGTCTGACAGACCAGAAAGACCGCCACTGGTGGAGTCAGATTAATCTTATCTATGACGGAAAGGTCCGTTCTAATCCTGAGTCTTCTGAAGAATCTCCTCCTTCTGAAGAGCCGCAGTCGGAAGAAAATCTGACTTTCGAGGGTTTCAATGGTTCTGAAAGGTGCTGGTCTGATGCCAGCTGTTCTTGGAATCAGGAATGCTACGGCGGTCTCTTTTCAATTCCACCTGGGCGTGGAGTTTGCAGAGATATAGACTGCCCGGATGGAAAGATAAAGAATAATAAATGCATTCCAAATCTCTGCCAAGTAAATAGTGACTGCACTTCAGGCTATCGCTGTGAAAGCGAAAGTAACAAATGCGTCCCAAATTCAGACTGCACTATTATTCAGGACAGTGGCTCTGGTAGTGGAAAGCTAGATATAACTTTCATAGGTGCCGGTTTCAACAGTATATCTGATGTTCATCAACTTGCTGAGGGGCTTGCCGGAAGCACCAGAGGCAGAAAAAGAACGGGCATTCTCGGAAGCAGTCCCTTCAACAAATACTCTGACAGAATTAACATAAGAGTTGCAAATCAGCAGTCCGAGCTCGACGCAGGAACTACAAATATGTTTAGAAAAACACCAAGATTCACAAGAAAAAACATTGCGAAAGAGGAAAGACTCTGCCCTGAAAATGATGTTGTTATCACATTAGTTTACAAAAATATGGCGACTGAAAATGGTGTTTCCCTTGCTCACTGTAGCGGACCCACAATGAGTACCTGCTTTATTCCCCTGTCTGGAACAAGTGCAAGTACTAATGATGTCGGAGCAACTCTTCATGAACTCGGCCACGCCTTTGCCCATCTTGCTGAGGAATATGAATTTACTGAAAAATCCTGGTATCTCCCTTCAGGATTCTTTACGGCGAAGCCAAACTGCGCTCCTGATTTAGACATAGCAGAAAACTGGTGGGGAGATCTGGCAGAAAAATACCCGTCAGAGGTTGGATACTATGTCGGATGCGGTTATGGAGATGAAAATGTCAGGCCTCACAGAATATCTGTGATGCGCGACTATAGAAGAACTCATTCTTATGGACTTGTTAATGAGCTGGAGATAGAAAAAACATTTGAAAGGTATTCACACTTTGAGCCTCCAATTATTAGAGCCGCATTAAATCAGATTCACGCACCCTTTGGAATCGGAGAGCCTGAAAATGACAGAAGCTTTATTCATGGAAATGAAAAAAGCAGAAAACGGCAGATGAAACCACAGGAGGAGAGAAATTACTTCGATCATATAAAGAATAAATTGAGTGCTATAATTGTTGTGGACGAAAAACCACATAGAGGGGGAAGTGGAAGAGGTGGAAGAAAAAGTTCAGACCAGACTCACTTTGAGAAATTCAAGAAAAAAATTGACAAAGTCTTCGAATCAGATGCACCATCTCGCAGAGGAAAACGCGCTCTGGACAGAGAAAGAAAGTTCATAAAGAAAAGTAATCGTGATAGAAGACTCTCTCCTAAAAGAGACAAAAGTCTGGATGGCGCTCTTGATGAGATAAGGGAGGACTTCGAAAAGCTTAAGAACTCACTCAGGAAACAAAATAGGAGGAGACAAAGATGAAAAAAACAATTGCTGTAATGCTTGCGTTCCTTTTGCTTTCAATCGGAGCCTACGCACAAACTGAGACTGGTCTGCGCTATGTAGCAGGTCTCAACATTGACCCTAATAGTGGGGTAGTTGATTATGAAGACCTGGATGTTGTTCCGGGAAGTGGAATAAGTGAGGCTTCTGAAGAAAGTGGTCTTGTTATTTCTCTATACGACTATGAGAATACACTTCTCTATTATTCTTACTTCTCGGTCGATCTGAGTGGTTCTGAGGAAGTGTTTCTCACGATGACACTTCCTTACTTCTATGAGGGCGCATTCCTAGATGTATACCTTCCAAATGGTACACTTGCCGGCTCAATTGATGTCCGAAACTTTGCCCAGTGCAACCAGAACGCTGTCTGCGACGACAATGAATTCTTCGAAACCTGTCCGTTGGACTGCGCTCTTGAGAGTCAGTATCCCCAGAAGAGCAAGTGGATTTGGTATGTAGTTCTGGCTGGACTGATTGGTTACGGTGCATTCAAACTGGCGAACAAGAAAAAGCGGATAGTGAAATAAAGGCTAGTGGACCCGGCGAGATTTGAACTCGCGGCTTCTACCATGCCAGGGTAGCACTCTACCGAGCTGAGCTACGGGCCCATTGAATTGGATAAATGTGGCGTCTCGTTATTAAAGCTTGCGCCAAAACAAAATCTTTAAAACGGGGTGGAAACATCAAGAAATCCCTAATGCCCCGATAGTG
>DVAE01000033.1 GCA_014189675.1 Candidatus Undinarchaeales archaeon SRR5007147.bin71 | reverse complement strand
TATTCTTGACTTTATGGGACAGGGCTATAATGAAAAGAGAGAATCATTGATGAGCTCTTTCGCAGTTCTTTTTGGAGATATGTCAAGTTATCAGAAATCCAGGCTTGAGAGAGCTATATTGTCCACCTACAAAATGAAGGGAATTGAAAAGGAAGACAGAGAAAGTTGGGAAAACTCTCCACCTATTTTGTCCGACCTTCATAAAGCCCTTTCAGATGAACGGGGAAAGGCAGAAACACAGAAACAGAAAGACGAGATTTTATCCATTATGTGCAAAATGGATATGTTCGTGGAAGAGGATGGACTTTTTTCTTATCTTAACTCAGGAACTCAGATGGAATTTGAAAATCAGCTAGTTGTATTCGATATATCTGAAATGTCTGAGCACATCCAGCCCCTGATACTGCACATGATACTAGAATATCTGAATTATGAAATGAGAAGAGACAGAGAAAGAAGCTTTGTAATAGTTGATGAAGTCTGGAAGCTTCTTAGAGAGCCCGCCGTAGTTGACCATATCTTCAAAATGGTAAAGACATCGAGGAAGTGGAACATGTCACTCTTCCTGATTACTCAGCAAGTAAGGGACCTAGCGAACAGTGAAGCAGGAGAAGCTGTACTGGCGAACACCAGCTTCAAATATATTTTTGGTCACGAAGCAAGCGACATGAAATACAGCCAGCCCTTCTTTGGAATGAATGAAAGAGAAAAGCAGATAATACTGACGGCGAAGCCAGGAGAGGGTGTTCTGATGCTGGGAGACAGTCACTACAACATAAAGATTGAGGCATCACCTGAGGAAACTGATCTTGTCACTACTGACGCCGACCTTCTCAGAAATAAGGAAGAGAGCTAACTCCACAAGTTAAATCAGGTTTATAAATCAGCCCGATAAGTTTCACTCATGGCGATAAAAATACAGGCAGTAGAGGACCTATATGCGTATCTGAAACAATTTGGTCTAACCGATTATCAGGCACAAGGAACCGCGGCAGTAATGATGCTCGGAAAGGCAACTGCCAGAGAAGTTAGTAAGAACACAAATATACAACTGAAGCACGTCCACAGAACGATGCAGGAACTTGGATATTTTGGGCTGATAGAAACCATAGAGACTAGGCCAATGTTATACATCGCAAAGCCGGATGAGGTCTTTGGACGCCTGATAGGAATGAAAGAAGAGAGGCTTGAAAAACTTCAGAGCAAGAGAGACGACCTCCTTGGAGCAATAGAAGACTACCATAGCTCAGTAAAATTAACAATAGAGGAATAATGGAACAGCACTTGCTCGACGCAAAAGCAGAGGTAATTTCATATTCGACGAAGCTTCCAAAAAAAAGGTGGCAGAGAATTGAGATGATGAAAAGGGTCGCAAAAGCTATCCAGAGAACAAAGGACAGTTGGTGTTTTTCTGATATTATTTATTCAATTGAGCTTGCTTATGGAGAAGATATAGTGGACGAAACTTCTGTTGAAACCCTAGCAATGGAAGGAGAATCCTGGATAAACTCCTCAGAAAATATAGAATCACAAGGTGAAGACGGAATTGAAGAAGCCTTTGCTTTCATCTCTAAGAAAGAGAACGACGATCTATATTTTTGAATTCTTGACCCCGAAGAGATTCCAACTCATCTCCGAACTCAGAATACAATTCATTAAGAAAAGGGTATGTCTCTGAAATAATCCAGGATATAGACTGACCCTCTTTCTTTGCTATATGTATATCTTTGTAGGATGGATTGTGTATCTCAGACGCAACGTGCTCGAAGAAGGCACTAACATAATCAAAAAGCTCACCTTTCATTATCTTGTGGCGCTCCTTTTTCGTCGGATTTTCCGGAAATCCTGAAAGAATATCTATGAAATAAGAGTTCAGAAGAAGCTCCTGAAGGACTATGAGCCTGTGGCTTTGTCTGCAGACTAACTTTTTAAGAAGAGTGTATCTAGCCTGCTCGTGTGCTCCGTGGAATAAGTGGCTATCTGACCTCTTCAAAACCATAAGAAGAGTTTCTCCTTCTCTGCTCAAGAAAAAGTCATAGACCTGAGATTGATTATCTACATATTTGCGGCTCAGCAGTACGAAGGCTATTAATTTTTCATACTGAGTCTGGGGAATCCGCTGAGTATTAGAAGAATTTCGTAGATAATCCTCAAGATGATCAAAGACACTGTTCATAAAGTTTTAAATGGAGAAGCCTGTATATTATTCTTGCCACTAGTTCTTTCTGAATCTCTGAGGAATTACACGGTTGAAAAAATTTCTGTACTTTCTAACTATAACGGCTCCGAGAAGTGCAACCACAAGCAGCTTCACTAGCACATAGATTCCATACATACCGAGTAGTAGTTTTGCAGGCATGATACCTCCGCTACGAGTATTTTGAAGTATAAAAACCTTATGGAAACAGTATATTTATACCAGTCTGTATTATGTGAATTATGACAGATTACAAAGATTCGGACGAATACAGAAAATATACCAGGTCATTTCAGGCTCTTATTAACACCACTTTTAGCAACAAACATAGAGAATGGATGATAGTTCCTGTGGGCGACGATGAAGAACACCACTACAGGTGGCTGGCAAGCTCCTATTTCATAAGGGATTTGTGTAAAGATGCGACAACGAGCGCTCAATACGGATTCTATACAGTCCTACCCTACCTTACAATGATGTGGGAGGGGAGAGAAATGACATTGAAAAATGTCAGAGAAAATATTGATGGGAGGAATTGGGCAGTATTGTTCAGGAGCGGAAAAACCAGAGATAAACGTTCTGCTTTGTTTGAACAGATTAAGGGTCATTTTCAAACTCAATTTGGAGCATGTTATGAAATCATTGAAGGAGTAGAGAGTTCAGGAAATGGTTATAATTTGAACAGAGAGCTTAGAGAGAAGCTTGAGAAACAAATATCAGATTTCAGGACAGCCAGAAAGGTTGGAGTCTTCAATAAGCGGTAAATAAAGTTCTCTTTTATTCTTCCTCGTCCATAGGAAGAAGTCCACCCTCAGAAGACTCTCCACTTTCAATCCACTTCATTAGGAATTCTCCTGCGAGAGCTTTTATTCTCAGAACTTCTTTGGTGTAGGATTTTCCGTAAGAATACTTCCCTGAATATTCCCCGAAGTTGTGATTTACAGTGTCGAAATACTCTCTAATATCGTCAATACCCATTCCTTCAAGACTCTCGATGTGAAGTAGTCCCATTGCAGTTCGCAGCCAGAGCTGATACTTTTCCGTGATTTCAGCAGCGTTCATCTCCCTCCATTCCCCTCCTGAAAGAGCGTCCGAAAAATCTTTCCACTCAGAGGGTGTGTCTCCCTTTTTTTCATATTTCCTAGTCTTCCCCTCAAAAGGATCAAAAATGGGTGGAATATAACCAGGTGGCAGCAAACCCGAAAGCACAACAGGTGGCTCAGCAAGAAGCTTCAGAAGAAGCTCTTCAGTAATCCATACATAACCATCTTCTCCAAAGCG
>DVAE01000032.1 GCA_014189675.1 Candidatus Undinarchaeales archaeon SRR5007147.bin71 | reverse complement strand
GCTAGAGCCAATCAAGAGGCCCAGGCAAAAAATCAAGTCGAATCAGCTCTGAAATTAATACTAACAAGTGAAGCCTGGGATCGGTGGAACAATGCGAAGATGGCAAATCAAAATATTGCCTACTCGGCAGCGATGGCATTGCTTCAGAAGACAGGCGGAAAAGTTTCCCAGAAAATAAGTGAGGAAGAGTTGAAGCAAATACTTTCACAAGTTGCAAGCTCGCAGAGGCGTGAATTCAATATAACCAGAAAATAATTGAACTAAAAAAGCTTCCTTTGCTTACTGAACATTTCACTAACTATTCTTTCAAGGTCATCTTCTGAAATTACTGCACCCCTTAATTCGCGGCTTCGGAACCTTGATCTTATTTGCTGAAAATTTTCTGAGAGAAAGCTACCTTCATCATAATAAATGTGGAACTTCTTCCTCTTTGATGTCCTGAAAACGGCATCCTCTAGAACATCTCTCTCGTCTTCAAGGCCCTCTACCTTGAATAAAACCAGCTTCTGAATATCCACAGGAATTCCATATCTAGGAGACTGTCTGCTTCCTGCCTCAGTTAAAATACTACGAACAGTACAATTATTGACAACAAGATCATTAGTTAAAAGAGCTGAACTTGAAAAAAGGCTGATAGAGGTGATACTATCTATGTAGATTTTTCCAGTTAAGAGTGCGGAACTGAAGGCTTCTGAGATTTTAGAATCTTTTATTATAACACTGACCTCAAGATCCTCTCCTGTATCCTGGATTCCGAGAACTGCCCTCCTGAACAGAGAAGGGAGTCTGCGTTTGTATTCAGAAATATCAGTAATTTCTACACGACCAGATACATAAGCACGTTCAAAAGCAACTGAAACGGAGCTCTTCTCAACAATAGCATCTTTTATTTGTGAAACAGATATATTAGAACCGGTTGCACTGAATATGCTTTCACACACTACATTTTTGAGAAGCATTTTTCTAAGGCAAGAGCTGTCCCCAATAGATTTGCAATGGACTCCGCTGATTGTGTATGATCCGGCAATATGTGACTCTGCAATGGATTGAGAACCCTTGAGAATTTCACATTTCTCAATAAGATCATTAAATGTGTTACGCTGGCGAGTGCTCCAGTCTGAGACATTCAAAATTTCCACAGGACCTGAGCTTCCCTGGCTGAGCAGGAACTCTGCCTCTATTTCAAGAAGAGCGCTTATGTACACACCCCTTAGAGGAAGTGCTCGATCCTCAAACAAGCGCAGATCAGAAAAAAGATTTCGCTTATTATCAAAGCGGTCACGCTTGAATTCCTCCCAGTCCTCGTGGCGCAGAATTCTCTTTACCTTCTGAACTTTCTTGTTAAATTCTACAGGGTTTGAAAAGCGCCTGTCGGTAGCCCTCTCGAGAACCCTTGGAATAATGGAATCGACCATGAGTATGAGCGGGGGCAGATTCTGCCCCCAGAGTCAATTAAGGTTCTCCCTTAATCACCTCAGAAATACTTAGAATTAAGATTATTTAAGTTTTACAGGATAAGAATTTTCCTTATTTTGAAAGAGCTCTTCCGACAAGGTTAGCGCCAAGGAGCCCAGTCAAAACAGGATCAAATGCAGGCAGGAAGCTGAACCAGCCGATTGTCAGAATCAAGATATTTATCAGAAGGGCGGCAACAACTCCGTAGACCAGACGGATCTTTCTTTCTGAGGGGGAAGTCACAGGCTCCACAAGCATCAGAAATACCATGAAAAATTCTACGAACATGAAATTGTCAATAAAGGGAGTCCCAGTAAGAACAGAATATCCTGCCATAAAGGCCGCATGAGCTGCGAAGTATGCCAGAATCAAGGGAATTCTTCCAATTATGTAAGCCAATAAAAGACCAAGCGCTATTGTGGCCAAGGGAACTGCGGAAGCACTCCAGACTAGAGATATTGGAAGAAAAATTCCAGCGGAAACCATACCGAGTGCAGCGGGGTTGAAAATGTTGTGAGTTTTCCACCTTATAGTTTGCTTAAACAACATAGCGAGGACAGCTGCAATTACAGTGTGCCACCAAAGACCCTGTAAAATTACTCCGATTAAGAGACCGGAAACAACTGCACTGCGTGGCCAGAAACTCTTTTTTCTCACAACACGATTATAAGTGTAGTCAGTGCCAATGGTTGTGGCGAGTGCAATGAAAACATTTTTGAAGAGTGAAAAGCCTGTATCAAGAGCACTTAGAAAGGCGAGAATAATAATTATAGATCCGACGTAGTAGCGCCAGTCCGCGTCACGTATTGTTTTGAGTGAAAGCTTCACACAGTCAATAGAGCTTGATAATATAAATACATAAAGACCCACTGTAGTGGCATGGAACGCAAGTACATTTCTATCTGGATTGTTGCTATAACGTCCGGAGCCTTTTTAGTGCAGATGAATGCCCCGATAACAGAAAGCTTTGCTCTTATCTCTAGTCAGGCTGCTATCCATCCGTGGACCCTTATAACACATATGTTTATGCACGGAGGGGCGACGCACTTACTTTACAATATGTTCGCCCTGGCCCTCTTCGGAACAATTCTTGAAGTTACAATTGGATGGAGAAAATTCTTGGTCATCTACTTTGCTGGAGGCTTGGCAGCAGGCTTTGCCGCACTACCATTTTACAGCGCATCAATAGGAGCAAGTGGTGCAGTCTTCGCAGTAATGGGAGCACTTGCTGTTCTGAAACCAAAAATGATAGTTTACGTCGGCTGGATACCGATGCCGATGGCAATTGCAGCAATAGTGTGGGCTTTTGGAGACCTTGTGGGGATGTTTGCCCCAAGTGGAATAGCAAACGCAGCTCATCTAGGAGGTCTGGCCTTTGGACTTGGATATGCATTTTTCCTTTTGAAGGAATTCCACGAATGGGGAAATAAAAACAAGCGCCACAGTTCAGAAGAAGACTGGGAAGACTCCTATTTTGATGAATCTGAAATGCGCTGGTATTAGTTTAACTTCCAGCCATCTTAAAATACAAAAGTGTTTCTAACTCGCACCGACTTTTTGAAATACTTCGTTCAAATTATAGCCAGCAAGCCCAATGCTTTTGCGCACTCTGTGCATTTTGCTTTTGGAGATTTGCAGTATTCTCTTCCGTGATGTATTAGCAAAAGGGAGAAAGTATCCCAGTCCTTTTTTGGTATTAGCTGCATCAAATCCTGCTCTATTTTATCCGGATTCGTGTGAGTGGTAAGCCCCATTGCTTTAGAAGTATGTTTAACGTGAGTGTCCACCGCAATTCCTTCTATAATGCCAAAGCCGCATGATAAAACAATGTTAGCTGTTTTTCGCGCAACACCGGGCAAAGTTATCAACTCTTCCATTGTTTTTGGAACTTTTCCATTAAAATCAGAGATTATTTTCTGGGATGAAGCTTTTATGTTCTTTGCCTTATTCCTGTAGAATCCTGTGCTCCGGACATAGCCCTGCAA
Source organism: Candidatus Undinarchaeales archaeon SRR5007147.bin71 (assembly GCA_014189675.1). Taxonomy (GTDB): domain Archaea; phylum Undinarchaeota; class Undinarchaeia; order Undinarchaeales; family Undinarchaeaceae; genus Undinarchaeum. Next base: position 826 of record DVAE01000032.1, on the reverse strand, counting down.
CTCTTTAATATCGGATTCTGCAAAATCTTTTACATTTTTATACCGAGCAAAAAGCGCTGGTGTAACTTTATTCACCTGCTTGTCAGTGCATTGCGCTGACAGTATAGTGGCAACCAGAAGCTGAATCTGGTTTTTATGGCGTAATGCAGTTTTTACTTCAGGATGTCTCTTCTTTAAAATTTTCAAAACTTTTCTTGCCCTTCTTTTTACTTTTGGGTCCGGCTGTTCAGATGCCATACTATGTTTTTGTTTTATAGATATATAAAATACTTGAAACAGAAAAAAGGGCTCACCAATACTTATTAAAATCTGTTAGAACAGTGATTATCTATGTTTGGAAGAGGGATTACGAAGCTCACAGGAAAAGTCGGAGTTCAAGAATATCCATACATAGACGGACGACTCAGAACTCTTTTCAGGGAAAACGGAGTTTTGGACACACGAGATAATAGAATACAAAATATTCTTCTCGTCGACCCGTGGTGGAATGATGATGCGGACACGATTTTGGGAACGCCTTTTCTACTGAATCATTTACTTCAGGGACAGGCTAACATATACGCACTTTATTCAAAACCTGTAGATATGGATTATTTTGAGAAATTGAAAGAGGATGTTAATAGAGGATATGCTGAAGAAGGTGTAGGATTTGACGCTGAAAATATTTTCCTTGCTGGAGGAATAAATACTGAAGACGGAAGAAGGGGTTTTGGAAAAACTGGATGGCGCCTCGAACGAAACTCTTTTCAGCTGGTTTTCAAGCCAAAACAGCAGAACCTCATAAGCAATGGGGCATTCGAACTCTATAATTACATTCTCGAGGAAG
>DVAE01000031.1 GCA_014189675.1 Candidatus Undinarchaeales archaeon SRR5007147.bin71 | reverse complement strand
TCAATAACAGAATCTCCAATAAGGAGGATAGCACAACTTCTCGAAAAGGCAGGAGCTGATTCAAGCATAATAAGTTTTGGCGGCGGAGCTCCGAGCCTTGCCCCTCCAAAAGAAGTTGTTGATGCAATGATATCCTCACTGAGAAAAGATCCTTTCAAAGCGGTATCTTACACATCAACAAAGGGTCTTCCAAGCCTCCGCGAAAAGATAGCAGAAGACCTTACAAAAAGCGGGGATTCTGTCGATTCAAATCAGATTGCTCTGTCAACCGGAGCAACTGGCGGTCTTTTTATGGCGCTTGAGGACATCATAAATCCTGGAGACGAAGTAATAGTTTCAGATCCAACATATGTCGGATATGAAGGTCCGGCTCTTATAGACAGGGCGAAACTCCGTCGCATTCCTGTCAAAAAGGAAAATGACTTTCAGCTAACACCAGATGCTGTGAATGAGACTATTACAAATAAAACAAAAATAATTATCATACTATCTCCTGACAATCCAACGGGAAGGATTCAGAAAAAGAAAAATGTCAAAGGGATAGCTGACCTAGCCAAAGACAATGATCTCTGGATAGTATCTGATGATACTTACAAAGACATAATCTATGAGGGGAGCCACACATATATTCACAAGTACGCCCCAGAAAACACAATAACTGCCTGTACCTTTTCAAAATCTTCTTCGATTCCAGGTCTTCGTCTTGGATACGTATATGGTCCTAAAGAAGCAATAGACGGAATAACAAAATTCAGCCAGTATGTAATGCTCTGTACAAATAAGCTCAGCCAGGCTGCGGCTGAGGCCTTTTACCCTGTCAAAGAAACTTACCTCAATACAAGTGTTATCCCAACATACAAGAAAAGGCGTGATGTAATGGGGGATATGATAAAAAAACATCTTTCAGTCTGTGACTATGTGAAGCCGCAGGGAGCATTTTATTATTTTCTTAACTTGTGTGACTCAAAACTTGATGATGAAGAGTTCTGCAATCGCCTTCTTGAGGAACGGAAAGTCGTGGCAATCCCCGGCAAGTATTTCGGAAATGAAGGGAAGGGTCACATAAGGCTGACTTTCGTTTCAGAAAACGAAAAACGCATAGAAGAAGGAATTCTTAAAATAAAAGATTTTATGGAGGAATTATGAGTTCAAAAAACGGAATGAAACAACTCTTCAATCCAGAAAGCATTGCAGTAATCGGAGCTTCTCACAATCCAAGCAAGGTCGGAAGCATAATTCTAAAGAATCTAAAAGAAGGAGGTTTTACAGGAAGCCTATATCCTGTCAATCCTGACACATCTCCTATTTCGGGACTTAAGACTTACAGTTCAATCAGTAGAGTAAAAGGACAGGTTGACCTTGCAATAATATCAACTCCTGCAAAAACTGTTCCAAAAATACTCGAGGATTGTGGTCGCTCCGGAGTCAAGGCGGCAGTTATAATTTCAAGCGGTTTCAAGGAAATCGGAGATAAGGGTGAGAAGCTTGAAGATGACTTAAAAAAAACAATAGAGAGGCACGGAATCACAGTAGTCGGTCCCAACTGTCTCGGAGTCTATGATTCAGATTCTGGAATTGATACAATTTTCCTGCCAAGTTACAGAATGGGACGCCCAAAACACGGTAACATTTCCTTTATTTCTCAGTCAGGGGCATTTGGCTCTGCTCTTCTTGACTGGAGTTCTGAAGAGGGATTTGGAATCAGCAAATTCATATCTTATGGAAACGCTTCTGATGTTGATGAGGTCGATCTTCTCGAATACCTCGGAAACGATAATGATACTAAAGTAATCTCCATGTATCTTGAAGGAGCCTCGCGTCCAAGGGAGCTCATAGAGATTGGAAAGAAGGTAACAAAAAAGAAGCCAGTCGTGTGCCTAAAAGTTGGTAGGACTGAAGCTGGCGTAAAGGCAGCTGCATCGCACACAGGCTCTCTATCAGGTTCTGATGAAATATATTCAGCGGCCTTTAAACAGGCAGGAATTCTCCGCGTAGATACAATAGAGGAAATGTTTGATTATGCTCGCGCCTTTGCCTCTCAACCACAACTAAAAGGGAACCGGCTCGCCATAATAACTGACGGAGGAGGTTTTGGAGTTATGGCAGCAGATTCTGCCGAGAAACACGGCCTGAAGATAGCAGAACTCTCTAAAAGAACCAAAAACTTTCTAAAAAAATCCCTAGTTCCATACGCCTCTCTCGGCAATCCAATAGATTTGACTGGCGTTGCAAATGAGAAGCACTATGCAGCAGCCATAGACGCCTGTATGGCCGATTCAAAGGTGGACTGTATCCTGGTTATTCTCCTCTTACAACCTCCCAATGTCAGCTCAGATGCCATTGAGACTCTCATCGAAATTAATTCGCAGCACCGAAAACCAATGCTTGTTTGTAGCGCAGGGGGCCGCTACACAAAAACCCATACTGACATTCTGGAGGACTCAGGGATTCCTGTCTTTCCAACCCCTGACAGAGCCGCAAAAGCAATGGCAGCCCTTTACAAGTATTCAAAAATTAAAAATTAAAACTTAAATACACGGAGCCCATATACGCTGTGTGGGAGAATGAAGTTAAAGATAATACTTGCAACATTTGTGTTATTCCTAGTGATTGCTAATCC
>DVAE01000030.1 GCA_014189675.1 Candidatus Undinarchaeales archaeon SRR5007147.bin71 | reverse complement strand
TCCTGACTGAAGTTGGAACATCTCAATCTCAAGTGTTCTCATCTTTCGAGGAGATTTCTCCTCGTTTGTGGTGCTCCTATAGATGAGGACTATATTATTTTCACGTCCATCCAAATCGCTATCTGATATTCCTGCAACCTCAACTCCGCCTGCGAAACTCACAGTATTGGCTTCTGATTCCCAAGAATCATAATACTCAACAGAATATTCTTCGTATCCTCCTGAATCTGTTTGCCTATAAATATGTAACACCGACACTCCTAAAACAATTATTTCATCGTCCCCGTCCCCATCCAAATCTCCGACAAGTAGTGGTTTGTTCCCAATTATAATTTCCCCGTCATCTTTTCTGAAAGCTCTTATGTCTCCCAAACTATCTCCTGCACCTCCAATCATATTTGAATCACTCGGCTCGTCTTCCTCAAGACTTATTACGTCCCAATTTGTAAGCCCTGCAAGGTCTGAAGTGTCATAGTCATTCAATTGCGTATACTGTTCTGTATAATCTTTAATGTTAAAAATTACGAGTTCCTTGTCTTCAGTCAATGCAATAAAATCATCATCAATTCCGTCTCCATCAAGGTCTCCAACTCTTACTTGTACCCATGGGTTTCCCCCATTTCCGAATACATTCGGAAATTCATTTCCAACTTCAGAATCAAACAGTAGCTTGGCGTCTCCGTCACTGTAGCCTGCTACCATCAGATTTCCTGGATTCCCTAGAACAATAAGCTCTTTCCCATTAGTTGGAATAACTCCTTCCGTCTCTCCAAACAGCCCTCCTGCAAGTTTTCCAAGACCGAGAAGCCCTATCATCGTAGGTATAAGTACAATTATCAGAACAACTCCAAGAACTAATCCGGCTGCAGCTTTCCTATTGGGCATACTTGCCCTTAATCCTGCTTTATATTAATTCTTTCCCCGCAAGTCTTTTATCATAGCCTTGTAATAACTAAGCTTATGCAGGAAAACCCAGCAGGCGCAATAATCACCAGACTCATCGGCGGAGTCGCACTTGTAGCGATTTCCCTCTATCTTTTGTTCAGCAAGTTTTCTGCTGTAATCAATACCTCTCAGCAGAATAATATCTTGATTCTTTTCCTCTTATTGCTCATGCTTCTTATCTCCCGAATTACTGTCCTTACTAAAGTTGGCGTTTCCTTTATTTTCCCTATATTATTTGCGGTTAATTTTGTATACGGTACTTTAGCTGCTCTTCTAATTCTTTGGATTTCAACAATGCTTTTTGTATTTTTGGCGCTTCGTCCGACTCCAATAGACATGTTCATGCACAAGGGGGCCGGCCCTGCAGTGACTCAGACAATCTATATTTCTCTGTGGATCGTTCTCGTCGGAATCAGCTTTGCGGTTATTCCCTCGCATGAGCTTCTTTCAAACCTTCGTGTTTTCTATCTGAGCTGGCTAGCCGTATATGTCACTTTTATGTACTTTGCATACAGAATCTTCACTGTCGATCCGATTCCCCAGATACTACTCAATGTATTCGCAAGCGCTGGCTTCCAATATCTCTTTATAACTTTTTTCGAGGCATCTTATAGAAGCTATATACTTGCGATGGCGGTCTAAATAATGGATACTGAAGAACTTTTCAAAAAATGTACTGAAGGCAATGGAAAATTTGTTAAAGGAGGCGATGTTGCCAATTATATCAAGGAGCCCTTCGTAATTTACTGTAATGAGTTTGCTCCGGAAGATGAGCGCGACAAGCCGAACAGATTCCAGGAACTCCTTTCAGAAGCAGGAATTAAGCATGAAGCCGATTCAATAGAGGCTCAGCATCCTGGTATGAAGACACTCGAGTTCACAAGCGAAAGAGAGGGTTTCCGAATGGCTCTCGATGATTTTTTCACAGGAACGGAAGCAGTTGCAAACAGTCCTCTCATATATCTTCCGGAAAATCTCATGGGCCGCGCCGATCTTCTTGAAAAAAGGAAAGGTGAAAGCATCTTTGGAAACTATCACTATATTGTAAAGGAAATAAAAGTTGCAAAGAACATAAAACGAGACCATATTTTGCAAGCTGCCTACTACAATTTTGTCCTAGGAAAAATACAGGGCTTCACTCCTGAGGAATTTTATCTTGTAAATCGAAATAACGACATTATTCCTCACAAATTTGCTGATTATAAATCTGCACTCGAGCTCTCTATTGCGGATGTTTTGAAAATAAAATCCGGAGACATTACCCCATCGCCGACATACGGTTCTGTAAAATATAATTGGACCAGCTATACAAATAAAATGGCAAAAGAAGCCGATGATGTCTCTCTGATTCCCGGCATTTCTGGAGCTATGAAGGCAAAATTAAATGCTTCCAAGATTTTCACAGTTTCTGATATTCAGGGAGTCGATATTTCAAATTTGACAGACATTGAAGGTATCGGAGATGTAAAAGCTACACAGTTCAAACTCTGCGCCGAGTCACTAAAATCCGGCAAGCCTGTAGTAAAGAATAAAGATGCTATAGTTCTGCCGGATGCAAAAGCTGAACTTTATTTCGACCTTGAGGGGACGGATGAAATAACCTCTGGAGCCGAGCCCTTCGACTATCTGATGGGAATTCTTGAATCAGAGAATGGCTCTGAAAAATACATATCTTTCTTGGCTGAGACACCGGACGATGAGGAAAAAATCTTTCGTGAGTTTCTAAAGTACCTAGATTCAAAAGGGGATTATGTCCTATATCACTGGAATACCTATGAAGTCACTGCACTAAAAAAACTTTTTGAAAAGTACCAAGTTGAAGGGATAAAGATTCTGGAAAGAATGGTAGATTTATATAGAGTTTCTCATAAATCAGTCGTTTTTCCTCTCTACTCCTACTCCCTGAAAGCTGTCGCAAAATTCCTGAAACCGGACTCCTGGAGGCACGAAGACCTTGATGCTATGCAGTCGATTGTGCTCTACAATGAATTTGTCGATACTGGAGACCGGAAAAAGCTCCAGAAAGTCATAGATTATAATGAAGATGATTGCAGGGCAACTTTGCTTGTAAAGCGGTATCTTGCAAATCTAATAGAACAGTAAGCTTTATATATCACCTCAAGTAGAGTAAGGACACTACTTAATACGTGGAGGTATTATAAATGACACAAATGACTGGACAACCAGTAATCGTTCTATCTGAGAATTCTAAAAGGACTCTTGGAAGGGACGCACAAAGAATGAATATTATGGCAGGTCGCGTTGTAGCGGAAGCCGTAAGAACTACTCTTGGTCCAAAAGGAATGGACAAGATGCTTGTAGACTCGCTTGGAGATATTGTTATCACAAATGATGGCGCTACTCTGCTCGGCGAGATGGACATACAACACCCTGCAGCTAAGATGCTTGTTGAAGTATCAAAGGCTCAGGAAGACGAAGTCGGAGATGGAACAACAACTGCTGTGATAATCGCAGGAGAACTTCTCAAGGAATCAGAGAATCTTCTCGACCAGAATATACATCCGACTGTTATTGTACAGGGCTACAGAAAAGCTAATGATATTGCTCAGGAGTTTCTGGCTTCAGCGGGAGAAAATGTTTCTCCAGGTGATACTGGAATTCTAGAAAAAGTTGCTATGACTGCAATGACTGGAAAGTCAGCAGAGAGAGCAAGAGAAAGTCTTGCAAAACTCGCAGTTAAGGCAGTAACACTTGTTGCAGACGAGTCAAACGGCTCACTTTCTGTCGATCTTGATAATATCAAGATTGAGAAAAAGAGTGGAGGCTCAATTGACGATAGCGAGCTTATAATGGGGCTCATAATTGACAAAGAGCGAGTCCACCCTGGAATGCCTCAGGCTGTCAGCGGTGCAAAGATAGCTCTTGTTGACGCAGCTCTTGAGGTAAAGGAAACTGAAACCGATTCTGAAATCAGAATCACTGATCCAAACCAGCTTCAAGCCTTCCTTTCACAGGAAGAGGGAATGCTCCGAGATATGACTGACAAAGTCAAAGCATCCGGTGCAAAGGTGCTCTTCTGCCAGAAGGGAATTGACGATATGGCACAGCACTTCCTTGCAAAAGAGGGAATATTTGCTGTAAGGCGTGTCAAAAAGTCCGATATGGAAAAACTATCCCGTGCAACAGGCGCAAGTATAATTTCAAATCTTGACGACCTGGACAAGGAAAGCCTTGGAAATGCCGGAAGCGTCGAGGAACGCAAAATTGCCGGAGACTCAATGGTCTTCGTTACTGACTGCAAATCTCCAAAGGCTGTTTCTCTCCTGGTAAGGGGAGGAACTGACCACGTGGTTGACGAAGTTAAGCGTGCACTGGATGATGCAATCGGTGGCGTTTCAGCAACACTTGAGACTGGAAAGGTAGTTGCAGGCGGAGGAGCAATTGAGATAGAAGTTTCCAAGACCGTTCGAAAGGCTGCTGAGAAAGTCAGCGGAAGAGAACAGCTGGCAATAAATGCCTTTGCTGATGCTCTGGAAATTGTTCCAAGAACACTGGCAGAGAATGCCGGTCTTGACCCGATTGACAAAATGACTGAGCTAAGATCAGCACACGACCAGAAGGGTCAAAACTCACACGGTCTTGACGTGTTCCGCGGAAAGGTCATCGACATGCAGAAGGAAGGTGTTCTTGAGCCTCTTAAGATTAAGACACAGGCAATTAAGAGCGCATCAGAAGCAGCGGAAATGATAATCCGCATCGATGATGTAATCTCTGCCAAGGAGCTTGGCAAGGGAGGAGCCCCAGCAATGCCCCCAGAAATGGGCGGAATGCCGGGTATGATGTAATATCCTGAAATCTGGGGCCTTCGGGCCCCTTTCTTATTTTTCCCACTCTTTAAAAGCAACATTTATATAGACTCTCTCTTTAAACCGAGTAGCCATGGCGGAAGAGTCTGAATCATACGAAGTTGTTGCGTCAAGCCCTTATGACGAGCTCGAACGAAAGGAAGAGAAGCTCGAGCACGATATAAATGAAATTAAATCCGCTCTGCGCGGCACTGTCGGGCTCACAAAAATTGAATCACACGCAGACGAATTCATAAAAAAAATGATGGGCCTCCTGGAGTCAACTCAGCAAATGCAGGAGCAGGTCTCAAAATCCAATCAGCAAGTCGCAGAAAAGATACAGAGTGCTCTTGACTTGATGAATGAGACTAACCGTGGGCTTTCCCAGAAGCTTTCCAAAATACTTACAATATTCGCCGAAGCAACAGAGGCAATGGAAACTGAAGAAGAAGGAAGTATGAAGGAAGTTTCATCAGCAATAGGTGAGATGAAATCTGCAATGACTGATTTCAAGGAACAAAACAAGCAACTATCTAAGACTCTTGATTCCTTGGAAAGATATTTAAGGCGACAGAGCGTAGCGCCACAAAGAGCTGTAGTGGCTCCTGCTCCTGTTCAGAGACCGCAGCAGCCAAGAAGGCAGCTACCACCGCCTCCACTACCTCCACAATAATATGACTACCCGAAAATCCCGTAAAATCGTAATCCAGATAACAATAATTCTGGCTTTTATATTCTCTCTAGTAATTGCTTATATTGCGAGAGGAACAGGTATGTCTTCAATGCTTCTAATTTTCATGGCAGGTCTTCAGGTCATTGTCATGCTTTCAATATTGTATGTCCTTGAAACTGTAATCGAGATTATGGAGGCAAAATGAGATTTCCAAAATTCTTTTCAAGCAAAAAGGGAATAACTCCTATAATTTCAGTTATTCTACTTCTTATGATGACTATAGCAATAGCCGGTCTAGCTTATACTTTCCTTCAGAGAATGCAGGGTACAATACAGACTTCAAGCGAGAACACAAGCTTGGAACTTCTAGGAGGTCTTAACGTACAACTGAAAGTTGAGGGTTTTGTAGCAAATTGCTCTTCAAGCACTGATAAAGCAAACATCACAATTTATGTAAGAAACGCAGGGACAGAGCAGGCTGAGAAGCTTCAGCTCTTTGTGGATGATGCCCTGCAGTCAGGTATGGCTAATGACACACTCTCCGCCGGAACTGTAACTTCCTACAGCGGAGGCGTCCTGAATGATGTTTCCTGTTCTGAGTGGGTAAACAAGACGAAAGAGGTAAGAATCTCTTCAAAAGAAACATCTGCCGAGAAGCTCATCAAGTTCACATGCACCTATTCGAGCTACCTTTGCTAGGCATCCTTTCATATTATGGTTTCTCATCACCGCTCTAGAAAAGCCCAGTCCCCTGTTATATCCTCAGTCGTGATGATTCTTGTTGTAACAGCTCTTGTTATACTGACTTTTAGCTGGGGGAAGGAGATGCTGGAAACTCAGCAAGTATCAGTTACGGTTACTTATTCTCAGGCAAAACTTCTCGATATAAAGAACGCAATTCTTGAGGTCGGACAGGAACAGATAAACTCGACCCGTATAGTGCGAATGAACTTGAGGATGGGAAGTTTATCCGTTCTTAACGGAAGCCATTGCTCCGGTACGAATGTGAACAAGAATGCAATTCTATACAATCTCACGAACAACCGGAAGCTCATCGATTCATTAGACTGGGTGTCTATAGACCCTATAGAGCCGAATATTCGATGCTCAGCAAATCAGACTAATGGAAGCTCCGGTGTTCTGGTAGCTCGGCCTTTCAAATCTGGGAACAGCTATGCGAATTCCTTTATGATATGGTTTAGGCAGATAAACGACACCACCTCATCAACGTCCTATCTGATTAATATTTCAATTGGTGAAGTTTCCAGAGTTTCGGGAACTTCAACAACAGTTATAGCAAGAAACATGGGTAGAGTTAACAGCAGCGGTACAATACATACAAATGTCCTCGTTGACCTAAGATGAGGTATCAAAATAGATAAATAAGCGCTTTCTTTAGTCGTAATATGGGCTTCTATAACCGTAAGGGCAGTACGGCCATATTCGAGCAGGTATGCTTCGCGGTGATGGGCGTTTTCATCTTTATAATGTTTCTTACAGTTTTCGGCGGAATAAAAGATGACATGTCTGATTTCCAGGCAGGTCACCAGTTCAGGAACGTTGCCTCCTATGTTCACCTGGCCATATCAAACTCTTACATCTACGGAAGGTATGTTGATAATTACTCACTTAATATAGAACTTCCTCCCTATCTTGCGGGTCATCGCTACTTAATCATTACAAATAATACATCAATACTCGTTCGCGATGAATTCTATGACATAAATCGGACTCTTCCAATACTAAAATTTAACATTTCAATCAATGGAAGTTTCAGTTCTACAGCCGGCGGGCAACATCGTATAGCTTATAATTCAACGTCTGGTATAATGGTATTAGAGGATATATAATGAAGAACCTTACAAAGTTCCTAAAACACGCAAAGAAGACATATCATTCCAGCCCTGCTCCTGTGCAGATGCCTCCTGGTGTTTCTCAAAAGAGGTCCGCTCCAAATCTTATGGACATACTTCAACCTGCCATTGATGCCAGGAACAAGCAGGCAATAAGTGAGGAAAGTTTTGATAGGATTTCATCTGAACTTTCAAAAGAGAATGGAGAAGGAGTCTCAGAGAGTGAGCTTAAATCGCTTGTATCCGAGCTTCTGAAACTTGCTCTTGAAAAGCAGGTGAAGAAAGAATCTGTAGCTGTTCCTGCAGAGGAGCCAAAGACTACCCGTCGCGTCCAATCGGATTTTTCACTTTCACTTCCATCAACTTCTGGTGGTCGAAGAAGGCCTAGTACGCAAAAACATGAGCCTGAAAGGAGAGAATCTCTTCTTGGAGTCAATATAACCTACCCTCTGATATATAAAGGAGGGAAAGTCCATGTCTACGCAAATATACGCTATGATCCAAGGTCTCAAGGTCTTCTTTACAAGGTTATAGAGCCTGTTCTTACTCCCCAGGAAAATGAGATGCTCAAAAGAATAGAGAGTACTCTTGTCGAGGAACTGGAGGTTGACTTTTCCGCACTAAAGACTCTCAAGGCGGAGCAGTACCTATCACAAAAACTGGATTCTGTTATAAGCTACTATAATTTCAGAATGAGTGAAAGAACTAGGCACTTCATAGAATATTACATCCAGCGAAATTTCATAGGCTTTGGTAAGATAGATTCTTTGCTAAATGATCCGAACATAGAGGACATAAGTTGCGATGGCGTTGGCGTCCCAATTTATGTGTACCACCGTGACCAGCGATTCGGCTCAGTGAGGACAAATGTCAAGTTCGACACAGAGGAGGAGTTAGATTCCTTCGTTATGCGCTTGTCCCAGAAATGCGGGCGTTCCATCAGCATAGCAGATCCCTTACTTGATGGAGCTCTCCCTGATGGCTCACGTGTACAGGCAACTTTCGGCTCTGGAATCTCAATGAAGGGTTCAAATTTCACAATAAGGAAGTTCACAGCCGATCCAATGACCTGCATAGATCTTCTTAATTATGGTACTGTGAACTCAGAGCTTCTTGCATATCTATGGCTTGCTATAGAGCACGGCAAGTCTATCCTGATTGCTGGACCTACTGCGTCCGGAAAAACTACGATGCTGAATGCCCTGTCTCTTTTCATCAGGCCAGAGTTGAAAGTAATAACTATTGAAGATACTCCTGAGCTTCGACTTCCACATGAGAATTGGGTGTCGCAGGTTTCAAGAACTGGCTTCGGTCCTGAAGGAGTGAGTGGAAAGAAACTTGGTGAGATAGATCTCTTTGACTTGCTCAAAGCTTCTCTGCGTCAGAGACCTGATATTATAATCGTCGGTGAAGTGAGGGGCCGTGAAGCCTATGTTCTCTTCCAACAGATGGCAACAGGACACCCTGGTCTTAGCACTATCCACGCTGAATCTATGATGGCAGTAGTTAATCGGCTCAGAACTCCTCCTATAAACCTGCCTCCGAGTCTGCTTCAGCACCTTGACTTACTTCTTGTTCTTACAAGACAGAGAATTAAGGGCAAGTACATCCGTAGGTCAAAGGAGCTAGTTGAGATAACAGGATATGATATTGAAAAAGATATTCCAAAAACAAACACTGCCTTTACTTGGTCTGCCTCAAACGATAAATATTCATATTCTGGCAAGAGCTCAATACTAAAGCTCATCATGGAGATTACAGGAGGAACTCCTGATTCAATCTACGAGGAGGTAAAGAACAGAATGAAGGTGCTGGACTGGATGAAGTCAAAAAATATTAGGGACTACCGGAATGTTGGCAGAGTCATACATGAGTACTACCAGAATCCTAGCAAGCTTCTCAATCATATAAAGTGATATGGCAGAGAAAAAATCATCCTATGAAAAGTATGTAGAAGTTGCCAGCCGGCTTTTTCGGGACTTTGTGGAGACAAAGATAGACAAATTCCGATGGATACACCCTTTCCTCCGGCAGGCGAATATGGGTATAATGCTCCGCGAGTATGTTTGCATATGCTTTCTGAATGCTCTGATAACTCCTGCCATCGCCCTTCCTCTAACTTATCTTTACATAATTCTTCTTGGGAAGCCCTTCCTTCTTGCACTTATACTCTCACTTGCAGTTACGGCAGTTCTGACAGCCGGAATTTTTGTCGGGTCTCTCTATTATCCTCAGATGCTTGCTGCAGAAAGAAAGAAAGATATAGAGAATAATCTCCCTTTTGCGACTTTGTATATGAATACAATAGCCGGAACTGGAGCTCCTCCTTTTGCCATGTTCAAACTTCTTGCTGATTTCAAGGAATACGGAGAAGTTTCCAAGGAGGCACAGAAAATAGTGGAAGATGTTGAAGTAATGGGGCGTGACATCGATGATGCTCTTCACAAGGCAGCGGAGCAGACTCCTTCTGATCAGTTCAAAGAAATGCTTTTGGGAATTTCAACTACAATAGTCGGCGGAGGCAATCTAAGGGCTCTTCTCTCAGGAAAGTCCAAAATTCTCATGAATGAATACAGGAGAAAGATAGAAAAATACACAAACGATCTCTCAATTTACATAGAACTTTACATTACTCTTGTCATCGTCGGCTCAATATTTTCGACAGTCATGCTCACTATTATGGGGTCAATCTCTGGTTTCGAAAGCTTTAGGTTTCTCCAGCAGGCGCTTGTCTACATCTTTCTGCCTGTCGCAGGAATTGTTATGATAGGTCTCCTAAAAATCGCTTCCCCTCTCTAATGGATATAAAAAATCTTTCAGTAAAAACACAGCACATTGTGCTCGGAATAAGCGCAGCCTTGGCCATAATTCTTATGATAATCCCCTTTGCACTCGGTCGAAATGATTTACTTCCTCCAGCTTTCAGCGTGGCGATTCTCCTTGTCTTTCTTCCTTACTCCTATTTCTCATATACTTCACGAAAGGAAATCGAGGAAATCGAGGACCAGCTTCCGGCATTTCTTAGGGATATAGCAGAATCAAGAAAGTCAGGGCTGACTCTTCCTCAGGCTGTTTCAAAAAGCTCAAAGACTGATTATGGAGTCCTTAGCAAATATGTCAGGAAAATGGCTGTTCAGTTATCTTGGGGAGTCCCTTTTATTGAAGCTCTAAGAAGATTTTCCAGAAAGTCTCGCAGTCGTTTCGTACAAAGGGCTATTGCAATCATCATAGAAACTCAAATGAGCGGTGGAGCGCTTTCTGAAACTCTTGACGCGGTCGCGAATGACGCCCGCATAATCAAGGAAGCCGAAGCCGAGAGGAAGACAAAGCTTCAGCAACAAACAGTAATAATGTATGCAATATTCTTCCTCTTTCTAATGATAGTTATTTCGCTTCAGAAGCTTCTCGTTCCTCTTGTATTCTCTCGAGGATTTACAATTGCCTCAATTGACCCTGAAGCAGTTCTTTCCTTTTATCAGGGAATTTTCTTTTCTATGGTAGTTATACAGGCTATATTTACCGGACTGATAGCCGGCCAGATAGCTGATGACTCTGTAAAGCTTGGACTCAAACACAGCGCAATATTCCTTGTAACGGGGGTCATGGCATCATGGATATTCCTCTTCTAAAGCAAGATAAAGGTCAGGGAAATCTAGGAGTTATTATAGCGGTAGTTCTCCTCATAATAATGGTTATGTCAGCGACTATGTCAATTCTTGATATGGCTCCGTCTGTGAAAGAGGCCTCTGACCGCTTTGTTCTCCAATCAAGGACTCTCGATATAAGCAATCTCCTCTTGAATGATCCCGGACTTCCTGCTGACTGGGATTCTGACAATCTTCCGGACAGAATCGGACTTGCGGAATACAACAACTTTAGCAATTCAACTCTTCGAAACAAACTGGACTGGAAAAAAGTCCTCTACATAAACGATACTATAGCTAATAACTACACAAAAGTGAGCCAGAACTTAAGCCTCGAAAATAGTACACGATTCTGGCTCAAAATAGAGTCATCTGGTCGGGTTTATCTTAATATGACTGAAGGATACCCTTCAAGGCTTTCAGACGTTGTGGTTCTTACAAGAATTATGGTCATAAACCAGACAATAGTTAACGTGACTTTGATGGTATGGTAGAATGATGGAAAACAGAAAAGCGTGGATAAAATTAGTAGGTCTAGTCTTAGCTTCAGTTTTGATATTTGTTTCTATAATGTATCTGCAGTCTCTTCAGCTTACAGAAAGCAGCCAGCCGGGTGACTGGGGAAATGTTGTTCTTAATACCTATGCAAAAGACTCTCTTAACTCTCTTTGGAGAAGTGACTTGAATAATGACAGTTCAAAAGATCTTGCTAAGTTTGTTATAGACCAAGCTTGGACTAGTGCTGACGACCCCTTTAATCTTGAAGGTGAGCTGACAAAAATGCTTCCTGACCATCTTGGTTTCACATTTTACTTATATGATAATGGAACAATATCCCGTAAAGGGGGTTCTCTTACAAATCTTCAGCCTTCTACAAAGGAGATAGTCTCTATCGATAGAACAATCTCCGGCGCAAATGTTAACAACACCTGTACTGTTGTTCCCTGCTCAGTATATCTGGCAATATGGTTTATACAATGAACAAAAACAGAAAGGCTCTCATCGGAGTTGCTGCGATAGCCGGTGCAGTTATTGTTATCGTTGTTGCAACGAGTGTTTTTCTAGAAGCTGAGGAAGCTGAGGAAATTACTACACAACAGGCTCAGTCTATTGTTGCCCAGAATCCGGGAGAGGTTTTTGAAGTTATTCGTGAGGTTATGGATGAATGTGTCAGCGAGGCTCTATTCTTCGCAAACCGTGAGGATATTGGAGATATCCTTCTTTATGAGGATTTTCTTCTGAATATTTGCACCGATTCAAAAGATGAGCTGAATTCATTCATATCTTCAAAAGGCTTTGCAGAAAATATTACTTTTGTTATTGACACATCTCTTCAGGAGGTTATGACTATAAATGTTTCAGCTCAATTGTCCTCAGTCGCAGGAACAGTAAGTCAGGATTTTATATCCTCTGATGCTATCTATGTTTGTGTTCCTCAGACAGAGGCGGTAGATCCTGAATGTATAACTGACAGTGCAAATCTTATGGATTTTAACAAATCTCCAACGGAACCAACAACTGACTGCGAGCTTCACTTCACAATTCTTGATGAGTCTCTTGACTACCTGCAAATGCCAGTTATGATAGGTTTTGGGCTTACTCCACCTCCACTAGAAGTTGGTGAACCTCCTCCTTATACTGTCAAATTTATTACTGCCCTTGACCCTCTTGCAAACGACAAAGTAAATGATGTTAGATTGAATCTTTGTACCTTGGAGGCAAATTTTTCAAATACTGGAAAAATCCTGAACTTCACTCTAGATACAGCAACTTGTCTTGAGAGGCATACTGTAATCAATGATACTGGGGATGATGCTCAGTGCGAAGCCCAAAATTCTTCTCATTTTAGGTTCTTATCTCTCCACTTGCAAGTTGAACATCCTGAGGACATCAGTGTAACTCATTGCCGTATAGAAAATCTTACTGACTGCTTCCCTGTCCTTGGTGTTGGAAAATAATATCAAAATAAGGCATCTGCTCAATCGCGCGTTTTTTTGAGCAGTGCAGAGCTTCCCCAAGCTCGGCGGCTTCGGAATCTCTTTTTGCTCTCTGGAACTTTGTTCTTCCCATAAGAGCAATTATCTGCGGAAAGACATAATCTACACTCTTTCCATTCTTCTCTTTTTTCGCCCGGGCAGTTCCTATTGACATTAGCTCGGAGGCGTAGCTAAGCAGAGCCCACTGCTGCCCCCTTCTTATTCTTCTTAAAAAAATGTCCGCCCGTGATACTTTGTCATAGGCCTCTGCAATCTCCGAAGCATCTCCGTACTCACGTGCTATATTCTCTTCTATCCACAGCATTATTTCTTCAGGCGCCACATCGCAGGCAAACATAGACTTCCGTATAAAATCTGCATCCTTAGTTTTGAATATAGCTTTTAGAGCGTCAGAAACGGCAAGTCTCTTGCCATGTTCTCCTAAATGCTCCAAATTTTCCTTTGTTATTTTCTGTCTTCCGGTCGAAACTGCCTGGAGCTCATTTATTGCAATTCTCATGTCGCCTTCTGAGCGCCACGCTATCTGCATAATTACGCTGTCGTCTGCTTCTATTCCTTCTGAAGAAATTATATCCTTAAGCCTCTCCGCAACATCTGCTTCAGTCAGCTTTGCCATTTTAACAACTTTGCACTTCTTCTTCAGCTCTTTTACTGCCCTCACATCAGGATTATTTGCAGTTAGAACAATCGGGAATGCGCTGGTTTGAACTATCTTCAGTATCGCAGGTACTCCTCCTCTATCAGAGTTTCCGTGGATTCCGTCTGCTTCGTCAACGAGTATTATTTTTCCATCCCCTGTCAGACTCATCTGACGGGAAGCACCTCCTATAATTTCTTCGATATCTGCCTTCTTCCTTACGTCTGATGCATTTGTTTCCAGAAGCTCATTTCCAGTTTCATTTGCCAGGGCTGAAACAAGAACGTTTTTCCCGCAGCCGCTCGGTCCAATAAGAAGAATCCCAGAGCCTGGTTTGTAATTCTTAACAAAAGTTTTCAGAGTCTCAGCAGCCTTTTCCTGGCCAACAAGTTCCTCAATTTTCGTCGGGCTGTATTTCTCAGCCCATAGTTCATTTTCCATCTTTTCCGGTCTTGTAAAGCTGAGCCAGGAAGGCGTTTATCTGTATAATATCGTTCGAGCCTTCGGTTATTCTGAAGTCATATTCGCCGAGCCTATCGAGAAGCCCTGCCAAGGCGTTTTCCGGTATTTCATCCATCCTAAGGAGAGCCCGATGCATTTGCCTTATAACATCTTCTCCTGAAACTCCCTTTTCAATCATCATAGTGGTAATCTTTTTCCGTGCTTCCTTGAAGCCACCATTCATAGCAAGCTTGAGACAGTCCTCAATTTCCCCTGGCTTGCTTCTTGCCGAAACAAGATAAACCGATTCCTCGCTTATACTTTCTCCACTTGATGCTACAGCCTGCATAAGGTTTATTGCTGTTCTAAGATCGCCGTTTGCGATTTCAAGAAGAGCTTTCATTCCTTTAGAATCTACGGAAAGTTTTTCCTCCCCTGCTATAAATTTCAGTCTTTTTTCAAGTTCTTCCCTTTCAACTGGTCCGAATCTGAAAATTGCGCACCGTGACTGTATGGGGTCTATAATTTTTGAACTGTAGTTGCAAGATAGTATGAAGCGACATGTGTGTGTATAATTTTCCATAGTACGTCTTAGTGCCTGTTGAGCCTCTTTCGTAAGAGCATCGCTCTCATCCAAGTAAATTATTTTGTAAGGAACATCTCCAAGAGCCTTTGTCCTTGCAAAGTCCTTTACTTTGTTTCTTACTACGTCAATTCCCCTTTCGTCTGATGCATTTAGCTCAAGAAAATTACCCTGCCAGTTATCTCCGAATGTTTCTTTCGCAAGAGCGAGAGCGCAGGTAGTTTTCCCTGTCCCCGCAGGTCCAGAAAAGAGGAGGTGCTGAAGAGTTTTATCTTTTGCGAAGGCGCTCAGTCTTTCCACTATATGCTGCTGTCCAACGACTTCCGACAGTACAGCGGGTCTGTACTTCTCTGTCCAAATAGCTGTGTTAAATTCCATCTCCCAAAGCTGTTTTGTTCTGCGTGTTATATAAAACTTCTTTGCCTCTTATTTTTTATAGAAGCTTTACTAAGAATAGTGTATGAATTATCCTCTTCATATGGCAATAATCCCGGACGGCTGCTGCCGTTGGGCTTCTGAAAAAGGCTCGCTTCCTTGGGACGGTCACATCAAAGGAATTGAAGTTATGGAAACAGTTTCCAAATGGCTTCTTTCAGAAACTCCTGTGAAACATCTTACTGCTTACGGACTTTCTGCTTCAAATCTGAATCGTCCTGCTCCTCAGCTAAAGGCTCTTGAAAAATTATATTCAAAATACTTCATTAAACTCTCAAAGGATGAGGATATTCACAAAAATCAGGTAAGAGTCGGAATTATAGGTTCCCGTGACCTTGTACCGGAAAAGGTTCTTAAGGCTACTGATATCGCTATTGAAGCAACAGCTGATTATGACAGCAAGTTTTTCAGGGTTGCTCTCGCCTATTCTGGTCGCCAGGAAATAGTAGATGCTGCTAAGAAATCAGGTGAAAATCTTTCTCTTGAAAGCATATCCGAAAATCTTTATTCAGATTATCCGGATGTCGACCTGATATTCAGGACTTCTGAGAGCCGCCTTAGTGACTTTATGCTATGGGGCTCAAGTTACTCTGAACTTTACTTTTTGGATAAGTACTGGCCTGATGTGACTATTGATGACATCAAAACTGCACTTGAGGACTACGATTCTCGTCAGAGAAGGCATGGAAAATAACTATTTCAGAAGACCTCTAATAAAGGGAACCTGAGTTATAAGTCCCGGATTTTTTAAGAAGCCTTTCAGAAGAAGCGTCGGCTTGTCCATATCTCCATATTCCTGCATAAGTTTCACCATGCTCTCCTTTCCGAGCGTGTCCCAGAACTTATCCATCTCTTCGTCTGTCATACTAGACAGAACTTTATTAATAGCTACAGCCTTTTTCAGGTCCGGATAAATTTCCGTAGTAAATCGTTTTTCATATATGTTCAGGTCTTTCTCTTCTATTGCATCTGCCAGTATCTCTGAGGATTTCATACCCATGTAAATTCCTCCTCCTGTTGTTGCCTTTACTTGACCTGCCGCGTCTCCGACCAAGGCAATGTTTCCTTTCCACATCGGTTTTCTAACTCTCACCGGTATGAATCCTGCAAGACATTCTCTCTGTTCTACTTTTCCGAATCTTTCTTCTATAAATCTGTCAAGATATTCTTTTGGATTTTCTGTCGTTCCAAGTCCGACACGAAGATTTTTGTCCGTCGGTATTATCCAGGCAAAGAAGCCGGGAGCCACCTTCTGTCCAAGATGTAGCTCTACAAAGTCCTTGTCGTAGCTGTCGTTGTCTATCTCAACCTGGACTCCGACGACGTGTTTTTCCAAAGGGGAAAATCCTGCCAGCCTCGCAACTGTTGAATGGGCTCCATCTGCTCCGACTATATACTCAGAATCAAAGTCCAGAGAGTTGACATGTTCTCCCTCTCTGACATCAAGACCCTTCGCTAAATGTCTGTCATATTCTCCGCGGTCAACAATATCTGCCTGCTTCTCTCTTTTTGAGATTTCAACAATTTTTTTGCTTGGAGAGTAGAGCTTAGCTCCCTTTACTTGATTGAGTATTACTTTTTTTGGCATCTCAAGAAGTTCTGCAAAATTGTTGCTAAAAACTCCGGAGCACTGAACCGGTCTTCCTAGATCAGGACTACTCTCATACACTGTCGAATCTATCCCCTTCTCTTTGAGCTTTCTCGAAAGGTGCAGACCAGCCGGCCCCCCTCCGACTATTGTAACTTGAGAATCCATAAGTTTAAATTGTTCCTGTGGATATAATAATTTATGGTCGAACAGGAATATCTTGAGGAGTTAAAGCGTGCAGTTCTTGAGCTAGAGGAACATGCTAATATGTTCTCATTTGAAGATCTTGAAAATTATGCAAAAGGACATGGAATTCCTGAAAAAGAAGTGGGTGGTTTGATTCACGAGCTTATTGCTGAAGAATATATTCACAAAATACGGGGAACAGAACTTTACTCAAGAACTGTTCACAAGGATTACAGTCAGGCGGCAGAGAAGCAGCCCCTTTAGGCCGTTGCGCCTTCCATGGTATTTTCACACTCAGCCGAGCGTTTATCAGGAATTTTTGCTATGACTTCAGAAAGAAGTTTTTTGATTTTCCCGACATTCTGCTCCATAACTGAGATTACTTCTTCATGACTTACAACATGCCCTTTCTTCCAGCAGTCGTAGTCAGTTACCATTGAAACAGGTGCATAGCAAATTGATGCCTCTTTTGCCAGAACTGATTCCGGAACAAGAGTCATTCCTATTAGGTCTGCATTCCAGCTCTTGAAAAGTTCAGATTCTGCACGCGTCGAAAATCTTGGTCCCTCTATGCAGACATAGGTAGCTTTTTCATGGTGCTCAAGCTCAAGTTTCCGTGCTCCCTTTATCAATATTTCTCGCAGGTACTGGCACATCGGCTCAGCCATTGAAACATGGGCAACTTTTCCTTCATCGAAAAATGTTGAATCACGTCCTAAAGTTTTGTCTATAAACTGGTCTGTAAAAGCAATGTCTCCAGGCTTATATTCCTCTTTCAAAGAGCCGACTGCCTGCGCTGCTATTATTCTTCCTACTCCAAGCTGTCTGAATCCGTCTATATTTGCACGATAGTTTACTTGATGGGGTGCAAGAGCGTGGTCCTTTCCGTGCCTCGGAAGAAATGCCACCTGCTTTCCAAGGTATTCTCCAACAAGATAGCTGTCAGCCGGACTTCCGTACTTGCTTTCCAGTGTAATTTCTTCGGAATTTTTTAAAAACTCAGCGTCGTATACTCCTGAACCTCCTATAACTCCAATGTCAACTTGCCTTTCCATTGGTTTTCTATGCCTAATAAAAGTTATAAGCTTATCTTACAACTTTCCTGTATGGATTTAAAGGATAAAATACGTAATATACAAGACTTTCCTAAAAAGGGAATAGTTTTCCGTGACATCACTACCTTAATACAGGATCCTGAGGCTTTCCAATATGTTGTTGATAATTTCAAGAATGAATTCTCAGATTCAGGAATTGACATAATTGTAGGGGTAGAATCTCGTGGTTTTATTTTCGGAGCCGCTCTTGCCTATGCAATGAAAATTCCCTTTGCAATAGTCAGAAAACCCGGAAAACTTCCAAGCAATATAGTTTATGAGGAATATGAGCTCGAGTACGGAACAGACAGGCTTGAGGTTCACGATGATGCAGTCAAGGAAGGAGACAAGGTCTTAATTGTAGATGACCTTCTCGCTACTGGAGGAACTTCACGCGCAACTGCCAACTTAATAGAAAAAATAGGAGGAGAAATCGCAGCCTTCGCCTTTCTTATAGAGCTGTCCTTCCTTAAGGGGCGAGAAAAGCTCAAAGATTACAAGATATATTCTCTTGTGAATTACAAATCAGAGTAAACAACTTAATTTAACATAAGCCAGTTCGCTGAGCTGGTTGACCATCTGTCGTATTTTTCAGTTCCCCTTCCTACGAAATATCCAGCTTCTGTAGAATAGTCACATTCCAGAGGATCTGCATCCCTTTCTTCTTTGCTAATTATTACATCCTCTCTTGATGTCATACCTCTCTCTGCGTATTCCTCAAACACAGAATCACTCATAATCTGGAAAAATGAAATTATTGTGGAGCCATCAGGTATCATAAGCTCAACTGCAATCTCAGCGTGTGAATTCTCATCTCCAATAGTTCCTATTTTCTGCCCAGCACTTACTCTACTTCCCTCTCCTAGGGAGTCAAGCAATTTCAAGTGGAAAAATCTGAGGAGGAAGGCAGGTTCTTCGTCTGGTACTATATGAAATTGTGCCTCAGTTCCATAGGCATTTTCCCTGTATTGCAATTCCTCAATGACTCCGTCAACCGGTGAATAATATTCTATGCTCATCCAGGATGGATTATGAGTTTTACCATGTTCACCCCATGCCGGCCAAAAATAGTGCTTCATACTTCTGCAACTTTCTCCTGTTCCTGCAGAAAAATCGTGTCCATAACCGCCTCTAAACTTTGAAATTGACTTAATTTTATCAAGCTCAATAAAATTTTCATCCACAAATTTAGGTATCTCTTCGTTTTCTATATCAAATTCTGCACTCTGTTTCCCCTCTTCCATTATTTCTCTAATATCTCTTTCTCCCTGAGTATGTGGAACAATTATTGCAGGTTCACCAGGTATGTGAGGGACTTCTACTTCTTTATCTGCTTCTGTCTCTGTCTGAGAAATACAGCCGCTCACACTAACTATTAATAACAACAAAAGAGAATTTCCCAGTTTCATATGGCTTATATCTGGTATAATTATAAAAGCTTAACTTAAAAAACAATTTAAACCACTGATATTATACAAAACAGACTAATGAGCAAAATAGCAGATGAAAAACTGGCGGCTCAAGGCCGAAAGAAAATAGAATGGGCAGAGTCCCGAATGCCTGTTCTTATGAGCCTGCGCGAGAAGTACGGAAAGAGTAAGCCTCTGAAAGGTCAGAGAATAGCTGGCTGTCTTCACGTTACAAAGGAAACTGCAGTTCTTATTGAAACTTTGAAAGTAGCAGGAGCGGAAATATCCTGGAGTGGCTGCAATCCCCTTTCGACGCAGGACGATGTGGCAGCAGCCCTTGCCGAATCAGGTACTGATATCTATGCCTGGCACGGGCTTTCAAATGAAGAATTTTACTGGTGTATAGAGCAGACTTTGAATTTCAAGCCGACACTTACTCTAGATGATGGAGCTGATTTAATTTTTACAATACATAAAAAGCATCCTGAACTCGCCAAGGAAATAATTGGGGGAACTGAGGAAACGACAACTGGTGTTCACAGGCTTCGCGCAATGGGAGAGGAAGGGAAGCTCCTCTATCCTGTGATAGCTGTCAATGATGCAGAGACAAAATGGGATTTTGATAATGTTTACGGGACTGGTCAGAGCACTCTCGACGGAATAATGCGGTCTACGTCCGTTCTTTTCGCCGGAAAAACAGTTGTTATCGCCGGATATGGGCACTGCGGTCGCGGACTTGCTCTCAGAGCAAGCGGTCTAGGAGCAAATATAATTGCAACCGAGGTTAATCCAATAGCAGCTCTAAAGGCAAGTCTGGAAGGTCACCGTGTTATGAAGATGGATGAGGCAGCAAAACTCGGAGACATATTCATAACAGCAACGGGAATGAAGGACGTTATTATAGGGAGACACTTCGAGAGCATGAAGGACGGGGCAATAGTCTGCAACACTGGACACTATGATCTTGAAATAAATCTTAATGATTTAGAATCTTTGGCAAAAACAAAGCGTGAAGTGAGGACTAACAATGAAGAGTATGTTCTAAAAAACGGAAACAGGATTTATCTTCTTGCCAAAGGCCGTCTAGTTAATCTTGCGGCGGCAGAAGGTCACCCCTCTGAAGTTATGGATATGAGTTTTGCAAACCAATTTATGTCGATGCTAAGTTTGCTTGAGAATAAAGGAAGTCTGGAGAATAATGTTCACGACATAGATGGTGAGCAGGACCGTGATATAGCAGCTCTAAAACTTGAAACAATGGGTTTTTCTCTGGACAAGCTCACAGCAGAGCAGGTGAAGTATCTGACTGATTACGCTGCAGGTACCTAACACCAAGCCTTTATATACTTTAAATACTACTTAAAGAACCCCTGGGAGGGATTATTATGCCTAAAACTTCAAAAACTAAGTCAAACATATCACTTAAACCAAAGATAAAGATTGAAAATGTTGTCGCAAGCGCTGCCGTTGATGCAGAAATTGATCTCGATAAAATTGCTGCGACTCTAGATAACGCTGAATATGAGCCTGAGCAGTTTCCAGGTCTCGTTCTGAGACTTGTTAAACCAAAGGCTGCTATTCTCGTTTTCTCTTCGGGCAAGATGGTTTGCACTGGCTCAAAAGAGATAAAAACAGTAAAGGTCGCAATTGCAGAAACTCTTAAGCAAATTCGCAAATGCGGTATAAAGGTAAAGGGAGAGGCAACGATAAAAATACAGAACATTGTCGCATCCTCTGACCTAAAATCTGAACTTAATCTGGACAAGATTGCATTTACACTGGAGAACACAGAGTTCGAGCCGGAACAGTTCCCTGGTCTGGTTTTCAGAGTGGCTGAGCCGAAAGTAGTTTTCTTGCTTTTCAGGTCAGGTAAAATTGTGTGCACAGGAGCAAAGAAAATTGTCGACGTCAGAAGGGGCGTTGAGAAGTTGGTCAAGGAGCTAAAAAAAGCCAAAGTTCTTTAACTAGACTTTCCTAATACAAATTCTGTGAGTGGGAGATATGCAGGATTCTATTGACAAATTTGAGCAGTTTTTCAAGACAAAGAAATACTACGGAAGACTTCTCGAAATAGCTAAGGAATACCCGGACAAGAGGTCTGTTTTAGTAGACTTTGCTGATATTGATAAGTCCTTCCCTGATCTTGCTGATGATCTTCTTCTCCATCCTGAAGAGGCGCTTCGTCAGGCTCATGATGCAATATCTGAGATAGATCTTCCTATTGACGTTGAAAATCTGTCTATTAACATTCGCCTACACAATCTTCCAAAAGCAAATACAGTTGTTCTCAGGGACATCCGTTCTGACCACCTTGACAGCCTAATTTCTATTGAAGGGATAGTAAAAAACGCGGCAGAAGTCAGACCAAAGGCTTTGAAAGTTACATTCGAGTGTCCTGAATGCAAGACGAATATGGTTTTGCCGCAGTTTACTAAAAACATGATTTCTCCGAGCCAGTGTGATAATTTTGAGTGCGCACGTCGTGGAAGATTCAAGATTATCAATGAAACTCTGATTGACTCACAGATACTTAAGGTTCAGGAACCTCCTGAGTCCATTTTCGGCGGCGAACAGCCCTCTGAACTCTATGTTCACCTAGCTGATGATTTGGTTTCCCCCTCTGAAAGAAAAAAAGTGATGCCAGGAAACAGGGTTCAGCTTGTTGGCTCTCTAAAGAAAGTTCCAATTCCCTCAAGGAGCGGAGCTCAGACTGTTAACTACGATTTCTATCTGGAGGTTAATCATGTTGATCCGACTGAGCAGGAATTCCAGGAAATAGAACTGTCGGATGAAGATGTTGAAGCTATAAAGAAATTCTCAAAAGATCCAAAAGTCTATGAAAAGCTTATCGCATCAATAGCGCCGTCCATCAAAGGATATGAACCTATCAAGGAGGCAATCCTTCTCCAGCTTATGGGCGGTGTCCGAAAACAGCATCCTGACGGAACCATTGTCAGGGGAAATATCCACATTTTCATAGTTGGAGATCCTGCTGTTGGAAAATCCCAGATACTTCGTTATGTCTCCGGACTGGCTCCAAAAGGTCGCTTCGTTTCAGGAAAAAAAGCATCTGGTGTAGGTCTCACTGCGGCAGTTGTTCGTGATGAGTTCTCTGGAGGATGGACTCTTGAAGCCGGGGCTCTCATCCTTGCAAACAATGGAGTAGTATCTGTTGATGAGTTTGACAAGATGAGCGATGACGACCGCTCGGCAATGCTGGAAGCTATGGAGCAGGGAACAATTTCCATAGCAAAAGCAGGAATAGTCACAACTCTACGCGCGAATACATCGGTTCTTGCGGCAGCAAACCCTAAATACGGGCGCTTTGATGTATACAAGCCTCTTTACGAACAGATAGATCTGTCTCCAGTTATACTGAGTAGATTTGACTTGAAGTTCACTTCGAGGGACTTGCCTGGGCTTGAAAGGGACACACTCCTGTCTGAGCATGTTCTCACTTCTATTATTTCTCCAAAAACAATTGAGCCTGAACTCTCTGCTGAATTCATTCAGAAATATGTTTCCTATGCACGCAGAGTGAATCCTATAATGACAGAAAAAGCAAAAGAGCTAATTCAACATTTCTATGTAAGCTGGAGGGGCAAATATCGTGATGATGATGATAACGGTGGGGTAGTTCCCCTTACGCCTAGGCAACTTGAAGCCATGGTCCGTCTTGCAGAAGCCTCAGCCCGAATCCGCCTAGCAAAGAAGGTATCTCTTAATGATGCTAAGAGGGCCACAAAGCTCATAGAGCAGTCCTTAAGGGACCTCGGTACCGACCCTGAGACTGGTAAGATTGATATAGACAGAATGGAAGCAGGAACTTCATCGGTGCAGAGGAGCAGAATAAATACAATTCTTACAATCATAGATGAGATTGCAAAGGAGCACGGTCCAGATATAAAAATAGACGATGTTTTGATAGAGGCAGCAAATCGTGGAATAGACAATCTCAAGACCCTTGAGTTGATAAGCAAACTAAAATCAAAGGGTGATTTGTTTGAGCCGCGACAAGGCATTCTCAAAAAACCCTGATTTCAGGCCAAGACTACTCTTTTCTGAGATGTCTCTTTTCCTTGCTGTTCAGATTATTGGGCTTTATGTTGCCATTCAAATTGCAGCGCTTGAGGTAATCCCTGTTGCAGAGACAGGACCTGCTGTAAAAGGTTTCCTGATTATGTTTGCAGCAGCAACTGCACTGTTTCTCGTTTTAATAAAATTCCTTAAAAGGCGTCTCGGGTTCATGAAGGTGCTTATGGCCTTCATAATCTTTGTCGGAAGCGAAACAGTTTTCAGTGTTATGTTTTCTGAACTGACTGCAATGATTCTTGCACTTTCCCTTGTGGTAATAAGATTTACATATCCAACAATTTTGGTTCAGAATGCGTCTCTCATACTGGCTCTTGCTGGAGTCGGAGCAACAATTGGTCTCCTATTCAATGTGAGCACTATTTTCATAATACTTGCTATACTCTCAGTTTACGATATCATAGCTGTTTACAAAACAAAACATATGATTACCTTATTCAAAGGCACTCTAGAAGGCGGAGTACCTCTTGCTCTCATAGCTTCTGAAAAGATTTCAGGTATGGGCTCCGATTTAAAAAAAGCCACACTAAAAAAGCCAGCTACAAAACGAGAATATACCTTCCTCGGAACTGGTGACGTGGCATTTCCATTAATACTTGCGGTGTCAGCCCTGCGAACAGGTTTCTCTGTCTCAGCCTTCGTCATTGTTGGAGGACTCTTCGGAATATTAATAATCCACAGCCTTCTAATCTATGGAAAGGGAAAGCCGATTCCAGCCTTGCCCCCCCTCGCGGCGTGTACAATGGGGGCCTATCTTGCTGCATCTTATCTCTTAATTTAAAATGGCCGAAAACTCTCAGCTTGCATCTAAGAAAGTACATATAGACAAAATTGTCTCCGGTGAGTACGTAGAGAGTGAAGGCTACGGAGTTCTCAGGGCAGCCGACGGTTCAGAGCTATCAAGAGTTCGTATATTGGGAACTATCGTTGATAAATTTGTTTCAGACGATGGTGAGTACTCAAGCGTGACTCTCGACGATTCGACAGAGACAATACGTGCAAAGTCTTTCAAAAAGCGTGCAAGTACACTTGCGAAACTCGAAGTCGGGGATATTGCGGATGTAACTGGAACTATTCGTGAATATGATGATGAAATTTACATAAACTCTTTCGTGGCTCAGAAGATAATAGATCCAAACTTTGAGCTCTTGAGAAGGATTGAACTTGCTCAGCCAGAAGAGGCTCAGCCAGGAAAGCTACATGAAGATGTAGAGGCGCTTATTTTGAAAACCATAAGTGAGACTGGAGCAGACGGGGCTTCTTTGGATGGATTGGCAAGTGTTTTAAAGGATTTGGATGACAATGATATACTCGAGGCAGTAAAGTCTCTTCTTCACAAAGGAGATTTGTATGAGCCAGTAAGAGGTGTATTCAAACAAGTATGAAATCATATGAAGAACTTCTAAAAAAAGCTAAAGAACAGCTTCCAGAGGTATCTAGTGAAAAAGCGAGGTTTGAAATCCCTGTGTTCGAGTCCTTTATCCAGGGAGCCGAAACAATAATCTCAAATTTTGTCGAAGTAGCCAACAAACTAGAGCGAGACCCTACACACCTACAAAAATTTATCCTCTCTGAAGCCGGAACTTCTGGAACTCTTTCAGGTCAAAGACTGACTTTCAAAGGTAATAAAACTCCTAAGTTCCTAAATTCAAAGCTCAGTGACTACTACAAGTCTTTTGTTGCCTGCAAACAATGCGGTCTTCCTGACACAATCCTAAATGAAGGGGATAATTCTGCAGAACTCAAGTGCAAAGCCTGCGGAACTAAATATATGGTAAAAGTCCTATGATTTATGCAAGAATAATTTCCTCGGACTCAGGATCAATTCTTGCTGCCTGTGACAAGGAACTTCTTGGAAAGACATTTTCTGAAGGAGATATTTCCATTACTGTGGATAAGGATTTTTATGGAGATGAAGAAGTTGATTCTGAAACTTTCAAAGAAATGCTGAACTTATCCAATATCTCTAATCTTGTCGGTGAAAAATGTGTTTCTATTGCAATTGAGCTAGGATTGGTTACAGAAAATAATGTTCTTAAAATAGAAGGCGTTCCACATGCGCAGATTCTTAGCCTCTAATAAAGCATAGTTTCCAAGTCTGCTTCACTGATATCTACAGTTATTGCATCCTGTCCCTGTGCCCTTCTTATGACTGTCATAGGAACGGTTCTCTCTTTAAATTCCTTAACAGCTATCTCAGTTGGGTCTATTTCACTTTTTCCAAGCTTAACTAGAACTGGGGCACCCATGGATATCTGGAGAGATCTTGCTCCGATTATCCTTGCTCTCTCGAACCGTGTAAGCCTGTTTTCTTTGTACATTGCGATCTCTTATTATCTCCTCAGTGATATATAAAGCTTGACCCACCCTACCAAAACCTTAAAAACAAGACCCCTAACATAGAGTGTCATATGGCCTATTATAAAAAAAAGAAAAAACACGGAAGCTTCGATCCAAATGCTCCAGTCCGTGTTAGAATGCCACGCAAGGAAAATCGCGAGGTTCTTGGAATAATTATTGAGCATTACGGCACAAAACTTCTCGTTGAGTGTATGGATGGTTATACAAGGCTTTGCAGAGTTCCGGGAAAGATACGATATAAGCTTAGAGTAAAACCTGGAGATGTTATTCTTGTTCAAAAGTGGCCAGTGCAGGAGAATGAAAAAGGGGATTATTTGTATAAATACAGACCAAATCAAGTTAACATACTCAGGAAAAAAGGCCTCTTGACTCCAGAGTCAGAGGAAGCTGAGCAGTCTAAAGAAAAATCAGAAACACCCCCTAAAGTGCCTGAAAAAGAAGCTACAAAAGAGAGAGAGGACACAGCAGAGGGAAGTGAAAAAACCGAGACTGAGGGAAAAAATTCGGTTGATGCATAGCGATTAGGCATAATTAACTTTATATACTTTCAGCCACAATATGTAGTATTGAATTTTGTTTCACTCAAATGGCCGAATACGTAAAAATTCCAAAAGAGCGCCTAAAACTTCTCACTGAGGATAAAGGGAAGCTCATAAAATACATAGAATCTCAGTCCGACACGAAAATTCGTATCGACAGTGAGGAGCATGAGATTTCCATAGAGCTATCTGGGAAATCAGAAGAAATCCTTGATTTGTGGCGAGCCCGTGACACTGTTAAGGCAGTAGGGAGGGGGGCAGAGCCTGAGGCTGCGCTTGATATATTAGAATCTGGTGCAGAGCTGCAACTTGTTGATCTGAGTGAGTTCGTCGGAAAAAAACACAATGCATTAGTCAGGATAAAAGGGAGAGTTATCGGAACAAAAGGAAAGGCAAAGAATATAATAGAGAACCTAACAAATACACAAATCTTCGTTTACGGAAAAACTGTTACGATAATTGGCGAACATGATATGTCTATCATTGCAAGGGGTGCGGTTGAGCTTCTTGCCGGCGGTACTATGCACAGTACTGCAATCCGTC
This sequence comes from Candidatus Undinarchaeales archaeon SRR5007147.bin71, assembly GCA_014189675.1. Taxonomy (GTDB): domain Archaea; phylum Undinarchaeota; class Undinarchaeia; order Undinarchaeales; family Undinarchaeaceae; genus Undinarchaeum. The sequence continues at coordinate 14,142 of DVAE01000030.1, read as the reverse complement.
ACATAGAAACTGAGTTGAGTAAATTAGGAGTGAAATATAAAGATGCCTGAGCAAATATCTGGAGAAAAACTATTTGAGGAATTCAAGACTGTTCAACTTAGCGAATTCTTCCGGAAAAACAGGCAGTACCTTGGCTACGTCGGGAAAATAAAATCTCTGACTACCGTTATACACGAGCTCCTGTCAAACTCTCTCGACGCCTGCGAAGAGGCTAAGATTTCTCCTTCAATAAAAATTATAATTAGCGAACTTGGAACTGAGCACTACAAAGTTCGCGTTGAGGATAATGGTCCTGGAATTCCAGAGAAGCATCTTGAGAAAGTATTCGGACAGCTCCTCACAGGAACAAAATTTCATAGAAATATTCAACTGAGGGGTCAACAGGGACTTGGTGTCTCTGGTTGTGTTCTTTTCTCTCAAATGACGAGTGGAAATTCTACCTATATAAAATCTGGAACAGGAAAAGGGAAGCTTGTTGAAGCCAGAGTTGAGATTGATATAAAAACCAATTCTCCAAATCTTATAGACAAGAAAGTTGAAAACAGTGTGATGCGCGGAACTGTAGTTGAAGCTGAATTCAAAGGAGTTCAGTATACTAAAGGAATACGCGGACCATTCGAATATGTTCGATGGACAGCTGCAGCAAATCCTCACGCTGAGATTATGTTCAAAGACCCGGAAGGAAGTGAGATGCTCTTTGAACGTGTAGTTGATAATGTTCCAAAAGTTCCAAAAGAGATAAAGCCACATCCCTCTGGTCTGGAAGCTCATGATATCTTGGATATGGCTCTCAAGTCCAAATCCCGTGCCGTTTCTTCATTCCTTTCGTCTGACCTTGCAAGAGTAAGTTCTGACAAAGTTAGGGAAATCCAGGCTCTTGTTGACTTTGACCTTGCAAAAAGTCCGAAGAGGCTTGAATGGCCTGAGGCTGAGCAGATAGTCAAGTCCTTTAAGAAGATAAAGTTCATGGCACCCCCTACTGATGGTCTTATACCAATTGGAAAAGATCAGATAGAAAAGGCTCTGAATAATTTGTTATCTCCTGACTTCATAGAAGTCATTTCAAGGAAACCAACAACCTACAAGGGTGGCATTCCTTTCATAGTTGAGATAGCGATATCTTATGGAGGAAATTCAGGTAGGGCTACTGCTTCGAAGGAAATTAACGAAAGGAAGGTCGAAATAATGCGCTTTGCGAACCGTTCACCTCTTCTTTTCGATGCCGGAGGTTGCGCTCTTACTAAGGCAGTTAACTCAATAGATTGGAGACGATATAAATTGAAGGATATGGAAAATTCTCCAGTATCACTTTTTATCAATCTCATTTCGACTCACGTCCCTTACACATCTGCAGGAAAGCAGGCAGTTGCCGGCGAGGAAGAGATCCTTAATGAAATAAGGATGGCTCTAATGCGCGCTTCCCGTTCTCTTCAGCGCTTCCTTTCCGGAAGGAGAAAAGCAGCTGAAATCGCAGAGAGGAAGAAAATGTACGAAAGGTACATCCCTGAGACTGCCAAAGCTCTTGCAAAGCTGACTGGAAAAAAGGAAGACGAGTTAGAGAAGAAGTTGAAAGTGCTAGTTCTTGAGCGCTTCGGTGACGACGAGCCTGATGAAGAAGAAACAGAGGAAGAATTAGAGGAAGAGTCTGCAGCATATGATGAGATTCCGGAAGATGTATCAGAGGAGGATGAATAATTATGGCAGCGAAAAATAAAGACAAAACATTTGATGAGAAAATTAAGAAAGAATCTCTGGATTCAATAAGTGGTTTCGGCAAGAAGATTGTTGCCTCTGTGGAGGATAAAAATCCTCCTGTCTTTGAGATACCACTTCGTTCAAAGACAAACATAAGCTTCGATGAAAAGCAGAAAATTCTCGTTCTCGGAGACAAGACATCAAGCAGGCGTTTCCTTAATGTGGCTCACGCAAGAAAGTTCATGCAGTCCGCTTTGATAGCCTCCGCCTGCAAAGAATATATTGAGCACGACAGGACAGTCGGAAAGCGTGAATTGTATTACAACCTTAAGCACTCTCTTCCAAACTCCAAGGAGAATACATTTGAGGACGATATAGAATCTGGAACAGTTCTCAACGACCTGGAGGCTTCTATGGGTGTTCTGAGGGAGCGTCTCCACATAGAAGCAAAAGCCCGAGGTTCTATTTACGGAGACATCACACTCAGTCAGGCAGGAGATACATTCGACTGCAGCAAGCTCGGAAGAGGCGGATGGGCAATTCCTGGGTATACAGAAGATGTTGATATTATAAACTACAAAGCGGATTTCATTCTTGCAATAGAGAACGACGCAATGATGTCTCGTCTCATACAGGAAAAGGTCTATAAGAATTTGAACTGTCTCCTCGTCACTGGTGAAGGTATGTTTCCGCGCGGTGTGAGACGGTTCATCAAGCTTTTGAATGAGAAACTAAAACTTCCGGTTATAGCCTTTGTTGACGGAGACCCTTATGGTTTTTACATATATTCTGTTCTGAAATACGGCTCCATTGAACTGGCCCATCTTTCAGAAAGGTATGCGGTTCCGAATACTCGCTATGTCGGGATGACAATGGATGATATAGAGACTTACGAGCTTCAGAATGTTACAGAACAGCTCAAGGAAGTTGACAAAAAGCGAATCAAAGAAGAGCTCGGCTATATGTGGTTCAAGAACAATCCGGCCTGGGTGAGACAGCTCGAGAAAATGCTTGAGATGGGTGTCAGAATTGAACAGCAGGCACTCGCAAACAAGAGCCTTGACTTTGTTGCAAAGAAGTATCTTCCGGAGAAAATAAAAGAAGAGAACTTCCTGGATTGATTCTAGTAAAAAAGAATGAGCTATTTGGGCTTAGTAAAGTATTTTAAGCTGTTAAATTATGAATTCATTCTATTATCTTAAATAATGCCCCTGTAGCTCAGCGGTAGAGCGTGTGGCTGTTAACCACAAGGTCGCAGGTTCGAATCCTGCCGGGGGCGCTCGCTTTATTAAATATAAACTTCGTTAATACACCATTAAATAAAAAAAAAAATTCGCCCCGCAAAAGTTGTTTAGACTTTAACAGGGCGTAATTTTAACTAAAATTAGTAAACTTAGTAGTTCCTTCGCTTAGCAAAGCAATCCCTGCAATATACAGGCCTGTCCTCTGCTGGCTTGAATGGAACTTCACATTCGTTCTTGCACTCAGCGCATGTTGCCTTGTGCATTTCTCTCTGTGGTCTTTCAAATTCTGCCATGATATCTATCCTCCTATATGACTTATAGCTACTTTATCTGCAAGTTGGGGTTTATTAAGCTTTTGTAGGCCCCCCTTTTCTAAATATTCCTTCGATTGTTATGTTATTGACTTTATAGTATTCTGGGTCATCCAGAGTACGAAAAAACCGCCTAGCAAAGTCGTGACATGGCTCAGCAGGTACTGCTCTGGAAATATATATTTGTCCATCAGACCCCAGAGTCCTCTCCATACCCCTATTATGGAAACAATTATGAGGCTTCCAAAAAGAACTCTGTGATGTCTCTGAAGCTTCCAGAATTTTCTGTGAACCATATTTTCCTTTAATAAATAAGCCTATAAATAATTATTCTGAACCATCTTCAAGATATTTTTGTATTTTTTCGTAGTCTTCTTGGCTCAGTTCTCCTGTTTTCAGACCGTATTCTAGAGTTTCGCTGAGGGTCACCAGAGAATGAAGCTCGATTCCATTTTCCTTCAGACGTTCGCGTCCTCCCTGCTCCCGGTCAAAGACCACAAGACAATGTTCTATAGTCGCTCCTGTGTTTCTTATTCCCTCTACAAAGGACGCTTTGCTGTATCCTGTTGTTATCAGGTCCTCTACCAAAAGAACTTTTTTCCCTGAGTCCATAGAACCCTCTACTTGTGATGTTCTTCCATAGCCCTTCGGCCTCCTCCTGATGTATGCCATTGGAATATTACTTCTGGCAGATATCCATGCTGCATATGGGATTCCTGCGGTTTCTCCTCCTGCCAATATTTCGACTCCTGTTTTTTTAACTATTTTAGATGCTTCCTTTGCTATGAGGTCCATTACATCAGGATATGATATGATTGATCGGCAGTCAATATATATTGGACTTTTTTTCCCGGATGCAAGATCAAATCCATCATCTGTCGATACAATAATCGCCCCGTACTCCCAAATCTTCTCAACTATACTGTTCATCTCTTTTCATAACCTCTCACTGCACTTTCATATATTTCGTCTACGGCTTTTTTTGGATCTTCCGCAAGATAAATTGCTCTCCCAACTATAGGATAGTCAGTTCCTGCTCCAACTGCCTTCTCTGCCTGACCTCCTTGGGCTCCTATTCCAGGGGACATTATCTTCGCTCCTGAGCCTGACTCGTCAATCCATTTTCTATATTCCCTAAGTCTCTCATATTTGTTTCCTGGAGCGACAATATTTTTCACCCCGAGCTCCATAATGTGATCAAAAATTTTTCTCGCAGTATCTTCTTTGTGATAATCATGAGCTCCTTCATGCGTCATTTCAAGCAGAACAATTGCTTCAATTCCTGCGCTTTTACAGCTAGTGCAGAATCTCTCCAGAGACCTTGGACCTGCTCCATGAGGAACTCCAATCACAGCGTCTATCCCGCAGTCAGAAGCCAGAAGAACCTGCCTTTCAACAATATCCGGTATATCGCTGCAGCCTTTTTGGTGGTCATAAATCAAAGGAAAATCGGAAACTTCCTTCAGTACCTTTATGGTTTCTCTGAGGCCCATATCCATTGCGTGCAGAGAGCCAAGCTTCAGGGCTGCAATCTTATCTCTTGCTGGAAGTAATTTCTCCACAAGCTGAACCGCCTCATTTGGTGCAATGTCTGCAGACACCACTATTTTTGGTGCTTTCCCAAAGTCCATTTTGTCTAATTCCCTGTGTTACTATATATCGTTTTAGAACATCATCGTTGCGAGGATGTCAGCAAAGGAGTATATTACGAAAATCTCGAGTCCAAGTTTTCCAAGGTTTTTATATTCCCTAAAAATATGTTTGTTTCTCCTATAAGCGAGCCCGAGTTCAATTACCACAAAAAATGAAAGCAGGAATATCAACATAGATTGTGGGTTCATGCTTATGAATCCAGTTTTTGCTGCAACGTCAGTCCCAACTACTGTGGTTCCATATCTTGCTGAGAGTCTTCCTGTTAGTCCTCTTCCTATGAAGGCGGCCTCTCCAACTAAAAGTTGCTTCGCTACCATCTTCCCTACGAGCTTAACCCAATATTTCCGGATAATATGGGATATTACAGAAAACATACGCCTCGGCGTCATTCCCCAGTGGATTATTACTTCTTTCTGCTGGTAAAATATATAGTGAATTATCCAGACAATTCCTGTTGCCGCTCCAGCGTATTGAATAAGTCCTGTCATTTTTTCCGATTTTTCCAGTCCTCTAGGAACTTCTCAAGCCCAGCATCTGTCAGCTCGTGCTTTGCAAGTTCTTCAAGAACCTTAATCGGAACGGTTGAAACGTGAGCTCCTGTCAGAGCAGCCTGCAGTACATGCTCTTCACTCCTAATGCTTGCTACAAGAACTTCTGTTTCAAATCCGTAATTCCTATATATCTGTACAATATCCCTGACAAGCTGCATTCCATCTTCTCCCTTGTCATCCAGTCTTCCAATAAAAGGGCTTACGTAATTTGCTCCTACTTTTGCAGCAAGAAGTGCCTGATTTGCCGAGAAAATAAGAGTTACATTAGTCTTCACTCCCTTTGCACTTAAGTCCTTCACGGCAGCTAGGCCTTCAAGAGTCATTGGTATTTTTACAACGGCGTTCTTTCCGAGCTTGGCTATTTCGTAGGCTTCTTTCAGCATTCCTTCAGTGTCAGTACTAATTACCTCAATACTGACTGGCCAGTCTGACTCAGAAAGTATATCTTTGACAGTTTCATCTCGCTCCTTCCCCATTTTTGCAATCAGAGAAGGATTTGTGGTTACTCCGTCAACTATTCCGTAGGATTTTGCCTTCCTTATTTCCTCAATATCTGCGCTGTCTATGAAGAATTTCATAATAATAAACTATTTTACTTCCCCTTTAAGTTTTTCGGCAATACTCTCTGCGTCGAGTCCGTATTTTTTATATAGCTCTTCAGGGCTTCCGGATTCTCCAAAAACATCCTGTACTCCTATTCTTACAAGTCTTGTTGGACGTCTCTCAGAAAGAACCTCAGCAACGGCGCTTCCCAAACCTCCAATTATACTGTGGTCTTCGGCCGTTACTATGAGTCCTGTTTCACTTGCGCACTTTTCTATAAGCTCGGAGTCTATAGGTTTTATCGATGACATATTTACAACTCTTGCAGATATTCCATCTTTCTCAAGAATTTCAGCGGCTTTCAGGGACTCAGAAACCAGGACTCCGCAGGCAATTATTGTGATATCACTTCCTTCTTTCAAAATACTTCCCGTTCCAATTTCGAATTTATAGTTCTCATCATAAATTACCGGAGTCTTGTTTCTTCCAAATCTAAGATAAAATGGTCCTTCTGTCTCAGCCGCGGCAAGTGTTACTGCTTCTCCTTCAACAGAATCTGCTGGTACAATGACGTGCATATTCGGAAGAGTCCTATATATTGCTATATCTTCAACTGTCTGTGCACTGGAACCGTCTTCTCCTGTGTGAAGCCCTGAGTGGCTTCCCATTATTTTTACATCAAGGTTCTGTCTCGCTACTGAGTTTCTTATCTGTTCAAATGCCCTCTCTGTAAATATAGAAAATGTTGCAGCGAAAGCAATCTTTCTCTCAGCTGCCATCCCTGCGGCAGTGCATATCATGTCCTGCTCTGAAATTCCAAGATTGAAAGAGCGCTCAGGAAACTCTGTTTTAAATTCAGCGGTTTTGCAGGAAGCTCCAAGGTCGGCTTCCAGAGAAACAACATTGTCGTTCTTCTTTCCTGCTGCTAGGAGGCCTCTCCCATACCCTGTCCTAGTTGCTTCAAATGCCTCAGAGATCATTTTAGTTCCTCCATTGCCGTTTTAAATTCTTCGTCACTCGGAGCCATTCCGTGGAATTTCGTATTCAGTTCCATAAATGAGACTCCATATCCTTTCTTCGTGTTCGCTATAATTGCTACAGGTCCGTCAAGCTTTTTTGCTTCTTCCACTGCTGAAAGTATCTCTTCAAAATCGTGTCCGTCTTTTATTTTTATTGTATGCCAATTGAAGGACTTCCATTTTTCTGTGAATGGGCAAAGTCTCTTTGTTTTTTTCACAAAGTCATCATTCTGAATCTGATTTCTGTCAATAATTGCTATGAGATTCTGTGTTTTCATATATCCTGCAGTCATTGCAGCTTCCCAAATCTGCCCTTCCTGACATTCTCCATCTCCAAGGAAGGCGTAAACATAGTGATTTTTCCGGTCTATGTCTCTTGCAAGCGCCATACCATGAGCAAAGGACAGTCCCATGCCGAGAGAGCCGGCGGACATTTCAACTCCTGGAACTGCTATGTCAGAATGTCCCTGTAAAAGTCCGCCAAGCTTTCTAAACTTCTTAAATTCACTTTTCGGAAAGAAGCCTAGGTCTCCTAGAATAGCGTACAAAGCCGGACAGGCGTGACCCTTACTATATATTATCCTGTCTCGACTTTCATCCTTTGGATTCTTCGGATTTACCTTTGCCGCATTATAATATAGCGAGCAAAGAAGTTCTACTGCCGAAAGAGAACCTCCTGGGTGGCCGCACTTTGCATCGTAGACCATCTGGACAATGTCTCTGCGAACCTGTTTCGCCTTCTCGTTCAAAGCATCAATTTCCATCGCCATCTCCTTTCATTTTAATTATCGCTCCAAGTGGGTCGTCGGAGCCGAATATCGCCGAGCCCGCAATTAGTATGTCCGCTCCAGCTTCTACAATTTTCGGAGAGGTCTCTATATTTACTCCTCCGTCGACAGCTATCTCAAATTGAAAGTCATTTTCCTTTCTTAACTTTTTCAGCTCTTCAATCTTCGGAAGCGCTTCCGGCATAAAGGACTGTCCTCCGAATCCGGGATTTACTGACATAACAAGAACCTGACCAAGTCCTCCGAGATAGCTCTCTATTTCTGAAACTGGAGTTTCCGGATTTATGGAAACTCCTGTTCTTTTATTATGATCTTTTATATCCTGAAGAGGCTTTCCGTCCTTTATCGTTTCAGCGTGTACTATTATTGTGTCAGCTCCTGCCAGAGAGAAGGCTTCAATATATTTTTCAGGATTCTCTATCATCAAGTGCGCATCAAGGCGCATCTCTGTAAACTTTCTTATTGACTCTACAACGGGAATTCCTATTGATATGTTCGGCACAAAGTGGCCGTCCATAACATCTATATGAAGCAAGTCCGTGTGCTGTTCCACCATACCTATGTCCTTCCCTAAATTGGCAAAATCAGCCGAAAGTATGGAAGGAGCTATTTTAATCTCTGCCATTTCCCGTGATTGTTGGGGGAAGCTCCTATATATTATTACTCTTGGAATTTCTAAAAAAGCTTATATACTGTAAAGAATTATCGCGGTATATGGGAGAAGAGTTTTCACTTAAGACAGTTCTGTTTGCGTTTTTCATATCTTTCTTTCTCTTCGCCGGAGCAGTCCACGCTACAACCTTCGATTTTAACGTTACTGTAAAATATCAGAACGGCACTGTTGTTCCGAACGCAAATGTTTCTGTCGAGAACTACAGTATGTCTGGAACGGGACCTTCACTTAACAATGTTATCAGCGTCCTGACAAGCAGTACAGGATTTGCCAATTTCAGCGGAACAAATGTTCTTTCAAACAGCTCAAATGAATTCTATAATCTCGTTATTCATGTAAACAACTCAACTGCGGTTGCCGGCGCATCTCCGACAAGAAACTATGTGACTCACACAAGTCCTGTTCTCAGAATGTGGCCATGGCAGATGTACAGATATGGGATAACAGGTTCGACTATGTTTGTTGAGCCGGCAGTTATGCTCAATATAACCGTTCACAATGGTACCAATGTTTCACTTGGATCTAATCCAGGACATCTCATGTCAAGAAGTTACGACATTATAGATGGCAAGTATGGTGGTAATCTTGTATACAAATCCGCATCTTCTCTCGGCGCAACAGGAAACAATGTGAGCGACATTATAGTTATACCTCTTAACCAGACTTACATATTTGGTGTATATCCTAATCAGAGCGCTCCCTTCAATGTCAAATACGGTCCTGACAAGAACTACACCGCATCAGTCGCAGGCTGTGATCTCAATTCAACTCGATACAGCGCTGGGGATCTCATACACTGCCATGTCAATGGAACAGTTGAAAGCGTCAATATTACCGGAATGATAAACATAAACGGTCTGAATGGTAGCCTTCAAAATCTGACAGGTCTGAACTATCAGCTTGAGTCCGGAAGGGTTTACGGAAGCGGCTCATTCTCTGATATAGGTGCATTCGTTGGCGGAGGAAATGACAGGTACTATAATGATACAGGAAACTTCACTTTGATTTTACCGGCAACAGAACTCGGATTTACATCGCTCATGATGATATTCGCAAACAACAGCAGCAAGTCATATATGGGTCTCTATAATACAACGCTTTCCTACGGTGCCTCAGCTATACACAGCCTTAACTTGACTCTTCTCCCTATGTATGGAGCTAACAGGAAGTTCGTTATTTCCGGCTACGACAGTGTGAACAAAACCTTCTATATTAACACTACACGCTTCAATATAACGAAGAATGGCTCCGCTGCCCAGAATCCTTTCAGCGAGTTCAATATTACATATCCTTCCGGTAATCCAAACTCTTCGACAGGAGGTCACTGGGGTGCGTCCTACAAGTGGACTTTCTTCCCTGGTTCTGGAGAGACAATTGTTGATATTCCTCTTATGAGTGGTTCCAGCGTTAATGCCCAGGTCTTCGCAGGCGGCGGCTCACCTCTAAGAAGAACATTGAGTTCTACAAAACTTAACACAAGCCCTTACACTAATTTGACTCTCGCCGGCGGAAGCGGATTTGACAGGCGTGACTCAGGAGGAACTGAGCAGGGCTTCGGCTCAAATGCAGTAACTGTCGAGGTCTTTGACTATCAAAATGCCTCCTGCCGTGTTGCTGATCCTGTCGCAGGCTGCAATCTCTTCAATCTCTCCGGGCTTACAGGCTCAAATGCAGGAAACCAGGCAATGAAGATGATGCTTCTAGGAAAGGCTACAATCAGAATGACTGATGTTTCCTCTGGCAGCGCTATAACTTATGTTGGTGTCGATCTTATGAACTCAGGTCCTCCTCCTATGATGTTTGAGGACTCTGCAGATACGGATGCAACATCTGGTTCGACATTCAGTGAGGTATGGAAATATGGTTCGGACGGTCCTGACATGTACGAATTTGTTTTCGTAACACTTCCTTACAACGATGCAACTCTTGATGAAAATTCAGCTGTAACAATAGGAATAGACAGGCTCTACGATACAACATCAGGGGATTCTTGGTCTGAACGCTGGAATGTGAACAACAATACGACTGCCCAGCTCACAAACCTTGAGCACTATGCAGCAGAAGCAACTGCCTGGGGTTATTTGACAAACAACACAACTTGCCACAATGATTTGACGAGCATAATTTCTACTCAGCCCTGCGGTCTTGACAAGACAAATAACAAGATCCATCTCAGGCTTCCTCACTTCTCTGGTGCCGCTCCTAACCTTGGAGGAACATCACTCGGCGGAACATCCGCAAGTGGCGGAGGCGGAGGCGGCGGATTCACATCTACTGTCGATATAAGCTACACATCCCTTTCAGATCTTGCACTCGGAACACCAGATATTATAACAATGTCTGAGTCCGGCACAGCAAGCTTCAGCCATCTTGGAGAATTCCACAGAGTGACTGTAGATACTGTTTCAGGAACTCATGCAACAATCACAATAGAGTCTGAGCCAATAACAATAACTCTTGATACAGCTCTCGCCGGAGCATCAACAAAGGACATTGATGTCGACAGAAATGGTCTCAACGATTTGAGGGTTACTCTCCTACGTATAAGTGAAACTGGAAAAGCTGATTTGAAATTCGAGGTCCTAACTGAAAGAGCTCCAGCAGCTCCTGCAGAGGCTCCAGCAGAAGAGCCAGAAGACGATGCAGCAGAAGAGCCAGCTTCTGAACCTGTAACAAGTCCGCCAGAAGAAGAGTCAGTACCTTCCTCTCTACTGTGGATATTCGGAATAGTTTTGGTCTCAGCAATATTCCTATACAGAAAAATACAGAAGAAATAATCTGCACTTAAAATTAATCTTATTGAAACGACTCAGGTCTATTCTTCTTTTGGTGCTTCTTTAGCTTCTTCTACAGGTCCTTCTTCCTTCTTATCAGGGGCTTTCTCTTCCCTTCCTTCGATTGCCTCAGGTGCTTGCTCTTTAGGACTTTCATCTTCTTTAGGCTTGTTTGGGAACTCAGTATATCCGCAGGCTCCGCAGGACTCTCTGTCAGCATGCTTAGCCAGAAATATTCCGGGTCCGCATCGCGGGCAAATTTTATTCTTCCTGGAAACTCCCTCTGTTGTGTCGTAAAGTTCGTGCTTATTCCTCTTTTGCGGCATTGCCTGTCTCCTTTGCCTCTTCTGCGGGCTTTTCATCAGCTGGAGCGTCCTCTTTAGATTCTTCTGTTTTTCCCTCAGTTTCCTTTGGAGCCTCTTCCTCAGATTCTGTCCGTTCTTCTACAGTTTTCCCCTCTCTCCTATATTGCTTCAAAATATCCTCTGAATTATAAACATCAACACGGGCAATTGAGTGCTTTGCACCGTAGACTTGGTTTATTTGTAGTATAACTATGAGACCTTCTTCACATTTCAGAGCCTTGCATACCTCAGGACGAAGATCTTCCTTGCTTACGGTAGGTCCTGGGTTCTCTACAAGTATCTCGTATTCCTTCCTTCCAATCAGTTTATTCTCCTTTTCATTAAGAATTTTAATATTCATTGTACAGTAAGTGCGTACTCTCCCTTTTCCTTTTTCGCGAGTTTTTCTGCTACTATGGATTTCTCTGGGTTTATTATTATGACCATTCCGCTCCATCTACTGGAGAAATCTGTTGCTCCGCAGGAAACACAAACATTGCTTTCATTCAGCCTGCTACAGTTTTTACATGCCTTGCTCATTTCCGTTCCTCTTTCTTCTTAAGAGCTTTTTTTTCGGTCGGTACTACTTCCTTTTCGTTTATCCAGTCCAGTTTTCCAAGACCAGGCTGTCTCATTGTTAGTCCTATTTTGTTCTCCTTCGCTTTTTTCAGGCTTATAGTGACTATTCTTGCCCGAACTTTGTCTCCCTGTGCAAGCGTCTTCTTTGATTCCTTACCAACAAATCTCTGCCCTTTCTCGTCATAGTTTAGGTAATCATCAGTTATCTGCGAAACGTGAACCAGCCCGTCAAGAGGACCTAGTCTTACAAAAGCTCCAAATTCAACTATTTCTATTACATCTCCTTCAATAATCTCCTGGAGTTCTGGCTTGTAAGCAAGCGCCCTGAAGCTGGCATTGTAGTATGCTGCACCGTCTCCGGGTATAACACGCCCTATTCCGTCGCTTTTTACATCGAGAACAGAGATGAGTGAGCCTATTTCTCTGTCAAGCTTTCCTTCATACTGCTCAGCTAGTATGTTCTTTAGTGTCACTTCGAGCTCCTCGTTGAAATGCTCCGCTGGAACTCTTACCATGTCCTCTATTCTTACTATTTGGTACATTATATCAGTGAATATGCAAGCACAAGCCCAATCTCAAGAAGTGCCACCATATTGACAACCTTGATGAGTGGGTTTATTGCAGGTCCTGCTGTGTCTTTTGTTGGGTCTCCAACAGTGTCTCCTACAACAGCTGCATTATGCGCATCAGATCCTTTTCCTCCGTAATTTCCATCCTCTATATACTTTTTGGCGTTGTCCCATGCTGCTCCTGAGCTTGTCATGAACAGAGCCAGCAAAAGTCCTGAAACAATAACTCCTACAAGCATTGCCCCTAGTGTAATAGGTCCAAGAAGGAAGCCGACAAGTATTGGTGCCCCAACAGCTATAATTGCCGGCAGTGCCATTTTTCTCAGGGCTGCCTGCGTTACTATGTCAACACATTTTCCATATTCTGGCTTTGCAGTTCCTTTCATTATACCTTTTATTTCTCGGAACTGCCTTCTAACTTCATTTACTATTGCGAAGGCAGCATCTCCTACTGCCTTCATTAGAAGAGAAGAGAATATGAATGGGAGTACAGCTCCTATGAACAATCCTACAATCACAAGAGGGTCATTCAGGCTGAACACAAAAGTTGTTGCTGTGTGAAGAGCTATTTCCTCAGTATATACTGCGAATAATACAAGCGCCGCAAGTGCAGCTGAGCCAATTGCATATCCCTTTGTTACAGCCTTTGTTGTATTTCCTACTGCATCAAGAGCATCTGTTATACTCCTGACTCTCGAGGGAAGACCTGACATCTCTGCAATTCCTCCTGCATTGTCTGTTATAGGACCGTATGAATCTATTGCAACGACGATTCCTGTGAATGAAAGCATAGCCATTGCTGCTATTGCAATTCCGTAAATTCCTGCTGCGAAGTAAGCAGTAAGGATTCCTGCAGATATCACTAGAACTGGAATAAGGGTTGCTTCAAGACCTACTGCCATACCGCTTATTAGATTAGTAGCCGCCCCAGTCTGCGATGCCTTTGCTATAGACTGGACAGGTCTGAAACTTGCTGAAGTGTAGTAATCTGTTACGAACATTATTGCGAAAGTGATTCCGAGGCCGACAAGTGTGGCAATAAATAGTCCGATATCATTCATCATGTACTTCGTTATTGCGTAGAAAAGTATGATTGCAATTAATCCTGTTGCAATGACTCCTTTATAGAGAGCTTTCATTATGTGCTTCTTGCTACTGGTTTTTACAAAGTATGTTCCTGCTATTGATGCAAAAATCGCACCGGCTCCAAGAACGAGCGGATAGAGTACAGCGTTTGTACCTTCAAAGAGAAGGGTTCCCAAAAGCATTGCGCTTATTGCTGTTACAACATAAGTCTCGAACAAGTCAGCTCCCATCCCGGCACAGTCTCCAACATTGTCTCCAACATTGTCAGCTATAACTGCAGGATTTCTTGGATCATCTTCAGGTATTCCTGCTT
>DVAE01000029.1 GCA_014189675.1 Candidatus Undinarchaeales archaeon SRR5007147.bin71 | reverse complement strand
TACATAACAGAAGCAGATACCTTGTCTTTGACTTCGGCCGAAGCTACGGCTTTTACAAGCCACACTAGCATTATAAATACACTACCTTGGACCTGGATAGGGCTTCCTGAAAAACGCTGGACCTCTTTGGAAGTTGCTAATATTGTCGGATCGAACCCAGAATAAAACGGAAACTAATCGACTTCCTCAAGCTCTCTCAGAAGCTTTAGAAGTTGTTTTGAAGTTACTGTTTCCTGGAATTCCTGCTCTCCGAGTACTGGCACTCCGCTGACCTGCCTCTCCTCTGTTTTCTTGAGAACGAACATTCCGTGCTGTCCGAGCACCTTTGAAGACTCTCTTATATCCTCTGCTCGCTTTTCCAGAGATTTTGACTTGAGTCCTGTGAAGATTATATCTTTCTTACTCCTACCAACGAGGCTGAAAGAAGCTTTAGTAACGGCCGCTGTTCTGAAGCCGATATCTCCGAAGTGAGATTCTACTACCCTTTCAATTTTGCTTATTCCGCTAGAAAGTTCCGGGCTTTCTTCTTCAAATCGGAAAACATCTATAGGGTCAAGAACCAAATCGCCAAGCGCTTCCTGGAGTCTTTCAATGTTTTCGATGCTGGCTCCCTGCCCGCGCTCATAATTCAAGAGAGAGCTTTTTGAGATACCTGCTTCGCGCGCCAAAGCTCCGGCAGAGATATTGTTCTTCTCCATCAGCTTCCGGAGATAGTCCGTATTCAGATGAGAATAGAATCCGCCTTTCTTTGAATAAACGAAAGGAAAGTGATGTTCCGACAGAGCATTTTCAAATGTTTTGAAGCTGACACAGGCAATATTGTAGCGTTCGTAGACTGTGTGCTCCATCATTGTCTCGCCACGCGCGGACTCGCCGATTAGCATTGGAGTTGCCCCAATAACATTGGAAACGCGCCGGAGGTCTATAGACTGCTCCTCTGTAAGCGAGTCTACGTTTGAAAGAATTTTAAGCAAGAATATTGTATCGCCGTCACGGGCAAGAAGGTCAAAACAGCTTGGAGTAAGCTGGCGTGCTACTGAAAAGCCGAGGGCTTCCAAAAGTCCGGCGGCTCTTTCCAGAAGATTCTCCCTTTGGGAACGCTCAGGAATCATCGTATTGTTTTTCTCAGCCTCGAAACTATGCACATATGGTCTTTTTCGTAGGGATCGAGCTTAAGTTTTTCCTCCGTGTCGAATGTTGACCTAAGCTGATTTGTGAGAATGTTAAATAACTTATTTGGGTTTTCAGAAACGTCTATACTACGAGCCTTTACCATAAGATATGTCCAGCCGCGTGGCTTGAGGAACATTTTTGCATTCTTGATAAGAATGTCAGCCTGGTGGCGCTGTGCAACATCCTGGTAAACTATATCGACTTGGCCGATGCGGTGAGCGTACTGGATTGGCTGATTTGCATCAGCGAGTATAGGAACCATATTCTTCCTCTTTTTGCAGAGTGGGTAGAGGTCTGCCATTGCTCTTGGGGAAAACTCAACACAATACACTGTTCCCCGTGGAACCAAGTCAGAGATGTGACTGGCAGTTGTTCCGTTTGCGGCTCCAAGATAGAGAACATTTGAATCCTCTTCAAAGTGCATATTCTTGAGACCAAGAGTAAGAGCTGCTGAAAGTTTTGACCTGTAAGAATCCCAGAATCTGTATTCTTTTCCGTCTATCTTTTTCAGACGCTCTCCGTAGACCTTTCTGCCCGAAACTAAGCTAAGAGTTGCATACTCTTTTCCGAGTTTTTTTAGAAGTTTCATTTTAGGTTTTTTATCCTCTTGTCCAGACTTTCATTGAGTTTGTCAGCTGAAAACCCTGAGCCATAGAAATCCGCCCTTATTGCAAGAGATATTTTTCCTGCAAGAATCCGAGCTCCCTTCCCCCGAAGGTGTTTAGGAAGGTCCTTTATCACAGGATGGTGGAGAAGAACTCCATATTTTGGAGGCTTTGCCCCAGTTGTGACGTGCCTGAATAGTGCCTTCTCAGCTCCAAGAACCTGGACTGTGCTCGAAGGCTTTGTTGCCAGGCGCTTGGCACCTCCGGCGAGAGCCATAAGCTGAGCCCCAATGTGACTTCCAGCGACAGCTTCGAGGTTTGGATAGTGTTCCTTCATCATTTTTTCAAGATATTCCCGAAGCTTTGTTCTTGTTTCATACATGTCTGAAAGGGAATGAGCTATATCTTTAGGAACTTCAGTGTCAGCTCTTTCGAAAACTGCTCCGAGTTCGCTTGATACTTCCTTTTGCTGGGAAAGTTTTATAAGAAAATCATCGTGCTTCTGGACAGAACGGCTTAGCTCCGGAGAATACAGTGAAGACCATTCCCTGAGTCTCTCAGAGAGAACATTTACAAGAGGGTCCATCTCTTCAAGAGAGTTGACAGCCTGTATAATTCTTCTGTCAGGAGAAGACAGCTCTTCGTGCATCCTCAGTTTTGTAAGCTCCTGATTAAGAGCATGAATATACTTCTTTGCCTCAATTCCGCGCTCCTTTGCTAGCTCATCGAGACGCAATCTGGCGTCTATTGAAGCCTCGCTGTCTGCTGAAAATTCGGCACCAGACTCAAGAAGGGAGTCTAATTCAGGCAAAGTTTCTGTTTTTTCATATTCCCTCAGCTTTTTCGCAGCCTCAGCAGGACTGGCTGAAAACTCAGACTCCAGACTAAGTTTACCTCCTTCAGAGGAATAAATACCAAAGGGAGTGACTACTATCTGCTTTGACATGCATTGAACCTGTATGGAAAGCTTTTTAATCTTTTTGAATCAAATAAACAGAGCATGGGAAGAATAATACAAACATTTGTTAAAAGAGTAGGCGACGAACTCCTGGAAAAGAGTCCAGATAGCTATAGCACTGATTTTGACAAGAACAAGGTGGCTATTAATGAAATTATAGAAAGCGGACACCTGAAGTGCCCCAGCAAGAGGATTAGGAATAGGCTAGCTGGATATGTATCAAGAGCTGTAGTTCTACGAAGCAAATAAGATGAAAGCCGTTTTGAAGTTAGGAGGATCTGTATTCTCAGCCGAAGGAGTCGATGGGGATTTTTTGGAAACTGTTTCCTCAAAGATAAGTGAATGGGCAGGATCTCACCAAATTGTAGTCGTTGTTGGAGGAGGTAAAATCTCAAGAGAGTATGGAGAACTAGGACGAAAGTTCACCAACGAGGAGGATATTCTTGACACAGTTGGAATAATGGCATCGAGAGTAAACGCTTCACTTCTGCTTGCAGCGCTCGGAGACTTGGCAGCAAACGAGATACCCAAGTCAGAAGAAGAGTTTCTTAAAATTTCTGGAAAAAATCCGAGAAAAGTTATAGTTGCTGGGGGTTTTAGACCAGGCCAGAGGACAGATGCAGTCTCCGCGGAGATAGCAGAAGTCTGGGGAGCTGAAATGGTCATAAAGTGTACTGATGTAGACTACATTTATGACAAGGATCCGAACAAGTTTGAGGATGCAAAAAAACTTGAATCTGTAAGCTTTGACGAACTGAAAAAGCTTGCAGGAAGTGAAGAGCACAAAGCAAATGTTTCAACAATTATGGATCCAGTAGCAGCCAAAATACTCTCAGAAAAAGGAATAAAAGCAGCGGTCGTCAACGGAAAGGACCTGGAAAATATTGGAAGAATTCTTGACGGCAAGGAATTTAAAGGAACCAGAGTAGGTTTTTGATTTAACCTTTTTTTGGCTTGTGTTTTGTATGTCTCTTAAAACCTACATATTGGAAAGGCTGAAAAATTCCAGTTGATATGTTTTCAAGATGGCCACCGACTCTTCTAAAATATCTTGTAAGAAGTATATAGAACATGACATCAGCCATGCGCAGACTCTTAGCTTTCTCCAGTTTTCTGAGGAATTTTTCGGAGTCTTCTAAAATCCCTTGGTTGAGCTTGCTGACCTGCGCTGCCTTTTTCTTGGATTTTTCAGAAAGCGCTTCTATGGAAAGAGAAAACATGACATTCAGCCTGTCGCGATAATTCCTCATAGTCTTCATGTGAAGGCTGTTATCAAGATTGTGTGGATTTAAAAGTGTCAGCCTTGCCATTTCAACTGTGTAGTCTCCGAGTTGTTCAAGGTCTATAACGAGGCTTGTGAGAACTAGAGAGCGTTTCACATCAGGAGCCGAATTTTCTGCGAGATATTTCAGTATGTGCTTTCTTATATCACGCTCGTAAAGGTTTATCCTCTCGTCCTCTGACTCCAGAGTTGTTATTATTGAGCTCTTGTTTTTTGGAGTTCTAATAGTGACATCATCCAGAATGGCGGCGCAGGCTTCACTGAACATATAGGAATCACGCTTTAGCATCTCAAGCGCTGAAAGGTATGCAGAATCAAGAAGAGGACGTTTGTGATATATATCAGATATCTCACGGAATGTGCTGAACGGCCTTTCTTTCCAAATGTAATACATGTCTCCGAGTGCTTTGAACGACCGTGAGATCCCCTTTAAAATATTCATATAAGAAGTATTAACAGGGCAATTAAATAACTTACTGTGTAGCTTTTTCAGAAAGAATTGCCTTATTTATTATGAGCTTTCCTGCCATACCTTTCCATGAAATTTCAGAATCCTCTATCTTTATACACTTCTTGAAGATAGGACCATCGAGAACGAGCGTGCAGTATTCTCCGCCTTCTCCGCCTATGTCTATCCGGTGCTTTTCTCTTATTTTTTTGAGTTCTTCATAAGTTTCTCTGTCGAGTTCTCTACCGAGCCATGACTGATCCAGACCGTCTGCAGAAATAGAAACAAAAATTATCTTGAAACCTGAGTCGAGCGCGTATTCTATGAGCTCTTCATGAGGCTTTTCCCAGAAAGGAGCAACAACTTCAAGACCGAGCTTACTAGCGATTCCTGTGAAAATATTTCCCTGATAGTTGGAACTTACTCCTCCAAGGGTAATTCCGTCGATGTCGAGTTTCGACAGGGCTTCTTCGAGCTCCTCAGCTTCTCCAGTGTCAAAAGTGCTCTCAATAATAACCTTCACTAAAGGTATACCCATGGCTTCTGCTGCAAGCTCTGCCATATTTATCGCAGACGTATGAAAGAGATAGCTGTCCGGATTTGCGGCCACCGCAGTAACTAGATGAGTTATTTCATGACCGTCCTGAATCGCCCTGTAGAGGGATGCAGTTGAGTCCTTTCCTCCGCTGAAAAGTGCCGCAAGTCTCATTTTAGGATTTTTCTGTCTGCTTCTTCGTTTTTATGCCTTCCGCTACAGAACTCCTAGGATGAAGGCAGCCATACTAAGCACTATTGAAGCCTTTATTCTTCTGACATAGAAGATTGCGGAAGACAGTGAAGAATCTCTCCAAAGTGAATGCATAAGCATAACCAGTGATAAATCTACGATAAGAATCAATATGATATAATTTACCGAGAATATTCCCAAATAATATGGAATTGGGCTCAGGGCTATTGTGAGAGCCATAAATGCCATAGCAACGTATTTTCCAAGATCTTTTTCTGTAAGAGGAAGAGTTCTTGCTCCGAATTTAAAATCTCCTTTGACATCCTCCATATCCTTGAGAACTTCAAGAGCACCCATATAAAGAAAAATCAGGGCAGATGGAACCGCTCCGGCTGCAATGTCACCGACAACTGAGGTCGTGAGAAGGAAGACGGAAGCTGTAAGATAAGCAACTGCAATGTTTCCAAGAAATCCAACTTTCTTTAGAGTAGTTGCATAAAGAAAAAGAAGAAAGAGGTTTCCTGAGACAAATAGGAAACTTATCAGAGGAAGACTTGACGCAGCCCAAATGCTGAGAGCATAGAAAAAAAGTGAGAAAACCCAAACGGCAGCCGGAGTTATTTTTCCCGCTGGAAGTGGCCTATCTGGGCGGTTTACTTTGTCTATATACAAGTCATAATAGTCACTTAGAAGAAAACCTCCTGCTGCAGCTGACAGAACTGCAATCAAGGTTGAAGAGAGAAGTCCGGCAGAAGGAAGGCCACCTGTTGAAAGAAATGCTACAAAAACAAGAATAACATAGGCAATTATTGCAGATGGTCTGGTCATTTTGAGAACTGAATCAAGTGTTTGAATATGTTTTGGAAGTGCTCTTCTTTTTTCCATATTAGAGACCCCTTTGCTTCTGCCAACTTCTTAGAGCTCCATTTAGAACTACCTTATCACGACCAATTTCGGAAACCTTGGATGCTCCGCAGAGAAACATTGCAGTTCTGAGGCTTTTCTGGACCTTTTCGATTTCAATAAGAACTTCAGAGCTTCCCTTTGCTGCTGCTTTTATCATGGGACCGGCCATTCCGACAGCATTTGCCCCTAGAGCAAGAGCCTGGGCAGCATCCAGACCGGTTCTTATACCACCTGTTGCTATAATCAGGATTTCTTTTGAGGAATCTCTTATCTCAAGAATGCTTGCGGCAGTTGGAATTCCCCAGTCCCAGAACTCGGAGAGCTCAGAATCCTCTTTTCTGAAAAGCTCAACAGCAGCGAAGGATGTTCCTCCGGCTCCGCCAGTATCGATAGCGGAAACTCCGCAGTCAATCAGAATTTTCGCAACATCCTTTGATATTCCCGCTCCAGTTTCCTTAGCTAGAACAGGAAATCCCAGGGATTTAATGAGATCTTTCAGTGAACCGGCGAGTCCTTCCATGTCAACATCACCTTCAGGCTGAATAGATTCTTGGAGAGGATTTAGATGAACTGCAAGGGCATCGGCTCCGACATCATCAAGCATTGACGAGATATCTGAAGGAGAATAATCTGATATTTGAGGAATTCCAATGTTTCCGAAAATAAGAGTGTTTGGAGCCACAGATCTTACTTTGTAAGTTTGCGAAAGTGACTTATCTTCCAGCATTGCTCTCTGCGAGCCAAGTCCAAAGGCAAGACCTGCTGCCTCTGCAGCTTCTGCAAGGGCCAGATTCAGCTTCTCAGCATTAGGATGCCCCCCTGTCATTCCACTTATTAAAAAAGGAATTTTTAATTTCTTTCCGAAAATCTCTGTACTAGTATCCACAGAGTCTCTGTCAAAATCAGGTAGAGAATTGTGAATAAACTCAACTTCCTCAAGAAGAGTTGTCTTTTCTCTTGCCTCGACTCTCTCATTCGAAACAATTTTGATATGGTCGAGTTTCCTCTCAGATGTGCTCATATACTAATTGACCGAAACTAACGATCCTATTCCCCCGCTTTTATTCTAGTTCCTACTTCTGGTTTTCCGAGTATGGCTCCCCTTAAGTAGTTTTTCTTGCTGAGATTAACTATGAATATTTCTATCTTATGCTTGCTAATATTGTAGAGCTCCTCTATTTTGTGCCTCATTCCGCCTGTGACATCACTAGTTTTTGGTTCTTCGACCGCAGACAGGACATCCTCAAGATTTCTGCTGTTTATTTCCTCAACAAGCTCTCGCTTTCCATTGTCAGGATTGTCCCAGAAAACTCCGTCTACATTGGCTCCGATGACTATACGCTTCGGTTTAATTCTCGTAGAGAGATATGAAAAAATCATTTCCGTAGATGCAACTGAGCACCCTTTAACAGAATCATACACAACATCCCCATGAAGAAGAGGAACTGCCCCTAGTTTGTGTGCATGATGAACTGGGGAAAGATTAAAATCTATGAATCTTCCATTTTCCATTTCTGAACAAGCGGAAGGAGAAATTGTAAGAGCCGGAACTTCTTTTGAATGAAGGGAAGTGAGAACTATTGAATTTAAATCCTGTATGGCCCTTCTTGTATTAGAAAGACCAAGTGGCTTGCATTTCTCTATTCCCTTATTCACATTATGCCTCTCTGCAACAGGATGCGCAAAGCCTCCACCCCCATGAGCAAGAATCAGCTTGAAATTAGTGTAAAGTTCTGAAATCTGAGAAGAGGATAAATCTATAACAGGAAGATTTGCCTGGGATTCTTTTCCCTTATGTGTTATTGCAGATCCTCCGAGCTTGACGAATACTGTTTCTTTGATATCTTCAGTCAATTCTAACACCAGGCTGATTTGTCCTTACAGAATATGCGGAAGCTCCAGTCTCTCTGAAAGCTTTGATTAGGTCTTCTGGATCCTCTGATAGTGAAATAATACATCCTCCGCCCCCGGCACCAGTTATTTTTGAGCCAATTGCCCCTGAATCCTTTGCAATTCGAACGAGATCCTCAATAGCTGTTGAGCTAACTCCAAGATCCTTCAGAAGAGACTGTCCACGGTCCATCAGAGGACCGAGATCTCCTGGACGCTTATTTATAAGAACAGTGCGCGCCTCCTTTGTCAAGGAACCTATGCTGAACATACTTAGGGCAACTCTTGGATCCATTATACTATTTTTGACCCTCAAAACCATGTCACTAGTATTTCTCTTGACGCCGCTGTTTGCAACAACTAAAGTAAGTGGCTCGGAATCGAGTTGGCTTATATTTCCTTTTTTGAAAAATATAGTTCCACCAAGACTTGTTATGGCAGTATCTATACCACTGGGTGTTTTGTGAGCCAGTTTGTCCGCTTTGTAAGCCATTTCCGCAATCTCCATAGTTGACGGCTCTTTTCCATTAAAAAGTGTTGCCACAGAGGCAATTGTTGCAGTTGCCACGGCCGCAGATGAACCGAGTCCAGCACCTATTGGAATTTGTGAATTTATTTCAACTCCTACACCTGACCTACTCTTTGCGAATTTTTGCGCCTCCTGGACAGCGGCAACTATTAGATTCTTGGACTTATCTCTGATACCACACTCTATGGTCTCACCAGTGTCTTTGGACTCAATAATAATTTTTCGGCCCTCTAGTTCGCATGCGGTCGAGTAAACCCTCTTGTTTATCGCAGTGGCTATTCCAGGCTCTCCATAGACCACAGCATGGTCGCCGAACAAAATTAATTTTCCCGGTGCAGAAGCTCTAATCATAGTATTTCAGAATTCTTATACAGTGTCGCTGGAAATATTTAAGTTCTTTCGTTGCAGAAGCTTGTTTCATCAATGATAGAAACTGAATTGAGAAAAAGTGTTTTTTCCCCGTCTGACACAGACATAGTCGCATCAACGCCAACAACAACTATGCAATCGACTGTGCTGAACATATCCTCACTCAGAATGTTGGAAGAAGCCGGAAAGCAATCAGTAGCCTCGCTGTCAAAGCAGAATTTACTCCCCTCAGAAAAAATATATCCTGTAAGAGATATTTCATCACCCTCGCCAAGGAATTTAACTTTCTCTGATTTAGAATAAGTAAGACAGCCTGAAATGAATATAACAAGCAAAATGATAAGTAAGATATTGCTTTTTTTCATAAAAGAATTTTACTTTGGTTCTACTTAAGACTTTCCAGCAACTTTATAAGTGATAAAAAGAACCTAAAAGTAGTCGATGAAGATCCGACATCGATCTGATACCAGATGATGAATGATGGGCGGTCTGAGACACTAAACCCTTTCAATTCTCAGTGTTGAGCATAACTCTTGAGCCTTCAAAATCAAAGCCAAATTTCATTTCTCTGGCGCCAGCCTTGGCCATTGTTTCTCTGAGTTTTTCAGCGTCTTCTGCATAAAACATTAAGAAACCACCTCCACCTGCCCCGACTAATTTCCCCCCAATGGCTCCATTTTCAAGAGCGGAAGAATAGAGCTTGTCAACCTGTGGTGTTGTAGAACTTGGAGAACGCTCTTTTTTAAGCCTCCAGTGCTCGCTCAACAGCTTCCCGAATTCTGAGGTGTCTCCCTTTTCAAGAGCGTCCTTTATTCTATAGCTGACATCCTTAACCTTGTGAAGATTTTCTGTAACCTCTTTGCTGAGTTTTCCTCCCTTACCTAGCTGTTCGCCCAATATATCGGCAGATGCCTTGGTAAAATCAGTGAAGAAAAAGAGGATATTTTTCTCCAGGTCCTCAGTTGTCTCGCTCGATATTTGCAAAGGAGATGCCTTAACCTCCCCATCTTTTGAAATATCAAAACATGTGATTCCGCCATAAGCTGCGATATATGGATCCTGCTTTCCGACCGGTTTTTTCAGAATATCTATGAGTATGTTGCAGGACTTGGTCGCGAGTTCTTCTGTAGGGATATGCTCGTTCTTCCATTGATTGAGAGCCTCGAGGAGACCAACAGTATAGCTTCCTGTCTGACCGAGCTGAGTTTCTTTAGGTATATCAGAAAGGCTTACAATCTCTATTCCTGTGGGAGAGCCGACTGATTTCAAGGCTTCCTTTATTATGGGATTCTTAAGATCCTCAACGTCGTCGACGACTTCACAAATAGAGTATTTTGCCCTTATTTTATTGTCAAATTTTCTGTGGAGAATAATAAAAGTGTATTTGTCTATAGCGGCATTGACGAGGAATCCGCCGTGGTCTGAATAATATGAAGGGAAATCCGTGCAACCCCCGCCAAAAGTTACTCGAAGAGGAGTTTTTGAGATTATCATTCAGGAACCCTCCGGCTCATCTGTGAACAGCTTCGCGAAGTCTTGAGGAGAAGCTCCAACAAACTCAGCTTTGTTAACTTTAAGATACTCAGAAATTGTTTCCACTATTGACTCTTCTGCGAACTCCACGCCATTGAGAATTGAAATAAGACCATCGATTGCTTCTTCAGGATAGAGAAAAAAATCACCAGTTATTTTTACGTCTTTCAGTTTTCCGTCATCAACAGAAAATGATGCTTTCAGGAGCTTGCCTCCTGCCACTTTGAACTGTTTTTTCAAAATCGAACCCATCTTCCCAAGCAGGCTAACGCTGGAAAATATATAAACATATCTACATAATTTTAAATATGGGAAGGTTCGTGTTGGCGACACTTGTTCTGTCAGTGATTATTGCTGGATGCACGGGGCAAATAGATACATCAGAATTATCTTCGGAGATTGGGGATATTGTAAGCGGGATAGAAAATATCAGTGACATGATTCCGGAAAATATTAGTGCTATATTACCAGATAATTTAAGCGGAATTCAGGAAATTATAAACG
>DVAE01000003.1 GCA_014189675.1 Candidatus Undinarchaeales archaeon SRR5007147.bin71 | reverse complement strand
TCGTAGCCGTAAACCTGAAGAATTTTTGCAATAGAAGCAGAAACGAGTCCCTTACCTAAACCGCTTATTACCCCCCCTGTAGTTATTATGTACTTAGTCATAGCCTTCGCTAACCCACTCTATAAGATATGTACAAAGAAAACTGCTACTCCCATGCATATAATTACGAGTTCAGAGAGCTATTTAAAGCTTACTGGCTTTCCTGCGGAAAGGAAGAGACATTAGAGACCTGAAAAGTGCTTTCTCTTTTATGTTGAAAACTCCAGTTGCATAGGCTGAGGCTCCGAAGACCGCAACTCCAAGAGCTATTGTCATGAGTTTTGACACCGCATTAGTAGGATGTATGAAGGCGATTGAGAGTCCCATTATTGCCGCAGAAATCAGAATGTGTGGAATTTTTACGTATCTGTAGTCGAAACTTACAAGACCACTGGCCGGATAAAAAACGAGGACTGCTATTATGAAGTAACTGATTACAGTTGCTACCGCCGCGCCCTGCATCCCATATAGAGGTATAAGAATTATGTTGAAGGCTATGTTAAGAAGGGCTCCGAAGCTGTAGATAAAACCGATAGATTTTGTCTTGCCGTGTATCATTAGAACATTAGTTCCAATTGCTCCGAGAAGGGCGAAGAGAGGAAATGCCATAAGAGTTGCCACAAGAGGAAGGGATGCCATGAAAGCATTTCCTGAAAGAAGGCTTATGAGTTCAGACCCCAAGACGTAGGCTCCGACAGTTCCGGGGACAAGCACAAGAAGACCGTATTTCAGAGCAGCGCTGACATAGAAACTGTATTTTTTGTGGTCATTTACCCTGCTCTCAGAAAAATAAGGAAGCAGAACATTGTTAGGAGCATTTCCAACATTGAATAGAAGGCTGAGCAGAGCGTAGGGAACTGCATAAAGTCCGGCCAGCTCAACCGAGCCCATATAATTGAGTATGTAACGATCACTAGTCATTATGACCCAGGTCATGACAGACATAAGTATCAAGGGAAAGCCGAACCAGAAACCTTGTTTGGCTGCGCTGAATTTAATTCCACCACCTCTGATAAACAAGGCAATGTCTGAACGGCTTGCCCACATAAATATAAGAAGCACGGCGATGTTGGAGAGCAGCCAGATCATTAGAACATCTATCAAAGAAAGAGTTCTATACAATGCGAAAAATGCTAGAAGAAAAATAACCCAGCCCTTGCCGCGCATGAATCCCATCAGATTAGAGAAATTTATTCTTTGCTTTGCCTTGAAATAGAATTCGTACACAACAATAAGAGTTGCAGTGAATGTTATGAAAAGACTGATTGAGAATAGTTCGGAATGTCCTGACAGCCTGTTAAACTCAAGGAACCATCCTCTTAGTGGAGTGAAATAAAACAGTAGCAAGGCTGATGAGAGGAAAATCAGCTCGAATGCCAGAATTGAGTGAAATACCTGAGGCCACATCTTTTTCGGCATTCCAGGAAGTCTTGAGACAAGATATTGTGACAGACCCGGCTGAAGGACAAGGGACAGAAGAGAAATTAGAGCAACAAGAAGCATGAAGACTCCATAGAGCTCGACACCAAGAGTCCTTGTAAGGAGAATTATGAGAATCGGTCCTAATACGACATTCAGGGCTATGATAAAATATGAAAATGCCACTTCTCCGCTTATTTTCCTGGATTTGCTCATCGAATGGAGGTAAGGAAGAGTAGTATAAAAATAGTATGATACCCGTGGCTTCAGGGGATTTTGTTTAAAATATTTAGGAAGGCACATATCAATATGAAGGTCGTGCCATTATTACTGCTCGCTGTTATTGTCATCAGTGGCTGTATATCTTATTCAGAGGAAAGTGAAAATGCCAGACAAGAAATTACATTAGCTCTCGAAGAAATTGATATTAGTGTACAGGGAGAAGGTTGCTGAAAAACAGAAGAGGTCTTGGAAATCAATTATTTGGGAAAGTATCTTGTTGCGGAAGAAGAAATAACTCTGTATTTTCAGGGAGAAGCTGTAAACAAAAAGTACATTGACATTCTTGAAAAGAAAGAACAGTTGGAAAGAATTCTTCTCAAAAAGGTCGCAAAGAAAGGTATTTTTGGATGGAAATTGAAAGGGGAATACGAGATATATGGAACTTGGACGCATTATCTTGATATAAGCGCAGAGAAAATAGTGACAAAGTCCGGCGTGTTTTTGGAAGATGAACTAAAAAATACGGAATTCGGGAAGGAGGACTGGAGGTGGATGTTTTCTGCATTGATGAAATGTTATGACTTTTCAAGTTGCCAGCCAAAAAGGGACTGGAACTGTATTGAGAAACTTTTGAATGACAGCTCCTTCACACACAAGCTTGAACTGATTGAAGCAGATTATAAAAAGATACTTCAGAAGCCAGTGGGGTGTTGGACAGGAGAAGCCTGCAGAGAACGGGAAACTTGTATTAGCAGGGCGGACAGCATGTGGCTTTACGGAAGCTGCAAAGAAATAAAAAAGAGGGATGGACTACGAAATCCTGTTGAAGGGAAGGGAAGAACAGAAGAATTGATATACAACGCAGGCGAGCTGACGGCAAACAGCATACCAATAATTGAACTCTATGTCGATAATAGAGATATAACTGAATGTGACGCGCTTGAAAATAAAACATCGGAAGAAAGAATTTATTGCGGAATAGCCAGATTTGTAGGGGTATACGACGTAGTTGGAACCTTCTTGTCAGTCCTTACTCTTGGACAAAGTGCAGGACCAATCAAACTCATAGACAGTCTCCTGTCTAAGATAAAAATACTTACAAAACAGAACGCTAAGCAGAGCAGAAAGAGTCAGAATTAAACTAAGAGCAATCATAACTTTCAGAATTGTCGAAAAAACCGACAATTTTGTAGTGAGAAGAGAAGTCGCAGCCTTCCTCTATGCACGTATAGATTGAAAGTATATCATTTGTAGTGGCATCAAGTTGTAGCCAATATCCGTCTATATTTACAGATACCCACGCATGGCTGTATCCGTCTATCTCATCACCATAAACAACATAGGACTCGAAACCAGAGTCCTTTAGAAGAGAAACGAGTGCAACTGATTTGTCAGCGCAATCTCCATTCATAGACTTCAAAATATCCTCTGTATTGCGCCATTCTGAATAGCGTACATATGGCATGTTCGATACATAATTGAACATAGATTCTACATTTTCCATCTGGGAACCGATTGAGAGTTCAGACGCAAGTAGAAGTGCAGTTGGCCCTGAAAGCTGGATATTTTTTGTCCTTGAACGGAATACTCCGCCAGACTCACAATTTTCTGTCTGATCTAAATAAATTGAGCTAAAAGATTCTCTGTTTGCATACCATTCATATTCTGCTTCCGAGATCGAAGCTGTAAAAGGTGCCATAGCTGCCGATTTCTCCACAGAAATTCCAAAAAATAGAATAGGAGCGACCAACAAGACAAGCGTTAATAGTAGTTTCTTCATTTGTTACTACTGTAGAGTGATTAATAGCTTATAAGCATTTCTATAAGAGAAAATGATGGTAAAATTATTCCAAAAACTCAAGAGAATCCACAGTTCCATCAGAGTCAGCATCTATACCTTCTACGACTTTTGCGAAAATTTTTGGCTTTGTAGCATTGCCTTTCTCTATAGTTTCAAGATTCTCAACAAGTGCAATAGTTGCAGCCCTTGTTCCTGAATAGCGCTTTCCTGCAAGAACAAGAACGTGTTTATCCTTCTTGTAAGGATTAGGAAAACGGACTATGAGACCAGTCTCATCTGCAGAGTATGTTTTCTTTGTTATTGAAGAATAGATATCCTTAGTCTTGAAATCAAATCTTATTGGCATTTTTGCATTGAAACGCTCCGTTATTTTGTTGACTACAGGACCCCCGAGGAGTATAAGATTTTTCCTCAAATCCTCAGAACGAAGTTCAGTATCCAGACGAACATTGGTCTTGCTGGCATAATTAAGGAAGGTTCCCAGGAAAAGAGCTACATCTATTCCATAAAAACCATCACGACTTCTGGACCTTTCCGGTCCGTGGGCGTGAGGGCTACCGATTATTATATTGGCATTCAGGGAACCGTCCTTGATGAAGGGCTCGAGGAATTCGCTTTTGCGCTCTTCTGAAAGCTTGCCAGTCCGAACTGGATCCTTGAAACGAACGAAAAAAGAAGGTCTGGTCAGAGAATAGTACTTTGCAGTTGCACCCTGCCTGGACTCTTCCCCGCTAACCTCAACAATGCCATTCTTTAGAAAATTCTTTATGTGGTAGTAAACCTTTTGTTCGTGAACGCCAAGACGCTCTGCAATTTCCTTTGGATAAGTAGAACCTTCTGAGAGAACATTCAATATTTTAGACGCTAGAGGAGAGCCCATGACCTTCAAATTTTCGCAGCTGAGCTCCTTTGCAGGGAGGGTGTAGAGACTTCCGTCTTTCTTTTCTACCAAGTACATGGAAGCTATATTTCAGAAGTAGTATATAAATTTTTTAGTGGTGTTATAAATTTTTTAATAATGCTTATAAGTAGCTCCCGAGTAAACTAAGAATATGTGCGGAATAATAGGCTACACAGGAAAGCGAAAAGCTTCAGGGCTTCTCCTGAACTCACTGAAGCGCCTTGAGTACCGCGGTTACGATTCCATAGGTATTGCAGTGGTGGGGGAGGGCTTGGAAATTCTCAAAGACAGAGGAGAAGTCTCAGAGGTTTCCAATGCCCTCGATTTCACCTCCTTGGAAGGTAATTCAGGGATAGGCCATACACGGTGGGCCACCCATGGAGCGCCAACGAAAGAAAATGCGCATCCACTGACGGACTGCAGTGGAAAAATTGCAGTTGTTCATAACGGGATTATAGAGAATTATTCTGAACTGAAAAATGACCTCGAGAAGAAGGGTCATAAATTCAAGTCAGAGACAGATACAGAAGTTATTGCACACATTCTTGAAGACCATAGTCTTAAGGAAACATTGGAGATGCTCAGGGGATCATATGCAATAGTCGCAATCAAGCAGGATGAGCCAGGAAAGTTGCTTTTTGCAAGAAACAAATCACCACTAATAATTGGACTAAAGGATGAAGAAAATTTTATCGCCTCAGACATACCGGCTTTTCTGAAGGAAACGAATAAAGTATTGATACTTGAAAATGGTGACTATGGGTATATCAAAAAAAGCTCTTATGAAATACGGAATGTGAAAGGTTCCTCAGACAGAAAAGTTCAGGAAATAAACTGGGATGCAGAAGCGGCCGAGAAGGAAGGATATGAGTATTTTGCCCTCAAGGAAATTCACGAAATACCTAGAACTACTGAAAACACTATGAAAGCCCTAGAAGATTTGACACCGGTAGCTGAAGAAATAAAAAAATACAAGAGAATTATGTTTACTGCGTGTGGAACTTCCTACCACGCGGCTCTTTATGGAAAGTATCTTTTCAACAGTATTGGAATCAGGACGGAGGCAGTCATAGGTTCTGAATTTGCTTCTGTGAAGATTGGAAAAGATGACCTTGTTATAGCAATATCACAATCAGGAGAAACCGCAGATACCCTGTCTGCAGT
This sequence comes from Candidatus Undinarchaeales archaeon SRR5007147.bin71, assembly GCA_014189675.1. Classification (GTDB taxonomy): domain Archaea; phylum Undinarchaeota; class Undinarchaeia; order Undinarchaeales; family Undinarchaeaceae; genus Undinarchaeum. The sequence continues at coordinate 24,471 of DVAE01000003.1, read as the reverse complement.
TGAAAAGGCAAAGATGGAAGGAGCCAAGATTCTGTCCATATCTAATGTTCTTGGAAGTTCTCTTGAAAGAGAGGCAGATTTTTCAATACATACTCTTGCAGGTCCAGAGATAGCAGTTATAGCAACGAAGACTTTCTCTGCGCAGATGCTTAGCCTATACTTACTCTATAAAATGATAAAAGGAGAAAAGCCTGAAACAGGACTTGAAAAGATGCAGAGAAAGGTTCTGGAACTTGAACCTGATATCAGGAAAATTGCAGAGAAAATACAGGAAAAGGAAAACGCCTATTTTATAGGGAGAGGACTTGGATATCCGCTCGCTATGGAAGGTGCTCTTAAACTAAAGGAAATCAGCTACATGCATGCAGAAGGAATGCCAGCAGGAGAGCTGAAGCACGGGACGCTTTCCCTTATAGAAAAGGGAACGCCCGTTATTGTGCCACTTCTCCAAGAGATGTATGACAAAACGATTTCAAATATGGAAGAAGTTAAAGCAAGAGGAGGACTTATACTGGCACTCTCCTGGGAAGGGGATGAAAAGATTGGAAATACAGCCTCAGAAGTTCTTAGAGTCCCAAAAACTGGAAATGAAGAGTACCCCCTACTTTACATTCTGATTCTGCAGCTTCTGGCATACCATGTAACAGTTCTGAGAGGCTTGTCGCCTGACAAACCAAGAAATCTTGCCAAATGTGTGACAGTAGAGTAAGACAAGCTATATAGTGTAAGCAGATTATCTACTCGAAGATTTTCGGACACAGAACTAAGCCTTGAGTAATGTCTTTGCTTTTCCAACGAGCTCTTCAGCACGCGACTTTTTCAGACCTGTTTTTTTGCTCAGAGAGTCCGGTCTGCATGAGGCAAGCTCTTTGACAAGAAGGATATTATTAGCCATTATGACCTTTCTCTCCTTTGCGCTCATAGAAATAATATTTGCAGGATAGGACTGTGTTTTTTCTATTAGTTCAGGTAGAGAGCCTCCTTTAGGAAAATTCCAGCCAATTAGTTTCATTTTCTTGGCGGCAGAATATTTTTTTGCGTGGTTTGAAAATTTTGTATTGTTGACAAGCCATATGTTGTTATAAGGATTTGGACCTTTTCGAACGTCGTCGAGAACAGCCCAAGTAGTCAGAACGGTTCCAAGGCCTGTAAGACGGTGAGGATTTATGTGATGCTTGCACTCTACCAGAAGTTTTAGCCCGTCCTTTTCAAGAAGAGAATCTATCTGATGCTCAATAGCTTCCCCCTGCACAATTACATTCCATCGAGTTTTATATCCAAGCTCTCTGAAAAGATGAGTAACAAATCTTTCAAACTGATTGTTCTCAGGATCAAGTTCTGCTATTGCCTGCTTCAAATTATACTTGTATTTATGTTGTTTCGATTCGTGTTTGTCTATAAGAGTTAGTGTCTTTTTCAGAATTTCTCGGGTTCGCATACCTTCATAAACACTACGACCAAGTTCATCCGCGATTTTGACTGCTACATCTTTTGAAAGACCTGAGCGGAGGCAGGTTCCGACGATTTTGCTTTTTTTGAAAACTGCGCGGCTTCCATCAGCCTTTGTAATATGAACCATACTAGCCATAGGAAATTGGACTTAAAAACTTTAGTGCAGAAACGTTTTATAGGGATCTTGCAATAAGATAGCCACAAGTCGGGACTGTAGCTCAGCCTGGGAGAGCACCAGACTGAAGATCTGGGTGTCGCTGGTTCAAATCCGGCCAGTCCCACTTAAATTATACCTGAGAAGCAGGTATCTCACGCTTGTCGTGTTTTTCGCAGGTTTTGCTGAGGAGCAAAGCGACGAGGGAAAAAGTGCTGAGGATCCGGCCAGTCCCACTTAAATTCACAGAAGCAAAGCTTATATACCAAAATTATCACTGCAAAGTAGTGAATATGAAAGGCATTAAAATCTTGGGAATGGTGGTCTTGTTTTTTGCACTAATAACAGCGCCTGCTCACGCTTTTGTTGACATAGAAATTACCTCTTTATCTATCAATGACTCTGAAATACGTTCAGGTGAGCCTCTTGAGGTTCAGACAAGTCTGAAAAACCTTGGAAATGAGACAGTTGGAAATATCAGCGTTTATTTCAATATAATAAATTCAAATGCATCAGTAAACTGGACTAGTATTGATAGCAACAATGGTTTTTCAGCCGGAGAAAGCAGAACATACACACAAAGCTGGACAGCTGGAATTCCTGGAGATTATACTTTTACAGCATCCTATAATATTAATGATACGGGCAACAGCATAAACGACACTAATCTGAGCAACAATGAGCTTCAGATGAATTTTTCAGTGTTAAAGGACCTTGAATTTGTAAGCCTTGACATATATCCACGAAATATTACATTCGGAGCGGACAGCAAGGCCGAACAGAGTATTTCAATAACAGGATATTTGAAAGAGAACGGAACTGGAGCAAACTACAGCATTTTGGTATATCTCAATGAGGCTTTGAAAGAATATTTGATTCCTGATACGAACAACAGTGGAAGGTTTACAGCAACGCTTACACCAGACGAGCTTGGTTTCCTGCAAGAGGGCAATTACACCCTAAGCCTGAATGTCACAGAAGGAAGTACAGTTCTTCTTAATCACAGTGAAACAATCAGAGTTGAAAGTTCCTACCTTTACCAGGTTGACACAGCAACACCAGGGTCGCTGAATTATGATGACATAGAACTACGAAACCCTTCGGTTGACTCTGATAAAATACGCAGTACAATGGGAGAAGAAATGTTATTTTCAGTAGACGTGTACTTCAGAGATTTTCAGAATGACTATCCTACAAATGCTAAAGTTTATCTTAATATAAACGGTGAACGAGCTGCAGAACAAAATGTAACATTGGTAAGTGGGAAAAGCAAGAAACTCGACTTTTTGATACAGACAGACAATGATAAAATACAGGACAAACTTGGAACATACAGTGTTCGTTTTGAAGCAGAAGTTATCGGCTCAACTGAGAGGGACGTAAGCAGAGAAATAAACTTTATTGTAGTTGAAAAACAGGGTGAGTTTTCACCTGAAATCGACACCCTTACTCCTGAAGTTTTTATCAATGGAACAGGCTCAGTTAACCTGAGCCTCAGAGTATACAATAAAGACACAGTTACGAAAAGCTTCAGAATCTATGTTGACAAAATAAATGCAACGATTAGTCCGAATAATGTCACACTCGGATTCGGTCAGGAAGCAGATATAACAAGCACAATAAATTTTGGAAATAACACAATTGGAAACCACACAATGAGAGTCTACATCAAGAGCTCTGACGGAGACTATGATTACACCAATATAAATATAGATGTTCGCTCTGAAACAGGCGAAGGTGTAGCTGGAGGAGGTATTGTTACAGGGCTCTTCATCTTCATGAAAGGGGGGAAGGGACTGCTTTCTGCGATAGTTGGAATATCAATTCTTGCACTAATAATGACATATTATATAAGGTCTCAGAGGAGTAAGCATGGGATGAAATCTGGAAAAGAAAAGGAAGACGATGAAGAGATGGCAATAATCAAGGAAGCTTTGGAAATAGCCGACGCAGGACAAGCGGATAGTGAAGAGAAGAGTAATAATAAAAGAACGGCTCCCTTTTCAGGTATTGCGGGAATTCTCAAACAGGCAGAAACGCAGAAAGTGGAGGCAGCAGAAGTCCTTGGTGGAGAAAGACTTGACCTAAGTAAAATAGAGCTTAGAAATTTCGGGAAGACTAAGGAATCACATAAAACACCAAAGAAAGAGAGTACAGAAAGAGCATCACCTGAAGAGGTTGAGACACTAATAAATAATCTTGAAGAAGTGATTTCCTCATTTAACAGAACGCACCAAGAGGCAGTTGAACTCAGAGAAGTTCTGGAAGGACTGACTGGAAAAGTTCAGAGCCTTGAAAAATCGGAGAAATCTGAACAAGATAAAACAAAAGGCAAGAAAAGCACGAAATCAAAAGGAAAGGGGAAGCGAAAGAGAAGTAAAAAACAACCTGAAAGTGAGTATATAGAAAGTGTCATTGATACAATAGAAGAAAAATAGTAGATAAAAGTTTAAATATCTGCTCGGCAATCAAGGAGAGTTATCAGAGATAATAAAAGGTGATCTAAAATTACAAAATACATAGTGGTTTTATCCGGAAAAGGAGGAGTTGGTAAGACAACGACAGCAGTTAATCTTGGAGCATCTCTAAACGATATTGGACAGAAAGTAGTTGTTATAGACGCAAATATAATAACTCCAAATGTTGCTCTTCAATTAGGACTTCCACCAAGACCAAACAATAACCTTAACGGGGCACTAAAGCAGGATTACAGTATATTTGACGCGGTATCCAGACACACTTCCGGACTTGATGTTATACCTGCCGGCCTTTCTATATTCGGCACAAAAAACGGATTCTCGGGAAATATGAGAGAAGCACTTTCACCACTAGAAGAGAAATATGAAATAGTTATAATGGACTGTGGAATAGGACTCTGGGGAAGCGATATCAAGACATTAAATGCGGCAGACGAAGTTCTCATTGTTACAAATCCTGAACTTCCGGCACTTATAGACTCCCTAAAAGCTCTGAAAATGGCAGAGAAGATGAGTGTCCCTGTAAGGGGAATCATACTTAACAAGGTAACCGGCTCAAGCTATGAACTAAAGGATGAAACTGTTAAAGGAATACTTAACAATTACCCAATTATTGCAAAAATACCATTTGACAAGAATGTAAGCAAGAGTCTTGGAGCTCGCAACCCAATAGTTCTCAACAAGCCTAACTCACCAGCTGCCCACGCATTCAAAAGACTTGCAGGAGACCTAGTTGGGGAAAAGTACACGACAAATATTTTCTGGAAAACTGTAAATAAATTCAGAGGTCTTGCATAAACCTAAGCTTTATAATCAATACAATACAGTAATTGACTATGACATCTAACAAAGCTGCAAGCGGTGCGCTTGTAGGTGGAAATGTAATTGTCTCCGATAAAAAGGAAGCCAACGCACTAAATCAAAAAGGTTATTTTGGGGAGATTGGAAAGGGGGGAAAGCTTGTAATTCCATTAGTCGAAGCTCTTTATCTTGTAGAAAATGGAAAACTAAAGGTTAAGAAGGGAAAGAAGGAAATGGATTTTGATACTCTACTTGCCTACGCAGAGGAGAGAGAGACAGGAAGTTTTGTACAGTATGTCACATTTAGTGATATCAGAGACCGCGGTTACATTGTAAAATCCGGATTTAAATTTGGAGCGCATTTTAGAATATATGAGAGAGGTTGCGTACCAGGAGAAGACCATGCAAAGTATCTTATCCATGCACTTCCGGAGAATTTCAGCATGACGCTGACAGAATTCTCCAGGCTTGTCAGACTTGGACACTCTGTAAAGAAAGAGCTTTGGATTGCAGTAGTGGACAACGATAACGGAGTGACATACTACACACTAGGGAGAGTAAAGCCCTGATGGCAAAAAGACCACGAAAAGATAAAGGGCTAGTAATTTTTGGAGTAAGAATGAATTCACAGGCATGGGTTCTTTTCGGGCTCGTGGCAATGTTCGTCTTCGCAACTTTAGGATATTATGTAACAGGCTCAGGAGACACAGGACAAGCCAATCAGGATTTTGTTCAGGCTACAGTTGTCTTTGGAACAGCGGGTAGTGTATCGAGAGTAATTACATTAGAAGAAGGAAAAAGTGCGATTGACTTGTTCAGAGAAATTGCTTCATTAAGCCCTGACCTTTCCACAGTAGCAGTTGGCAATGTCAGCAAAACATCAAACAGCACTCACAGCTGGAAATATTATGTGAATGGAGCACTAAGATTAGATGGTCCTAGTTCACACTTTCCAGTAAGTGGAGATTATATAGAACTAAGAATGAGTAAGAGATTCTACTGATGGCAAAGGAATACACAGATTCAGAGCCAGTCAAAGACATAATACTTAAAGAGAATGAGGGAGCTGACAGTATAGTAAGACAAATGTTTGAATCAGGAGGCTTCGTCGCGAAAAAACTGGCTGTCGGAGTAAATATACTTGAGAAGATGAACCGAGACGAAGGATGTGTAAAGTTCTTCTCCAGCCCCTCTGCTCCTGTATCTACTGGATGCAGAGGAATTTATAGGGACCTCATAAAAAACCAGCTTGTCGATGTTTTCATAACAACAAGTGGAACAATTGACCATGATTATGCAAGAGTGTGGAGAGATTACTATCACGGAGATTTTGAAATGGATGACTCTGAGCTCTACAAGAAAGGGATAAACAGAGAGGGAAACGTCCTAATTCCTAATGAGTGCTATGGAGAAATACTTGAAGACAGGATACAGCCACTTCTTGAAAAGCTCTACGCAGAGAAAAGGGAATACAGTACAAAGGAGCTGTGCTGGGCGCTTGGAGAGAGCCTAAAGGATGAAGATAATAAAGAGAGCTCAATACTTTACTGGGCCTGGAAAAGGCAAATACCAATTTACATACCAGGACCTACAGACGGGGCATTTGGATCGCAGATGTGGCTATTCTCACAGAAGAAGACTGACTTCAAGATTGACCTTTTCAAAGATGGGCATGAACTGAACTCAATAGTAATGGACGCCAAAACTACAGGAGCCTTTATGATAGGTGGCGGAATAAGCAAACATCACACTATATGGTGGAATCAGTTCAGAGGTGGTCTTGACTACGCAGTATACATAACAACGGCACCAGAGTGGGACGGATCACTTTCCGGAGCAAGAGTAAAAGAAGCAATATCCTGGGGGAAAGTAAAAGAGAAGGCAGATTATGTAGATATAGAAGGAGACGCTACTACTATGCTACCGCTTATGATTTCATCTCTTATGGAACGTTTAGAGACGGGCCAGAAATAATTTATAAGCCCAGATAGTATCAGAATTTATGGCAAAGGAATACACAGTCACTCCATGGGAAGTCCATGGAGATGTTGACTACAACGAGATAGTGAAAGAGTTTGGAACTAAAGAAATAGACGATCCTCTGTTGAAGAAGATGGAAAAATACGGAAAACTGCATCACTTCCTTAGACGCAAGCACTTCTTTGCCCACAGAGACCTTGATATAATACTAAAAGACTATGATAAGGGGAAGAAATTTTACCTGTATACAGGAAGATCTCCAGCGGGACCCATACACTTAGGACATATGATACCGTGGATGTTCACAAAATGGCTGCAGGACACATTTGATGCCCCTCTGCTCTTTCAGATACCTGATGAAGAGAAGTTCCTTTTCAAGAATAATCTGACAATGGAAGAGAGTGAAAAATGGGCAAAGGACAACATACTGGATATAATAGCTCTTGGATTTGACCAAAAAAAGACTAGCATTTTCAAGAATACAGAATATGCGAAAACTATGTATCCGCTTGCAATTGAGATATCAAAACGAATTACACTAAGCACGGCAAAGGCTGTGTTTGGATATACAAATGAAACTAATATTGGAAGTATATTCTACACATCCATGCAGTCCGTTCCGGCCTTCCTTCCTTCTATCACAGAGGGAGAGCCGACAAATTGCCTAATACCTTATGCGATAGACCAGGACCCTCACTTCCGCATAACTCGAGATGTAGCCCCCAAGCTTGGATATCCAAAGCCGGCATCCATAAACTGCAAGTTCTTACCGTCTTTGAAGGGAGATTCAAAAATGAGTTCTTCAGTTAATGAAACATGCATATATACACGAGATTCACCTGAAGAAGTTTCCAATAAGATACAAAAATACGCCTTTTCAGGAGGCCGTGACACACTTGAGGAACACAGAAAGAAAGGGGGAAACCCCAACATTGACGTGGCATATCAATGGCTTACTTACTTTGAAGAAGATGACAAGAAGCTGGAAAAGGTGTACCACGCATACAAAGGCGGAGAACTCCTAAGTGGAGAACTAAAGGAAATGTGCATAGAAAAGATTAATAAATTCTTGTCAACACATCAAAAAGCTCGTGCGAAGGCCGAAAGTAAGGTCGAAAAATTTATGTTGAGAGACTGATGAACTTTGAAGAGCTAAAAAAAGAACAGGAAAAGATTCAGAAAGCGCTGAGCCCACTAAACAAGCTGAAGAGAGATGCATCTAAATTAAAAAATGAGCGGGACAGTCTGAATGAAATTGTAAAGAAATCTAGCTCCGATGTAAAGAGGCTGAAAAAAGAGAGAGACAAACTGAATGAGAGTGTGCAGAGAACGAAGTATGAACGAGAAGCTCTCAACAAGCAGAGAGAAGAGGCAAAGCAAGTACAGGAGAAAAGCCCTCAAAGCCCCTCAGCACCAAGTACATACTCTATTCTGAAGAAAAGAATAAAGAGCTTATTATGGAAAATAGAGACCTCAGGAGTATCGTTCAAGGAAGAGAAAAAGATGAGGGAAGAATTTGATGTACTCAGTAAAGAGGCCGGAACTCTTGAAAAGCAGGTATCTGCAAAAAGAGTGTTGAAAAGTAGCACACGTGAAGCCAGCAAAAAACACCAAACTGTTGTAGGACTTGCACAAAAATCAGAGTCTGTGCACCAAGATCTCATCAAGGCTTATGCAGAGCTGAGAAAAAGCAGGTCATCCGCAAATAAATCGCATGGAAAATTGGTGGAAAAGAGAGAACAAATAAAGAATTTCGAAGAGCTGAATAAAGAAGATATAGACCAGCTTGAAAAAATCACTAAGGGTATAAAAGAAGAGAAGAAAAAAGCAAAGAAAATTGCCTCAATGGGGGGAATAAAAGTACTGAAAAAGGCTGAAAAGGTGAAGAAAGAATTTGAGGCAGGAAAGCGCGTTGACCTGAGAGATCTTCAGGCAACAATTGAAATTAAGAAAAAGAGGAAATAATGTCAGAGAGAAAATACGACAGGATATTGCGAATAGCGAAAAGCCGTGGATTTATGTGGCCGAGCTCGGAGATTTACGGAGGAATTGGAGGCTTTTTTGACTATGGTCCCCTTGGATCGCTTCTGAAGCAGAATATAGAAAATAAATGGAGGGAGATTTTCATTATAAGAGAGGGGATGTCCGAAATAGAAACCCCAACTTTGATGCCAGAGAGTGTTTTCCTAGCCTCAGGGCATATAGATCACTTCGATGACCCTCTTGTTGAATGTACGAAATGCCAGGAGAACTATCGGGCGGACCATCTTGTGGAAGAAAAGCTTGAGATAAGTGCGGACTCTATGGGAGTGAAGGAGCTTCAAAAGCTGATAAGTGAAAATAAGATTAAATGTAAGTGCGGAGGCACTTTTTCAGATGTGTGGACCTTCAACCTCATGTTCAAAAGTGAAGCCGGAGCCGGAAAAATAAAGAGGGACCTTTATTTGAGACCGGAGACAGCACAGGGAATGTTCGTCGCCTTCGACAGGCTTTATCAAGTTGGGAGAAAGAAGTTGCCAATGGGTGTATGCCAGATAGGACGCTCATTCAGGAATGAAATATCCCCGAGGCAGGGAATGATAAGACTTCGCGAATTCACACAGGCAGAAGCAGAGATATTTTATAATCCCAGGAAAAAGGAGCATCCAAAATTTTCAAGAATTAAAAATCACATTCTTCCGCTTTACACCGAAAAATACCAGGAGGAAGAGAGAAAGGAAGTTCTTGAAATGACCGTAGAAGATGCTGTTAATGACGGAGTCATAGCTTCGCAATTACAGGCCTACTATCTTGCGCTTGCCGAGAAATTCTTTGAAGAAATTGGAATACCGCGTGCAAAGATGCGCTGCAGACAGCAGCTTTCTGATGAGAGGGCGCATTACTCCTCTGAGACATGGGATGTAGAAATACTTTCAGAAGATTTTGGATGGGTTGAAGTGGCTGCAATCGCAGACAGGACAGACTATGATGTGAGCAAGCACGCGGCGACTTCACGGAAAAAACTTGAGGTCCACGATGAGGGAGAAAAGTTCATCCCACATGTCATGGAAGCATCATTTGGAATAGACAGACCATTCTACTGCCTTCTGGAACAGTCTTTCGTAGAGGAAGAAGACAGGACTTATTTCAGATTTACTTCTGAGATGGCTCCAATTAAAGCAGGAATATTTCCGCTGGTGAAAAAAGACGGCCTCCCAGAGAAAGCTGAGGAAATATTTTCTGATTTGATAAAAAATAAAATAATGGTAAAGTATGACTCTGGGGGCTCAATTGGAAAACGTTATGCACGTTTTGACGAAATAGGAACTCCCTACTGCATAACAGTGGACCACGATACATTAGAGGATGGAAAGGTAACGATAAGAAAACGGGACACTACTGAGCAAGAGTACTGCAAAGAAGAGGACCTCGTGGAAAAGCTTAAAGTTTAGGACCCTCTAAAGTAAATTATGAAGGATATTCTCAATAAATTCAATGGGAAGATTAGCAAGACAAAATTGGCGATAAGAGGAGTCCACACAAAGGAGGATAATGAAGCAGACCCCGAAGATTATTTTGATTATCGCTCCGGAAAAGTGCGATACCTCAAGAGCAATCTAACAAACGCTCTTGACTCTCTGCAAAAAGAGGCGTGGAATCTTGTTGAGCTGAGAGACGCGCATATAGGAAATGAGCAGATAGTACTTCAAATACTTACTACAATTTCAGAACTGAACAAAAAAACTGGAGAAGAACAGCTGTCAAAAGTTCTTGACAGGCTTGAGGAGCTAAGCTCAAGTCTAAAACTTGGTGCCGGCGCAGAAAAAACTCCATTATTTACAGACATTCCTGAAATTCCTGAAGACGTCAGAGCAGACATTGTGGCCGACCTGAATGAGATAAGAAAGAGCTTCGAGGCTGGATGCAATCGGGCAGGAGTTGTTATGTGTGGAAGAGTTCTAGAAACAGCACTTCTTCGAAAATACTATGAGGCAACCGGAACTGATTTGATGGAAACAAGCCCAGGGATAGGTCTTGGTAAAATTATAGCCAAGCTGACTGAGAGGGATATACGCTTTGATCCCGGACTAACCCAGCAGATTCACCTGATAAATCAGGTAAGAATATCATCAGTTCACACAAAAAAGGATTCTTTTTATCCCAGTAAAGGACAGACGCAGGCAATGATCCTCTACACACTTGATGTCATTAGAAAGTTGTTTGCCTAATTCAAAAGCTATTTAATCTTTATTTACAAAGCGTGAGCTATGGATTTACACCCCATAGAAAGCAAGGTCATAAAAGGGCTCAAGACACTCGGCGGAAAGGGAAGTGCCTCAGAAGTGGCAGAGGCAGGAGGAATTGAAAAGATACAAGCAGAGCGCTTTGGATATTCTCTTTCTGAAAAAGGTTTTGTAAAGCTGAACAAAGATGTCTCCGACTCACTGAAACTTACGAAACTTGGAGAAAAATATCTCAAAAAAGGGCTTCCTGAAAGACAGATATTAGATGCTCTGAAAACAGGGCTCAAGAGCTCCAAGGAACTTGCAGAAGAACTGAATATAGACGAAAATGCTATTGCGGCCTGTATAGGAATTTTCAAGAAGAATGCCTGGGCAGAAGTGAGAAAAGGCGACAAAGGTCTTGTTTTTGAGATAAGTGAACTTGGAAAAGGTCTTCTTGAAAAGGGAGAGTTTGGAAGTCTCGCAAGTTTAAGCTCTCTTGAGCCAAGTCAAGCAGATGAACTCAGGAGAAGAGGAATAGTTGAAAAGGATGAGAAAACGACATATATTCTTGAGATCCTCAAGGAACCAAAGGTAGGAGGAAGCAAGTCGATTGAGAACATAACACCAGAAATTCTTAAGAATAAAAGCTGGAAGGGGCGGAAAATCCGAGGATACGACATAAACGCGCAGACCCAGCCTTATTTTGGAGGCGCGCTACATCCGCACACACTGGCAACAGAGAAAATAAGAAGGACATTTCTCGAACTAGGCTTCGAGGAAATGGGCGGAAATTACGTTGAAAGCACTTTCTGGAATTTTGATGCGCTTTTCCAGCCACAGGATCATCCTTCAAGAGACCTTGCTGATACATTTTATCTGAAGAAGCCTGAGAAAAGTAAACTTCCTGATAAAAAATATGTTGATTCTGTAAAAAGAGCTCATGAAGAAGGTACAAAGGGCTCGACCGGCTGGCAGTATGACTGGAAACGAAGTCTGGCCGAAAAGCCAGTTCTGAGAACACATACTACAGCAGTTTCTGCAAGATGGCTGACAAAGTTAAAGCCTCCAGCAAAGGTATTCTGCATAGGACGAGTCTTTAGAAACGAAACAGTTGACTACAAACACCTTCCGGAATTTACGCAGATTGATGGAATAGTAATTGACGAGAACGCGAGTTTTCGTGACCTATTAGGATACCTAAAGGAGTTCTTCACAAGGCTCGGATTCGACAAGATAAGATTCAGACCGGCGTATTTCCCATATACTGAGATGAGTACAGAGATTGAAGTCTACCTCAAGGACAAGAAGGAGTGGATAGAGCTTGGGGGTTCAGGACTCTTCCGCCCTGAAGTTACAGAACCACTAGGAATAAATGTGCCGGTGCTAGCCTGGGGACTGTCCATAGAAAGACCTTTGATGATGAGCCTCGGTCTTAAAGACATACGGAGTTTCTTCTATAAAAATGACCTCAAGTGGCTGAGAGAGGTGCCATCAGTATAATGGCACTTGTAAGATTCAGCAGGAAGGACCTTGAAAATCTTGTCGGACGCAAGATAAGAGACAATGAATACAATGAGCTTGTGCCAATGCTAGGGACGCCTGTGGAAAGCTACGATAAGAATTATGTTGAGTTTGAGGTATTCCCTAACAGACCTGACCTGCTTGCGATTGAGGGAATGGCAAGAGCGCTACAGGGCTTCCTCGGAGTGAAGAAGGGTCCAATAAATTACAATGTTAGAAAGTCCAATTACAAAGTCATAATAGACAAGTCCGTAAAGGACAGAAAATTCGCCGCCTTCGCTGTTGTTAAAGGAATGAAATTCGACGAGGAACTCATAGCAGAGTTTATGCAGCTCCAGGAAAAGCTATCAGTAACAATTGGCAGGAAGCGGAAGAAGGCGTCCATAGGAAGCTATGACATAAGTGATGTAGAGTGGCCTGTAAAATATACAACAAAAAACAAGAGCCACAAATTTCTTCCTCTTGCTTTCAAAAGTGAGAGGACTATTGACAAAATCCTGAACGAGCATCCCAAGGCGATAGAATACAATCATTTGATGCAGGGTCTGAAGAGCTACGGAGTTTATGAAGATGCGAAAGGTCGGACAATGTCGCTTCTACCAATAACGAACGCTGAGTTCTCCAAGATAGACAGAGGAACAAAGGACATGTTGATTGAAGTGACTGGAAATGAGATGAAGGCTGTTGAAGAAATGTTGAACGTTGTCGCTACTGCTCTTCACGACAGGGGACTCGAGCTTTACGAAGTTATAGCAGAATATCCAAATGGAAAGAAAAAATTCCCGAATCTTAAAGGAAGAGAGATGGCTCTTGACATAAATTATGCGAACAAGCTCCTTGACCTCAATATGAAATCTTCTGAAATAAAAGGCGCGCTTGAGAAAATGCGATATGGAATTTCAGGAGACAAAATAACAGTACCCGCTTACAGGACGGATATTATGCACCAAATAGACTTGGTTGAGGATATTGCAATATCACATGGTTACTGGCGCTTCGAGCCAAGGATACCTGCCATTCCTTCTGTTGCGAAACCAGACCCTGCAGTTGACAAGAGGCTCTTCCTTGCAAGAGCGCTCGCAGGACTCAGACTGCAGGAAGTGAAGAATTTTATACTTTCAAATACTGAGCGCGAGTTTGGAATGCTCCGAAGAAAGAAGGAGAATTGTGTCGAAATAGAGAATCCAAAAACTTCAGACTATACCTGTCTGAGAGCCTCGCTCGCGCCAGGTCTTTTATGGACACTTTCAACAAATGCGAGCTCGGAAATGCCTCACAGAATCTTTGAAGCCGGCTCCGTTGCTAAGCTAGACAAGAGCTCAGAGACAGGAGCAGTTAATGAAAACCGGATTGCTGTAGCTCTGTCTCACACAGGAACAGGATTTTCAGAGATAAAGTCGCTCTTTGAGGCATTTATGCGTTCGACGGGGACTCCATTCGCGCTCAAGGAGAGTAAGGACCCCTTGTTTATAGAAGGAAGAGCCGCAGAAGTCGTCGCCAATGGCAAAGCAATTGGCGCATTTGGCGAGGTTCACCCTGAAGTGCTTGATAATTTCGGAATAGACGTGGGAGTTACGCTTTTTGAGATTAAAGTTGAAGGATTAGAGTAAAATTACTGCTTCAGACCCCGAACATTCTCTTCAGAGCATTTACAACGGGCAGACCTTCTGCAGGAACTGTATATTCAACACCGGCAAGTTCGGATGCCAGTCTTTTGTAAGCCATAGCGCCAGGAGATTTAGGTTTTCTTAAAACAACAGGATTCTTTGCCTGTATGCTTTTCCTGACTTCGTCGTCGTGTGGAATTATTCCGATAACAGGCAAGTCAAGCATCGCCTCTATTTCTTCCTTCCTCAAAGCTTTCGGATCTTTACGGTGCTTGTTTATCACGGCGCCGACGACATATGCCCCAGACTCGTAAGCCATCCTCACGGTTTTGAGAGCATCCGTAAGCGCCGGGATTTCAGGATTCGTGACGATAAGAACTTCTTCGCCTGCGTTCAGAACAGCTTTTGCGCCTTCCTCCAAGCCAGCAGGTGTGTCAAGGAGAACGAAATCGGCGCTTCCGAAGAGGTCGAGAACCGTGTCCCAGAGCCGATTAGGATTCGTCGTTTTAAGATAGCGCATATGAAGCCCTGCAGGGATTACTCGCATTCCGGATTCATGAATGTGAATAGCGTCAATTATGTTTGCATTGCCCTCCAGAACATCGTTGAGAGTGGTCATCTTGCCGTGCATGCCGAGGTGCAGGCCGACATTAGGCGTTGTAAGATTAGTATCGACAATTATAACATTCTTGCCCAGTTTGGCAAGCGCAGAACCGAGGTTCACAGTAGTGGTTGTTTTACCGACCCCGCCCTTACCGGCGGCGATTGCCATGATTCGGGTCATAATCTGGATTACCTGTCTGAGCTTAAATATGTTTAGAAAGTAGTAAGTGAAAATCTTGATGATTGCTCTTGCTGACGCTTAAGAGTAGAAAAGGATGGGGCCACTGGGATCCCCACGCACTTTTTTAGAAAAAAGATGCACAAAAAAAACCTCGCTGACGCTTAAGAGTAGAAAAGGATGGGGCCACTGGGATTTGAACCCAGACTTGCTGGTTTCCACCAACAAAGCACGAATATTCTTCACTCCGCTTTCCGCGGTCCGCGCTCCAAAATGTCTGGAGCCAACCGTGCTCCCGGGTTACACCATGGCCCCAGATTATCGAATTAAGATGAAATTGGGAAGTTAAATAACTTACCTAATACCTACTTTTATTATGGCGCGATACTCTGACGAGGATCTCATAGAATTCCTGAGAAGATTTCATAGGGAAAACGGTAAGCCCCCAAGTTCACCGGACTTTCAGAAAACCCGGAATACCCTCCACCGGCTACCTATGAACTAA
Organism: Candidatus Undinarchaeales archaeon SRR5007147.bin71; assembly: GCA_014189675.1. Taxonomy (GTDB): domain Archaea; phylum Undinarchaeota; class Undinarchaeia; order Undinarchaeales; family Undinarchaeaceae; genus Undinarchaeum. The sequence goes on along the minus strand of DVAE01000003.1, from coordinate 8,988 downwards.
AGTTCAGAAGCTGGAACAAAGCTCTCGAAGAAGCGGGATTGGACGTTCGGAAAACTTCTGAGGAAAAATATACAGATGACGAACTCCTGGCCATATTGATAGAATTTAACGCGAAACAAAAGAGACTTCCACAGCGAAGAGAATTTACACGCAATTCAGACTACCCCAGCTCAACTACCTACCAAATACGATTTGGAAGCTGGAACGAGGCATTAAAAAAAGCAGGACTTAGACCCAAGGAATAGATTTAAGCTATCCTCTTTTTTCCTGGAAGACCATAGATAGTCCGAAAAACGCTAATTGCTTTCTCTGTATTTTATTTCAGCCTCTATCGCGTCGGCAAGACCTCGGATGTTTTTCGCTCTGCGATCAAAGGACAGACTGTCCTCAGCAAAGTAATCATTTGGCTGGTGCGATTTTACAAAAGAATAAGTATATTGCAGAAGGTCCTGCCTCTTGAACTTCAATTTTCCCTCTGCTGCCTGCTTGGAAAGTTTTTTGAGCTCATCCTCACTCTTCGCCTTCCTTGTAAGATTCTTATAGTCAAAGAAGGTGTCAGCAAGTGTTATAACCGGCTTGCTGTACTGCATCGCTTCCCAGCCAACTGAAGAGGCAATTGTAATTACTCCAGATGAGTTTTTTATTATTTCATGAGAATTGGTGTGAGGATTGACAATTTTCACATTGTCTAGCTTCGAGATAGCACTCATCATATCAAAAGGCATAGTTCCGTCGAGTACCGGATGCTCCTTTGTAATAATTATATGGTCTTTCGGAATATTTTTTGCGACCATTTTTATTGCCTCGTCCTGTCTGTAGAACTCTTGGTTCGTCAGCGCGATTATAGCATCGTAGTAAAGGTGCAGAGGGAAGTAAAAATATTTCTCATCTTTATCGAATTTCTTGTAATATGAGCGGTAATAGATGCGCTTGAAAAATCTCGATATCCAAAGATTCGCAAGAGTCGGAGGCGAGTATGTCTCCATGCGGGCAGGACCTGTTGAAATGTAGTTATATAGATACATCAGATATTTTTTGAAAAAGTAGTAAGTGAAAACTTTTCGCGGCTCGAAGCCCTGAACCTTCTGCCCTTTCTTACTACCAGACAAGAAATCCTCTGCAATCTTCAAATCACCCTTACTTAGCTTCTTTCTGAGAAACTCGGGCTTTATCCAGCTTATTCTGTTAAGGTCTGAATCCCAGTAGTGCATGTTATCGATGTAGCCAACCCAGGTTGTGTGAAAGTACTCAAGATTCGTCTTTTTTGAGACACGCCACATCATTATATTGGAAAGTGCCTCCCCGCAATTGACGAAGTAGTCTATTTTCTCCTCTTCAAAGAATCTATCTAAGTAAGACAATATCGGAAAACAATAATGCCTGAGGCATTTTTTCTTTCTACCTAGTATCTTTGTTTCACGGAAGAAAAATTGCTCTTGGTCGAAATTGTATTTTTTGAAAAGTTTGTCAAGAGCAGTATCAGAATATTTCAGCCCGAGTGAGCGTCCTGCTTTTGGAAGATATATTGAGCGCACATCGGGGTTGTTGATAAGGAAATAGCTGTTTACTTTTTTAGAGTTTGTGAGAATAATTACATTATATCCACGAGAAATAAGCTCAGTAGAAATCAGAGATAGCTGCTCCTTGAAAAAATTGTTTGTTATTCCGAACAGTATGGTCTTTTTTTGCTTCATCACTTAGCAAGGACTTCCTTGAAATATTTAACTGTGAGGGACATACCTTCCTTGAGAGAAACTTGGGGCTCCCAGCCAAGGACTTCACGGGCAAGACTTATATCAGGCTGCCTCTGTTTCGGGTCGTCTTCTGGAAGCTCTTTAAAAACTACTTGAGAGATAGAATCTGAAAGCTCGATTATCTCAGTTGCCAGGTCCCCGACAGTTATTTCATGAGGATTTCCGAGATTTATTGGACCTATGTTATTCTGGTTCATCATTTCATAAAGTCCAAGAACCATATCGCTGACATAGCAGAAACTCCTAGTCTGTTTACCGTCACCGTATATTGTCAAATCTTTTCCGGTAAGAGCCTGGATTATGAAATTGGAAACAACCCTTCCGTCATCCTGGGCCATCCTCGGTCCGTATGTGTTGAAAATTCTTGCAATTCTTACATCTACTTGATTCTCTCTGTGATAATCCATCATCAAAGTTTCAGCGACACGTTTTCCCTCATCGTAGCAGGCTCTTGGACCAAGTTGATTGACATTTCCACTGTAAGTCTCCGGCTGAGGATGAACTTCAGGATCTCCATAAACCTCTGAAGTAGAAGCTTGAAGTATTCTGGCCTTTGAAGACTGTGCAAGGTCCAGCATGTTAATCATACCCATGACGCTCGTTTTTACCGTCTTGACAGGATTTTCCTGATAATGTATCGGAGATGCAGGACAAGCGAGGTTGTATATCTGGTCAACTTTCATTTCCAGAGGCTCGATTATATCGTGTTCCAAAAGCTCGAATGAATCATTTTCAAGAAGATGACTAACATTACTTTTCGTTCCAGTGAAAAAATTGTCAACACAGACTACATCATTGCCTTTCTCTAGCAGGAAATCACATAGGTGGCTTCCGATGAAACCTGAGCCCCCAGTTACCAGTATTTTTTGCTTCGCCATCTTCAAGATTTCTCTCGCTTACTATTTAATACCTTTTTGTATATGCTTTCAAGATTAGAAACGACGGCAGACTGAGAGAGCCTTTTTACCGACTCTTTCCCATGTTCACTCATTTTCTTGAGCTCTCTTGGATTAGAAAACATAGAAATGATATGATTTTTCAAATCTTCCTTATCCTCAGCAAGATAGCCATTCTTCCCATCACTTATGACTTCCCTTACTGCAGGGATATTGTAAGCAATGCAAGGAGTTCCGCAGGCCATTGCCTCTGCAAGAACGATGCCAAAGCCCTCCATATTCGAAGGAAGAACAAAAACATCAGCGGCGGCAAAGAATTGTACTAATTCCTTCTCACGTGCCTTGTATGGACCAACGAAAAAGACGCAGTCTTCCACGCCTTTTTTCCGTATGAGTCGCTGAAGAGTTTTTTTGTAGCCGTAATCTCCGCCAGCTATGAAGAATTTTATGGTCGGAACTTTTTTCCTGATGGCAGGAAGACTCTCAATAAGATCCTGTATCCCCTTATGTTCTGTGATTCTTCCGGCATAAAGTAAAACTTTGTCGTTCTTCTTTATTCCATGACGCTTCAGAAAAGATTCGCTGACTTTGGACGAATAGTCCTTTAGAACGAGAGGCGGAGGAACTATCCCTATTTTTGATTCATCGACACCCCTTTTTACATAGTCCTTAACTTGGTCCTCTGTGAAAGAAATAATATAGTCTGAATTTTTCGCGAGGTATCTTCCGAAACTTAAGTCATAAATCCATTTAAGAGCTCTTGCTGGAAGTGGAAGAGTCTTAGGAACAAGAACATCAACACCATTCAAAACAAAGGGCTTCCCCTGCTTCTTAGCCTTCCTGCAAGCTTCAAAAGAAGAAAGAAGATTGAAACCGTATGATGTGATAACATCATAATCTGAGAAATCATCCATGCTACTAAACATTTCAGGGATGCTGTTGAAGCTGTAGAATCTTCCTTTTACAGGAAACCTCTTCACAGAGACTCCGCTGACTCTTTCCTTTGACTTAAGAGTCTTTATTTTCTTCTGGCGTGAAAGGAAGGGAGGAGTAAATGAAAGAGAGAGAATATCTTCATTTGTAAGACTGTTTGTTGTAAAAACCGTGACCTTGTGACCTTTTTTTACAAGACCTTCTGAGAGGAGTTTTGCATACTCCTGACCGCCACCGAGAGACGGGTAATAATGGTGCTGGACCATTAGAAGTTTCATTTTATTGGAAAAGTTCCTTATTCTCCTGAACCCAGTTGAAGAGTTTCTTCACGCCCTCTTCAGGACTGACCTTGGGCTCCCAGCCAAAATCATTCCGTGCCTTGCTTATATCACAGATGAAGACAGGTTGATCACCTGGGCGCCAGTCGTGGAAACTGTGCTCTATCTCACGACCGTGTAAAGATTCAATCTGGCTGATGAGTTCAAGAAGTGAAAGAGAATTATTTGGGCCTCCGCCAATGTTATAAGCCTTACCTGCCGTCTTCTCAATATTCTCAAACGCCATTTCAAAGCAGTTTACAAGGTCGTCTATATATAGAACGTCTCGAACCTGCTTTCCATTTCCGTATATTTTAAGAGGAGTTCCGAGACTTGTTGCGATTATAAACCATGCAACCCAGCCCTGATCCTCTATTCCGAACTGCCTAGTTCCGTATATGCAACTCTGTCGAAGAACTACTGTTTTCAAATCGTATATTCTGGCATAATCGAGAACATATTGGTCTGCAGCCCCCTTGCTACAACCGTATGGAGAGTGGAAATCCAGATTCTGTTTTTCATCAACACCTTCTATGTCCTTGTATTTGTAGCGATTTTCTCCCTCAAGTACTTCGAGTTCCTCCATTTTTCCGTAGACTTTGTTTGTAGAAGAATAGATGAGAGGTGGTTTATTATCAGACTTTCTGACTGCCTCAAGAACATTGAAGGTCCCAAGAGCATTTATGTCAAAATCTTCACGTGGATTCGTAACTGAAGTAGTAACGGCAACCTGTGCTGCCAGATGGAGAACAGCATCCGCCTTGGAAACTTCCTCATCAAGGATTGCCTGATCAGTCCTTACATCTGCCTTGACAAACTTTACACTGGGATGACGCTTCTGAAGCCACTCAAGGTTCTTGTCTGTTCCTGCTCTGGACAGATTATCGAGGACACTTACCTCATGACCCTTTCCCTGGAAATAATCCGCGGAATTGCAGCCGATGAAGCCAGCCCCACCAGTTATCAGAATTTTCATACTCAAACCATGACGAGAAGCTTATTTAAGTTTTTTTGGGCGGGCAGATATTTATAGACCAAGGGATTAGATGTATTATGGCAAAGAAAGTAGGAAGGCGGACTAAAACAATAATAATCTCACTAATAATTATTTCAGTTATTTTGATACTTAGTGGATGGTCGGACAGAGTAAGTTTTGAGAACTCAGTTGCAGTTGTGAAGCTTGAAGGAATTATAACGAGCTCGAGTGGATTTATGGATGAGACTATGACAGTATCAGAATTCTCAAAACTTTTTGGAAAGGCAGAAGACAGCTCAAGTGTGAAGGCCATTGTTGTTGAAATAAACTCACCCGGAGGCTCACCAGTGGCCAGCGCAGAGATTGCATCAATATTAATTGAAAGTGAAAAGCCAGTTGTAGCATGGATAGCTGATGTTGGAGCATCTGGTGCCTACTGGGTCGCCACTTCAGCAGATAAAATAGTTTCTCACCCACTTTCAATAACCTGCAGTATAGGCGCCTACATACAGATTTCAGATTTTTCAAGACTTCTTGAAGACTACAATGTGAGCCAGACCACAATAAAGTCCGGTGAGCATAAGGACATTGGAAGCCCCTTCAGGCAGATGACAGTAGACGAGGAAGCTATATTCCAGAATATTGTTGACCAAATAAATGAGGAATTTGTAAGAGTCGTTAGTGAAAGACGAGAGGGCGCCGACTTATCTGAAGTATCTGACGGAAGGCCCTGCACTGGAAAGGAAGCTCTGGAGCTTGGACTTGTTGATTCAGTAGGAAGCAGAGAGTCTGCAATAAGCCTTGCCGAAGAGCTGACAGGAGAAGAAGATCTCAGTATTGTTGAGATTGAATCAGAGGGAAGCTTTTTAGAATCACTTATAGGATCATACGCTGACAGAATAGCAAGGACCATAGGTCTGACTATAAGCAATAGTATAAACAGCCTGCCTTCATTTCAAAGCTGAATAAATTAAACTTCCTGAAGCCTTGATTTTATTTCCAGAACCCTTGAACTTTCGGATTTAAGCGTCTCCAGTTTCTTGTGGAGAGCTCTCTCAGTCCTTCTGAGGGCATCCTCGTGCTTTACAAGCTCAGCAAGCTGGCGCCTTGTGTCGTCCTCTTTTTGAGTTGTTGACTCTATCTTACCCTCAACACTGGCAACAGTATTCTCGAGCTTTCTCTTTTCCCCGGAAAGCTGCTCGAGCTGGGCCTGTAAATCCTTTAGGGCGTCAAGAACGTGATCCTCTGTCTCAGGGAGTTTTTCCTTTGCTTCAGATTTCTTTGGGTCTCCAGCCATATTAATTCCGTAAGAGCTACTTCTTTATAAATCTTTATTTCTTGCTACGTTTCAGCTTCTTCATAGATTTTTCATATGTCTTCTTGCTGACGTGACCTTCTTTATATGCCTGTTTTATCAGACTTGCTTGCTTGCTAAGACGCGCCTGTTTCCGACTATCCATCCTGCGCTTCTGAGCTTTTTCGCGGGATTTGATTGTTTTATATGTTGAACGTGTCTTTCCTGCATTTCTTACAGTGTATACAGTGAGAGCAGCTACAGCAAGAACAGCAAGAGCGATAAAGAGAATAGCCGGACTTGTTAGAGTGAGTTTGATTGAAGGTTGTGCCTCACCAAGCGCTATGACGGCATCCTCCAAGAAAGCTCTGGCTTCATCACGTTTTTCCTGAGCCGCAGTATATCCGAGAGGACCGATTGCGGCCTTTGCCTCTTCAAGGGAGGACTTGGCACTATCTAAAAATGTAAAGACCTTTGAGACCTTGGCTCCACGGAGAGCGAGCCATTCTGCCTCAGACCATATTTCGTCCAGAAGTTTTTCAATTTCATCGAAGCTCTGTTGAAGCCTTATTTCAAGGGCAGGTTTCTGCATGCCGATTACTTTGAGAAGGAAGCTGGAGGAAGTATCCGCCTGTTTTGAGGAGGCTCTGACTGTTATATCGAACTCATTGTCATCGACGATATCAGGAGCAGTTAATGTGAGGAGGAAGGTCGCGCGCATTCCGGGAGACAGGGCCTTGATTGAGACAGGAGAGATTGTATATGGAGAAATTCGCCCGCTTGCTGAAAGTGAAAGATCTGTAAGAACTCCGTTTCCGAGGTTTGACACTATAAGAGTTATGGTTTTTTCTTCGTCACTGTAAGCAGAAACGATTTCAGGAACTTTGATATGTACTCTGAAGGATTCGGCCATAGTTCCGCCGACTCCGCCTCTGCCACCTCCGCCTGCTGCCGCAGCAGGCGCGGCAGCCGGTGCAGATACAGTGAAACTCGTGTAGCTAGTATTTGTCGAGTTCCCAGATGTATCATTAGCAGTTACGATGTAAGAATGTGTTCCCTCTGCTGCAGTAAATGTTGTACTATAGAAGTCAGTTGAACCTTCCTGCGACATTGTATAATTTGTCAGAGAACTGCTTACATCAACAGTCGCGAAAACTGTATCGACTGCAATGTCATCAGTAACATTAGCCCGTATTGTTGCAGTGTCTCCGTCAGAAAGATCCGAAGTAATAGTTACTGAGCTTATAACAGGGGCTGTGACATCACCTACTACAGTTGTTACAGAGAAATTGACCGCTCCTGACACAAGACCGCTTACTTTGTTGTCAGCTTTTTGATATCTGAGAAATATTTGGAGAATAGCGCTGTAATTCCCATGGGATGCTGAGCCAGGAGGGGACGCAGTTACCTTAAGGGAGGTCCCTGACTTCCCGGGAATCGTGAAATTATTTTTGGAAATGGACACCCAGCCGGAAAGGTCGCCCTTTGCGCCAATAGTCACATAGGCATCTCTTGTTTCGTTGTTGAATATTGTAATTTCACGGGTTGATGTACCTCCGGGAAAAATTGTTCCAAAATACACTGCATCTGAATCTACATTGAAGCCCAGCCTGTTACCGACTGTAAGATGCATATCAAGCTTCTGAATCTCATAGTCATAGGAAGGGCCTGAAAGGGCAATTAGAGCTGCAAGGACTGCTAGGAATACTACAATAACTGCAAATTCAGGAATCTTTTTTGATTTAGGCGGCATTTACTTCTTCCTTATTGCTACGTAGATAATAGTTAGGATAACAAGAACAATAAGTAGGAGAGAAAGTGTTGCAACCAATTCCTGACTTGGAGCGTCAAGTGAAGTTTTTTCTGCGACTGCTGAGACGGCTCCGATACTTAGTGTTATTTTCTTTGTTGAAACCTTCCCATCAAGATAATCAAGAACAACAGTAACAAGATATTCACCTTCGGCAGCATCTCTTGAGTCCCAGAACAGATTCAGGTTCTTGCTTCCGAGAGCCTTGAGGTCGAAGGAGTCTATGCTAAGCTGTTCAATGGTTTTTCCTGTGCTGTCCTGTATCACTATTCGTCCTGAAACATCTTCTATCTCTTCACTCCAGAAGTTCTCGACTGTCAGGATAAAATTAGAAATATCGTCAAGAGCAACCTGCATAGAATCTTCGGCAATTATATCCACGTGCTCGCCACCAATTTTTATTTCAGCAGTTCCACTTGTCGCAACACCTTCATCATAAGTAAGGCTGGCGAGAATTGAATATCGACCAGGAATTGTAGAACCCCCCCACTTTAGCTCAACTATTTTCACAGCTCCTGCTGTAACAAGTGTTTTCGGAACAGTAAGAGTCCCAAGATTAATGTTATTGGAATCAGAAATTTTAACATCCCCATAAAATTCAGTATCTTCCGTTCCTATGCTCCTGACAAGAAGCTTTATAGTTATCTGATGACCCACCTCAGCCTGACTTGTGAGAATCCTCTCGATTTGTATGTGACTCCCTTCAGGAGGAACGAATACTCTGAACTGGCTGAGAACGCTTGCTCTTGTGCTGATTCCTGTTCCCCCGAATACACTTTCAGGAGGAATTTCAGTCACACCAATTCGTGCTTCGTGCGTTCCGGGTTCCATCCTGTCAGGAAGAGAATAAATGTAACTGAAGCATTTTGAATACTCTGCCGGATTCATTGTAGCCCTAGTAGCACTGAGCTCAATATATTCTGCGAGTCCGCCGTCCACGAAGAGCTCAACACCCATGCTCTTTTTCTGGTTGTTGATTACACAGAAGTTTTTGACGCCCTCCATACC
>DVAE01000028.1 GCA_014189675.1 Candidatus Undinarchaeales archaeon SRR5007147.bin71 | reverse complement strand
GTTGCACTTGGATTTGCAGATGTTAGAACAAGCTCAGCATCTGATGCTCCTAGCTTGACCTTGGTTCCGGTAACGGAGACAATTGTGTACTCCTCTCCCATGAACCACATCTTCTCGCCCTGTAGGTCGAGGTTTCCAAGTTCCTGGCTGTTATCAAAGGTCCACTTGTACTGCAGAGAACCAGATTCGACAGACATGAAAATCTCGTCGTACTGGTCTCCAGCATTTGAGTCAAGTGTGTCTCTGGAAACGTTGAAGTCGCTCAGATCAATGACAAGCTCTTCATGCCAGTTGTATGTTGTACTGTTGACATATATTGCTCCCTTGCCCTTGTGGCTGTAAAGGAAGTCAACAAGGCTGTCTCCTGAAGCGTATGTTTCTCCAGCAAGCTTGTCGCTTGTTGCGGTTGTTGAGAACTCGTATGCCTGCTCTGCATGGTGGTCAATCTCAACGTGTCTTGTTACACCCTCGGCGCTAGCCTTTAGCGGTGTCAAAGTGACAGTTCCTGCGCCTGCTGCAGTTCCGGAAACCTGCTGGTTACCGGCCCATGCAGTCAGACCCATTGCGGAAACAACGTCAGCTGTTGCTGCGTTTGCTCCTACAACGTATAGCGCACTTACTGCGCCATCAGTGACTACAAGATCATTATAGTCCCCGAGGTCAGAACCTGTCTGAGCTAGAGCTGCACCGGCAAGTGTTGCACCGATCATTACGGCACTGCCGAAAGCTGCTCCAACTTTCTTCCATAGGTTTTGCATATTTTTTTCCTCCTATTTTAGGCGGCCAGTTTCTGCTTTGTTTTTTGTAAAACAAAACAAAAACACAGCCTGTGTTATCATCAGAACACGTAAGTTTAGTATATAAAGGTTTCTGTGAGCCTTTTAGGCAGATTTTCCATTTTTTTCACCAGATTCCAGTCTGTTTATGTGTCCTTTCAGAATAAAGACTTGGTGAGCCAGCCTGTTGACAAGATTTGACACGTCAACGAGTATGTTTTGGGCGTCACCGATAGCGATTTCGACATCTTTCTTATCGCTGTATATCTCGAATACTGATGGTGAGTAGAGAAGGGCTATGTGGACCAGCCTTCCGAAGTCCTTTGTGATGAATCTGGTATCCACCATAAGTGAGAAAAAGCCGTCTTTAAATTCCTGCATTTCGTCGTAATCTGTACTGTAGATTTTGACATCTTCTTCCTTTCCAAGGCGCTCTACAAGAGCTTCAAGAGTGGAACTTACATGCTCCTTGCTATTACCCTGAACTTCAATAATAATCCCAGCGTTAAACCAGCCGGCATCTTCGATAAGCTCCCTGTGTTTCATTGTGAGCTTTCCTTTGCCGTTTTTCTTTCCTTTATTGGCTGTTGATTTTTTTGCCATTTGAATGATACAATCTCAATGAATCAGCTTAAGTAGGTAATTATATGCCTTATATTATTGTTGTGGTTGGCATCATTTTGGAAATTTGTGTAATTTGTCACTTCCGCGCTTATATTATACCAACCAGGAGCTAGAGTCCATGTTGAGCTCACTGTTTTCTGAATTGTGACATTAGTGCTGTAAGGACCGTATTCCCTTGTTTGGTTTCCGACGGTGATTTTTGCTCCGAGACCTGACTCTATAAAGGCTCCGTAGTTTGTGATGACTGCCTTGACTATGAGCTTGTTCGGATTTTCGCTGTCGCGTGTTGTGTAGATTTTAGATACGCCCATGTCAGAAATGTTTCCAAGGGTAAAGAGACTGGAAAATGTTTTGTTATATAGTATTGATTTTGTTTCGTAAATACCAGAACCTGTCGGCTGCCATATGAACTCTACTTCTGATTCTTCCGAGGCTGTGAAGTTTAGACAGGAGTTTCCGGAATAGCCTATGGTTGATATATTGAGGCACAGTGTTGCGTTTCTTGGAAGTCCTGTATTACGAATCCAGATTCTTGTGCTGACATTTCCGGAGATGTAAGAACTTGAGCTGTTTATTATATAGAGTATTGTTGAGTTGTTGAAAAGACTTGGAATTGGAGAACCTGAGACATTTGCAGGCCGTGAAATATTTAGCAGTTTTGCTATGCTCGGAAAGATATCATCGTTGTGGCTGAGTTCAGATGAACTCTTTATGGGGATTCCGGGACCGACGGCTATGAAGGGAACATTGAGAGTTTTGTCATTATATAGATCTGAGTGAACCCCGTTTCCATAACGGCTTCTGTCCATACCGTGGTCTGATGTTATGATTAAGACTGTGTCATTGAAAACTCCGAGGCGCTTCATAGCATTGTAAAGCTGGCCGACGAAGAGATCTGTTTCTCGGAGAGCTGGAAGATAGTCTGAGAATCCTTGGTGGGCGGCGCTGTCTGTTCCTGGCATATTTGCCAGCAGGATAAATTTATCCGGCCGATTTTCAAGGATTGAAATTAGGGAATCTTTTACCCATTTGTTTTTTTCAGTGTAAGGATTTGAACCAGAGTAGGAGGAGAGATTGTTTGCAGAGGTTATTGTGATGTTTAGCTTTGAGGAGATGTTTCCGATGTGAAGATTTGAATCCAAATAATAGTAGCCATTGTCTCTGTCAAAGAGAGCGGCGTCCGTTTTGTTGAGGAGCTGGGAAGAATCGCCGTTAGGAAGAACTGCGAGAACTGTCATATTTGAAGCGCGGGCAGAGTCCATAATTGTGTCATTTCTTGAGCTGAGAATTTGAAGAGATGCTGCCCAGTCGTAGCGCTTGTCGAAGAGTCCTGTAAAGATTGTGGAGTGAGAGCTAGCGGTTTCCGGGAGGTGGACTCGCATATTTTCCAGAACAAAACCATTTCTGGAGATGCTGAGCATGTTTGGAGTATTCTGCTCACTGAAGTAGTTCCAGCCGGCTCCGTCGAGAATCAGGAGTACAAGATTTTTAGGAGTGCCTGGAAAAATATCTTGAGGGATTGCTTGCTCTTCTGTAATTTCTTCTTCCTGGTTTTCTGAAAGGTTTAGAAAGCCTGAGACAGGCTCAGATTCGGGAGGATTTTCTGTATCAGAAGAGCTTTCACTTTCCGGAGATTCAACGATGTTCAAGGGAGCCTCAGCTTTGGAAAGTGTTAGAAAACCGGTGACTGATGACAGACCTGCTTGAGCCGTATTTTCAGAGAGGAGTAATATACTGGAGCCTGTAAGCATTAGAGCTACAGCTCCAATGAACAGATATTTTGAGAGTAGAGACTTGCTTTGACCGAGTTGTGCCGGATGAATTTCCATGCAGAGCTTTGAGGGAAAATCCCTTTATATGAAATGGCTAACTAAGCTAGGTTAAAGATGCCCCAGTAGCTCAGCTCGGTAGAGCACCTGTTTCGTAAACAGGGGGTCGAGAGTTCAACTCTCTCCTGGGGCTTATATATAGAAGAACTTCTTATTGTAAATATGGCGAAAGCTGTTCCGGAATCCCTCCGAATGTGGTTTTTGTTCCACTTTGCCGTGGACCTCGCGTTTGGACTTCCCCTGCTTTTTCAGCCGGACTTCCTTTTCAAGCTCTTTGGTCTTCCTTTTGTAGAGTTGATAACTGCCCGACTTTTGGGAGCGGGGCTGCTTGGTCTTGGTTTTGTGTCACTTTATGCGCATAAGAAAGGCCGCGAAGTTTATGATGCTCTTTTAACGATGAAAATAGCCTGGTCGTTGGTTGCGATATTTGCACTTCTTATTTCGAGACCGATATTGTGGCCAATTGTTGCGATATTTGCGATCTTTTCTGCGACCTGGATATACTATAAAAGAAGAATCAGCTAACCCAAAAGCGGCTCTTAGTACTTATTGAACCACTCCCAGTACTTATTGAACCACGGCGATCTCGGTTAGACACAAAAATGAATATTTTCTCGCTTTCAGGATCTGCGATAGCTCTTTTCATAGGATGACTCATTACTCCTCGGGGAAAATTTTCATAGTACTCCACAGCGAGCTCCTTCGGGAAAGCCTCTTTTACAAACTTTCTGAGCTCTTCGCTTCCAGAAAGTATTGCTACATCAACATTTCTTCGTGATCCAAATGCTTTTTCCAGATCCTCAAAAATGCGTGCGGCCTCCCTGATATTTCTTTTGTGATTTGAGCCTCTGAGCCAGAACGTATCTAGATGTGCAACAGCCGATTTTTTTCCGGACATCATTATAAGAAGGCAGCTTGCTGAGAAGAGGCAGTGAACTGCTCCATTTTTGTTTACTGTAAAATCTATACCTTCATCAGGATCTTTGAGGCGCTTAGGTTCCAGTTCGTCCATTAAGCTATCCCATTTTTTCCTGTTCTGAATTATCTCTATTTCCATACCATAGTTTAGTCACCAATCTTAATAAGATTATAGGAGGAAACGTAAGGACTCCAGAAATCCGACTGAAATGAGTGTTACGAGAATTCCAGCGACAAAAACCCCGACAGCTATTGCGAGCATTGCCTTGCGTCTGTCCATTTCCAGAAAGTTGGCGACAATGGAACCAGTATATGCCCCGCTGCCAGGGAGAGGAATTGAAACAAAGAGTGCGAGACCGAGATAACCGTATTTGTCGAGATACTTCTCTGATTTTCGGTGAGCTTTGTGGACTGTTTTTTCGAACTTATTTCCTATGTAAGGAAATTTATATAATTCTTTGAAAAATGTGTTGAAGAGTATGTAAATTACTGGAATTATAATGATGTTTGCACTTGTTGCCACGAGGAAAACTGTAAAGTAGTCTAAGCCGGCCGCTATTCCGAATGGGATTGCACCACGCAACTCAAGAAAAGGTGCGGCACTTAGGAGAACGATATAGAGGAAGACCATAAAAGGTATTAAAGTCACGGACTTAAAAGACTTATGGCGAAGGTTAATGGGATTTCTGTGGAAATTGCTGACAGTCTTTTCGAGAAAGCCAGTGGATTAATGATGCGGAAGAAAATCAAGCCACTTTTGTTTGACTTTAGGAGAGATTCAACTATTTTGTGTAGTATACACACCTTTTTCATGTTGAAGCCTATTGATATTGTTTATATAAATTCAAATAAAGTGGTTGTGCAGGTGATAAAAGCGCGCCCTTGGAGAGCTTACTACCCTCAAGAAAAATCAAGATATGTTCTTGAGCTGCCGACTGGAATGGGAAAGAACTTTACTGTCGGAAGAAAAGTTACAATTAGTACCTAGAATGCTTTGGCTTTGGATTTTTTTAGAATTGGTTTTTTAGAGGAAGGTAGGGGAATATTTGCCGGCTTTGAAGTCTTTGACTTCTCCTTTATCCCTCCAACTACCTGAGCACTGCTCAGTTGAGTCAGATTGTTGAGTGTCTTCAATTCAAGATGGAGACGGTTCATCTCATCGTGTAGGCTTGTTATTCCTGAGCGCATGTCCTTTATTTCCTTCTGGACGATTGTTGAATCTTTTTTCTCCGCTTCACTCATACCCTTCTTTAAGTCAGAAAGTTCCTTCTTAATTTTCTCCTGGCTCTTTGTTTTAGTTTTTGCGCTGACAAGGGCTTTCAGCCTTCCTGTTTCAGGCATATCCGAAAGAAGTTTGTGAACCTGGTCCTTTGTTATGTCAAGCTGCTGGCGCCACCTTCCAAGAGCTTCTTCGTGCTCGTGCTCGAGTTTTGACATTTCATTAAGAGTAGTTCCGATATTGTTGAGAGAGTCAACGAGGGTTTTTAACTCGCCGACAACTTTTTGGTAGTTCTCAACTTTCATAAAGAGTGGGAGTTTTGCGACTTGTTTTTCAGAGAGTTGGGCTGGTTTTCGAGGACTTGTTTTTGAGACTGGAGCAGGGAGTTTTGCCGGAATTTTTGGGGCTGGTTTTGGAGCTGCCCTTGGTTTTGGAGCTATAGTTTGAGAAGGTTTTGGCGGCTTAGGAGCTGGAGGAAGATCTGGAACGCCCAAATCCTTCATAAGCTCATCGTCGACAAGGTCTTCCTTTTTCTTCTTGAATTTGTCCAGTAATCCCATAGCCAGAGTTTAGAATTATAACTTATAAAGTTGTTGATTACTTTGAGCTGTAGTTTGCGCTGTCTCGGTCGTAGCTCTCGAAAATTGAGAAGAATACCAGCTCGGAATCGCTGGGGTTGAAAACTTTGTGGAAGTCCCCAGGAGGAATTGTAACAACATCGCCTTTTTTGAAATCAATTTTTTCCTCACCGACTTGGATTTGCCCGTCTCCGTCGAGACAGAAATAGACTTCTTCAACACCCTCGTGATCGTGTCCTCTGGTCTCTTGCTTTGGATTCATTCGTGTCATAGATAGTGTAAGGTGATCTAACTTCATATCGTACAAATCGTAGCGCTCTGTGCTCTTGACGAGATTTGCGACGTCCTTGAATGTATCGAAATTGAATTTCATTTCACTCACTTGTTTCGGTTTTTTGTTATAATACTTTCGCTTTATTTTATTCTTATGAAATATAGTAGCATGCTTATTCTGACAAGCAGAATGGCAAGAACTATTGAGATTGTTATGAAAAAATTCCAGTTGAGAGAAAATCCAATAAGGAGAACAAGAACTATCGCCGCCAAGGAAGAATAGCGGAGTATTTTATTTGCCTTGTTGATATTCATTAAGGAGGATAAGAAGGGGAAATATAAATAGGATGCTGGGTAGATAAATTGCGCT
>DVAE01000027.1 GCA_014189675.1 Candidatus Undinarchaeales archaeon SRR5007147.bin71 | reverse complement strand
ACGGCGCATCCAAAAAGACTGCATTCATGGTTGTAGTTCCAGCGCTATTTATTGAAGTTCTAAAACTTTACACTTTATTAGCTTCATTATAGGCAGATTTTTAACTCTGCCGATTTATTAATCATCTATTGCGGGGATTCCAGAGCGGCCAAATGGGCAGGATTTAAGCTCCTGTGGCTTAGTGCCTTCGTGGGTTCGAATCCCCCTCCCCGCATATAGGTCTTTAGTTCATTGCCCAACCTATCCTTATATATGACCTTTTTCTGCCGAGAAATGTTCAAATAAAATCTAAATTTCCAAGTCGTCGATTTTGGCAGCCATTATAAAATCATTTACGCTGAGACCGCCAATAGCATGTGTCCAGAATGTTATATTGACTTTACCCCAGGTAAAATCTATATTCGGATGATGCCCCTGCTCTTCCGCAATTTCACCTACATTATTTACAAAATCAAGCGCTGTCTTGAAATCAGGGAATTTCCACTCTTTGACAAGGTGATGCTCTTCTATAATTTCCCAGCCTTCTATTTGCTCAAGATTCTTTTGCAAGTCCGCACCCTTCAAAGGAAGAACTCCCCCTTCGCAAGGCTTGCACTTCATTTTTGTAAGCTCACTTCCCATAAACTGTGTTAAGACTGTGAAATATAAAAACTATTTGGTCAAGTGCATAACAAGGTAGGTCAGTGGCATCACAACAAGAAGTCCTACAGCTATCTGAATCCACGCGGCAAGATCCAAGGGAATTATTCCGAAGAATTGTGCCAAAGGAGTGTATATTATTGTTAGCTGCAGTGCAAGTGAGGTAAGAACAGCCGCGACTAGCCAGTGATTGCTGAAAAGCTTGTGACCAAAGACATTTCGCAGAATTTCCAGCCTGGCAAACTCATAGGCTACAATAGCTGTGAATGCAATAGTCCTTGCCCTCGTAACATCAGGTAAGTTAATGTAATAAAGAGTCAGGATAGTAAAACCGAGAACTAGACCGCTGGAAACCACACGAGTCAGAAGTTTTGCATCGACAATAGACTTAGATCTATCACGCGGAGGTTTTAACATAATTCCTGCTGTCGCTCTGTCAATACCAAGAGCAAGAGCAGGAAGCCCGTCAGTTAGAAGGTTTATCCATAAAAGCATGACTGCCGTGAGAGGAAGCCCCAGACCAAGCATTGAAGCCAGGAAAACGACAGTAACTTCTCCGATATTTTGAGATAAAAGGAAGGTTAGAAACTTTCGTATGTTGTCATAGATTCTTCTTCCTTCTTCTATGGCATTTCCAATAGTTGCAAAATTGTCGTCAAGAAGTATCATATCACTTGCTTCTTTTGAAACATCAGTTCCCCGGATTCCCATGGCAATTCCGACATCAGACTCTTTCAAAGCAGGAGAATCGTTTACGCCGTCTCCAGTCATCGCAACAAGATGACCTTCTGATTTCAGAAGATTGAGTATTCTGAATTTATGAAGAGGGTCGACACGGGCAAAAATACTTATTGCCTTGAGTTTTTCAAGAAGAAGCTCGTCACTCATATTCTCTAAATCTTTTCCTTCAAGAGCACCGGACGAGGGCAGCTTTAGCTCCTCAGCGACTGCAAGAGCTGTTCCTTTGCTGTCCCCAGTCATCATAATGACACGGATTCCTGCAGTTCTGACCTTCACTATAGCATCTTTTACCTCTGCACGAGGAGGGTCTATCATAGCCTGCAAACCAAGGAAGGTAAGTCCTTCCTCTGCTTTGGAATTGAAGGACATGTCTTTATATGCAAAGGCAAGAACACGAAGAGCAGTTCCTGAGAATTCAGACTCAGCTTTTAATATGCGAGCTTTCAAATCTTTAGAGAGGGGAACAACTTTTCCATTTTCATAGGACTTTGTACAGCTATCAAGAACTACTCCCAGGGCTCCTTTCATAAAGGCTATTTTTTTACCACGGTGTTCGTGCACCGTAGTCATCATTTTTCGTTCAGATGTGAAGGGTACTTCGTGAACTCTCGTGTACTCTCGCTCTGCATTTACTTTATTTATGCCAGCTTTCATCGCACTAACGATAAGAGCTATTTCAGTAGGATCACCGAGGAAACTACGTTTTTCATCTTCGTGTGAAAACTCTGCATTATTACAGAGAACTCCTGAAAGAAGTAGCTTTTCAACAGAAGACGGACCCACAACATTTCCTTTGAGTGTAAATTCGCCAGTAGACTCGTAACCAGCTCCAGAAATTGTATAGATTTTCCCATCATGATAGAGCTTTCTGACAGTCATCCTGTTCTCAGTAAGTGTCCCTGTTTTGTCAGTACAAATTACATCGACAGACCCCAGCTCCTCAGTAATTGGAAGCTTTCTGACGAGAGCCTTTCTCTTTACCATTCTGTTCGCACCCATAGCAAGAGAGAGAGTAACTACTGCAGGGAGACCTTCAGGTATTGCCGCAACCGCAAGACTTACTGCGATAAGTAATGTTTCAATAGGGCTTGCATTATAAAAGAAAAATTGAGAAAGTCCAACTATGAATGCAATAGTTATTACCATCAGACCTATTTTTTTGCCGATGCTGTCAAGTTCTATCTGGAAACGTGTTCGGGGGGACTCGATTTCCTGAAGTTTATGGGCAATCTTGCCTATTTCAGTGTCCATTCCTGTTGAAACGGCGACAGCAAGACCCTTACCCCGCACAACATTTGTGTGCATAAAGCACATGTTTTTTTTATCTGCTATTGAAAGGGCTTTCCCAATAGACTTTACAATTTTTGAGACAGTTCCGCTTTCACCTGTAAGAGATGACTCATCCAGACCAATGCTAATATTTTCTATAAGCCGGCTGTCAGCAGGAATAGATTCTCCTTCCTCAAGTACAAGTATATCCCCAGGAACAACTTCAGAGGAAGATATTAGCATCTGACGGCCCTTTCTCAGAACTTTTGCTTTGGGTTTTGCAAGATTCCTAAGTGCCTCTATACTTTTTTCGGCCTTGTAATCTTGAATAAAGCCGAAAACCCCGTTGAGAGCAACAATCATAAAAATAAGAATACTGTCAACAGCTTCCCCTACGAAAAATGCAAGGACCGCTGCAGCAAGGAGGACAAGAACTAAAAAATTTGAGAATTGTTGAAGAAAAATAGTGAGGGGAGATATTTTCCGAAGTTCGACAATCTCATTGAGACCATACTTCTTCAGCCTTTCAGCTGCTTCCTCAGGAGAAAGTCCAGTCTCCGAAGTATTCAGACTAGAAATAACTTCCTTTGGCTGCAACTCAGAGAAATTGACCATCTATAACAGTACCGAAGTATAGTATTTAACTTTCATTATGCTTTTACGACTAGGCATTCCGAAATTATGTCATGAAGTCCTTGTTTTTTCTCTGTAAAAACTATCATAAGGAACCCAATACCAATAATAAGACCTGATAATATTTTTCCAAAGTACCTGCCCGTTGCCCGAAGGAAACTTATTCTCCTTCCTTTTAAATCAATAACCTTTATTCCAATGAGCATCTTGCCAAGAGTTGCCTGATATGCTGAACTCTCCATATACGCATAATAGAGCCAAACATAGAGGGCCGGATGTATTGCCGGGATTAGATATGCTAAAAACCCAAGAGGAATAGCCAATATAAAACCATCAAGAACCCATGCAACAAATCTCAACCAGAATCCTGCATACTTTCTTTTTGCCATATGCCTGATTGAATTGACACAATATAATAGCTTTTCTAATCTAGCATAAAGTTAATAAACCCAAAGCTACAGATAATGTCTCTATCGTTCTATTGGAGGAAAAAATATGCAATACGTATACGGAGCACTGCTTCTGCACTCTGCAGGAAAGCCAGTGGATGAGGCATCCTTGAAAAAGGTTGTCGAAGCATCAGGAACAGCAAGTGACGAAGCTCAGGTAAAAGCGCTTGTTGCAAGTCTTGACGGAGTCGACATAGAAGAGGCAATAAAGGAAGCCGCAGTCCCAGTAGCAGCACCTGCTGCTGCAGCACCAGCCGCAGAGCAAGGTGGAGAAGCAAAGGAAGAAAAGTCTGCAGAAGATGAGGCAAAGGAAGAAGAAGCCGCATCTGCAGGTCTAAGCGCTCTATTTGGTTAAAAATGGGAGGCCTTGAAGCTCTTACCACAGAAGTGAGGAATCATTTTGAGAGCGGAGGCGCACTTGCATACCTATCACGTAAAGGAGGAATTTACATATTATTCAAGGACAGTGAGGATTCTCCAATGCATTTTGCATATATTTGTCCGGAATGTAGACATGAAGAAGCAGGGGAATCTGATGATTTCAAAAAACCATATACACTAAAGTGTGCAGAATGTGGAATTATTGTATACAAACAGGAAAAGGTCAAGAAGGGCGGCGGAAGAGGGAAGAATGAAGAGCCAGTGGAAGTAGCTGAAAAAAAGGCCTTTAGAGCATAGTAAAGGAAATTAAAATGCCACTACGGGCATCATCATTATAAGAATAAGAAGCGCAAGCACTATCAAGAATCCCCTTCTAGCTTCTATATAATTCAGTCCAAATGCCATTATTGAACCTCCAAGGAGTCCTCCTATATGTGCGCTGTGAGAAATTCCTCCAGAGACATTTCCAGAAAGAAATAGGGGGATTGTTGCAACGGTATAAAGAACGGCTGCAAGAGCTATAGGAAGAGGAATCAAAAAAGGCATTGGGCTAATTTTGAAGGGACGAAGTAGAGTAAGGTAGGCCATTAGACCGAAAATTGCTCCACTTGCGCCAACAACTGATGCATTAGGACTTGAAGTAAGTATGAAAAATCCCCCTGCGATAAGTCCTGAAGTGAGATAAACAAAAATCATCTGACCGGCTCCAAACTCACGCTCTACGTGATAGCCGAAGAAAAGAAGCGCAATAGAATTTAAGAATAGATGGGCAAAATTGGCATGTAAAAACATGTATGTAACAAGTGCATATCCTGCATTTCTAGAAATAGCAGTACCAGAGAGCATATAGTCATACATAAGACGTGTATCAATGAATAAAATGTAGGTAAAGATTGCAATGTTGAGAATTACCAACCATGCAACTTTCTTGCGCTCCTTGAAGGATAGCACAATCACAACGAAAAGGTATGCAAGACCAATAAGAATAAAGAGGCTTGCAAGAATCTCAGCGTAGACCATACCATAAATAGAAACAAGGAAGTTATAAAGTTGATGTTCCCAGTTTATATTTATAGTCCCTACTCTTATTGAAAAATATGAGAGTTGCGATAATATCTGACCTTCATTTTGGATTCGCAAATGCATCCGAAAGAGAAGAGGACTCCTTTATTCAAGGAAGAGATGCAATTGAAGCGGCGCTTGATGGAAAGGCTGATGTAATACTAATAGCAGGGGATGTTTTTGACTCTCGTGTCCCTAGCCAAGATGTACTCGCAAAAACTATGGAAATATTCCAGGAGCCTCTGCATGCAAAGAGCTCAAAGGTAAAAGTTGTAGACTCAATTAACAAGAAACGCGGTGAAATAGCTCAGGCACCGTTCAGAGGAGTACCAATTATAGCGATACACGGAACTCATGAACGAAGAGGGAGGGGATTGACAAACCCACTGCAGCTAAGTGAGAAAGCAGGACTTCTTGTACATCTACACTGCCAGACTATAGTTCTTGAAGTAGATGGTAAAAAGCTTGCAGTGCACGGACTCTCAGGCGTCCCGGAAAGGTATGCAAAGGATGTTTTGGAGGAGTGGAATCCAAAGGCAGTTGAAGGGGCAACTAACATACTTCTCCTGCACCAGAATATTGATGAATTTCTTTACACAGGTACAGATTTCAAATCCCTTGAACTGGCAGATATGCCAAAGGGATTCGACCTAGTCGTGAACGGACATATACACTGGGCATGCCAGGATGAACTAAAACAAGGAGGGAAATTCCTGATACCTGGCTCAACAATCAGAACACAGCTTACTAAGCAAGAATCAGAAATAGAAAAAAGAATTTATTTTTTTGAAAACGGAGAGCTTGAATTTAAAAAACTAGAGTCCCCCAGAGAATTCCACTACAAAACACTGGAAATAACAGAGGGAACACCAAGTAGTATACTTTCTGAACTTGAATCATTCTTAGAAGAAATTCCAACAAAAGATAGAAATCCACTTGTTAAAGTAATATTAAAGGGAAGCTTGAAAAAGGGATATTCGAAGACAGACATCTCACTTTCTCAGCTTGAAAAAAAATTTAAAAGCAAGCTAATCTTAAGAATTGCAAAGAACAAACTTGAATCAAAAACCGTTCTGGACAGGTCTGACTTGCTTTCCAAAAAAGAGGGGAGAGCTCTGTCTATAGAGGAACGTGGACAGGAACTGCTGAAAATGCACCTTGGAGAGATACAATTTGAGTTCGGAATAGAACAAGATGAATTACTTGGAATACTATCTACAGACAGCAAAGAAATGGCACTACAGAAAATAAAGGAGGCAGTAAGAATTGGCTAAAAAGAAACTTGACTTTGTAGATCTGGTATTTTTTGGAATAGGGGCTATTGTAGGAACTGGAATTTTTGTTATACCTTCTCTTGCGGCAAGCCTAGCTGATGCGGCATCATTCTGGGTCTGGCTTGAGCTTGGAATGCTAACAATCTTCATGGCGCTTTGTTTTGCAGAATTCTCAAGTGTTTATCCTAATGCAGGAGGGCTACACCAGTTTGTAAATGAAACATTTGGGCGCTTTGCTGGATTTATGTCAGGATGGATTGCATGGCTTATAAGCTGGTTTACAATAGCTTCCCTCGCTGTAGCCTTTAGCTATTATATAAGCTACTTCATCCCACTTGGAGAGCTAGCAATACCCCTTGTAGCAATAGGTATTCTAGTTCTGACCACAGTTATTAACCTGCGGGGAATGCATTGGGGTCTGACAACCCAATATGTACTGACATCGGCATCGATACTTGTTCTCTGGTTTTTTGTAACATGGGGAATTTACTGGATAGATGTTACACATTATGTTCCAACAACTCAAATAACAATGACATCCATGTTTGCTGCTGCTGTTTTTGT
>DVAE01000026.1 GCA_014189675.1 Candidatus Undinarchaeales archaeon SRR5007147.bin71 | reverse complement strand
TGCGGTTATTATAAGAAACTCAGGAAATGGTATAGTGAATGGCGGTGAGTTGGGGGAAGTCAGACTCTATTATGATACTTCATTGCTTGCTCTGGATTCTGGAGACTTTGAACAAGCAAGCGATAATATTCTTACTGTCAGTAATTCAAGTAAGCTTCAGCTCATAGGTTTAGCCAATCAGTGGAATTCCTATAAGGCAATTTTTAAGATAAAAACTACAACTGAAGCACCCTCCGAGTTGGAACAACAGGCACAATTAACTAATCAGTCTGAAAATGATAATGATGGTGACGGAACTCCTGATGATTTAGATCTTGACGATGACAGTGACGGAACTCCTGATACCTTGGATTCATCCCCATATGATTATGATAATGATGGAATTCCTGATAATGAAGATGACGACGACGACGGTGATGGAATACTTGACTCAGTAGAGGCTTCAGATAATGACCCAAACACTAACATATACAATCCTTCACAATCTGTCGAAGCAATCATCCAAGAAGTTATAAGCTTCAGCGCTGAAGCCGACTATACATACATAGAGGAGGGGCAGGCTACTGTCGTAATTGAGGAATGAAAAACGCAATTCTCCTAATAGCACTCGTAGTCCTTGTATCGGGGTGCACAGGAACTCAGCTTGGGGTGGACGATAAAGAAACTCCTACAGAGGTTTCCTATCCTGGAGTTTCAATAACTTCCTTCTATCCTATTGTTTCAACAGTTAATCCCGGCGATCCGATAACCTTCTATTCAGCGGCACAGAACAATGGGAACTTTGATGCGACGAATCTAAAATTCATACTTTTCAACTGCGGAGCTGCTTCTCCATTAGACAATTCTGATTTTACTTGCAACAGTAAATTTGTTCCGAATGGAATAGACCGATTGGAGAGACCTAATCGCGACAAGGGAATCCCCGGAGATATAGTCGAGAAAGAGCTTATCCTACTGGCTCCAACAAGCCTTCCAAAGGCTACAACGGGTCAGGATTTCGGCCTCCGAGTAATGTACGATTACAGTACCACAGGAACGCAGGAAGCCCTTCTCTCCTCTTACGACAACTGGCTCCAGAAAGGTGGTCAGATAAGTGGCTATGTTCTTAATTCTTACAGTTCACCTGCGCCAATAAGCCTTGAAATAGTCGCTCCAAAAACTCCTATAATTCTCCAGCCTGATACTACGCAAACGGTTTCTGTTGCGGTGAATGTTAAGAATAGTGGTGGGGGTTCTCTTGAAGACAACTCTTTCAGGGAAATCAGGTTGAAATTCGATCCTGATGTTCTCGAGCCTCTTCGTCTTTCTGACAGTTCTCTTGACCCCAGCTATGATTTTGATTCAATGGATGGTGCAGATACTCTTCTTGTTAATGATTCTGATAAACTAAAAATCATCGGAAGCACAAATCAGTGGAGAAGTTACGATGTTGTATTTACTGTAAAGAGTGGTGTAATCGACACACTAATACAAGATGCCACAGCCTTCGAGGCTTCAGTGGAATACACATATATGATTGACGCCAATGCAAGAGTAAGCTACGCACCTTCAAGATAAAATGACTAAAATAAAACAAAAAACAGGCTTCGGAAAATTCACCCTAGTTGTACTTGTTATTCTCCTTGCAGTTTCCGTCAGCGGATGCAAAGGCAAGGCAAAGGAATGCCCAGTCGTTGTTTCGCAGACAGATGCAATAAAAATACTGAGTTTCTCCCCTGGCTACGAGGATGTTCCTGTCGGTGGTTCTGTACGCCTTTCCATGGACCTCCAGAACGGCGGAAACTATGAGGCGACGGATATCACGGCAGACCTGTGGAGCCATCCTGGATTTGGTCTCGGTGATGACGCCACTCAACAGTTCAAAACAGTTCCTACTCTTTATCCTCCTGATCTCTCAATCTGCAGTGAAGGAGACGCATACTCAGTCCAGTGGGATATGCAGGCAGGCTGCGATCCACGTGAAAGCATAGTTGCTGCATCTGTCAGTTACATGTACAAATCAGAGGGCTGGGCATCAATTCTCCTAATGTCCCAACAGGAAGCAGAGCGCCTCGGCGGCCAGACGGGCGGAACCGGAGAGAATTTCCCGAGCGCAGGTCCAGTTCAGATAGAGATAGAGTCTCTAAGAAATCAGCCCCTAATCATTTCTGAAAATGCAAGGAGCTTCAGCATCCGCCTGAAAATTCAAAACACAGGGGACGGCCTCGCCGGATACAAAGGCTCCGGCTATATGAATGAGACTACTCTAACTTTGTCAGGTCCCTGCAATTTTACTGAAGGAAATAATAAGGAACTTACATATGCTGACGCTGAGCTACAGCTCCGCTTCGGCAAACAGGACCTCATAAAAACACTTTCACTAAATTATACTGGGAACATGAATTTCGTCAAGGACTTCTGTACAATCAGCGTCGTATCCAATTACGGCTACCGCGTTACAGAACAACTCAAAGGCAAGTTCGGAATATATGGTTCTTCAGATGAAATAACAAATTGCAGGGCTCAGCTTACTGAGTAGATAATTAACCGATATACTTGACTTTCTCTTCAGTTTTCTTCTGCTCACTCTCTTCCTGCTTCTCGACCTGCTGGATGGCCTTCTTCATCATTTTTTCAAGCCCGAGCCTGAACTTCTCAAGCTCCTTTGCCCTCTTATCCAGCTCGCCCATTGGAATGTCTTCTCCGAGATAAGCCCCTATAATATTGAGAACCTCTTCAGCCGCCTTTGCGTCTATTAAAAGCGGATGCCCTGGTGTTTCTCCCATCAGACATACTGCGTTCATTCCTCTGAGCTGTCCAAGTCCCAGAAGCAGACCTGATGCGCCTACTATTCCTCCTCTCTCTCCTTTAGTTTTGAATATTGCTCCGTGCTTCGAAAATTCCTTTATTACTTTCTTATCATTGGCGGCTCCGTAGACCTTCGGTCTCTTCATAAGTCTTCCCATTGCATATCCACCAACTGTTATGACATCCTCTACTCCAAATTCCTTGGCAACATCAAGTATTTTCTCGCAGATTTCATACTGCCCAGTTATAGTCGCCGCCTGTGACTCTCCTATAACAACAAGAATATCTCTCTTCTTCGGTCTCTTTATAGCGAAAAAGTTATTTGAAATCATATCTATAAGCCCGTCATTCTTGATCATGACCTGCGGTGGAAAGTGAGGACTGTAAAGCTCTGCAAATTTTTCCCCCTTAAATTCTTTTACAAGATGCTCTGAAACAAGCCTTCCGACCTGTCCGAATCCTGGAAGTCCTTCTATAAGAACTGGATTGTTTAATTTAGGCTTTTTTCTATACTTTACGAAGGTTTCCATCTGTTCGTGCTTGTCTCCTATATTTTCCGTACTTGTCCTTGGGATCATATTTTGCAGGCTCAGGACTGGCCGTACTTGTGTTGCAATTAGGACATATAGTTTTTATAGTATACTGTCTGCATTTCGTACACCGGAGAATTTTTGCCATTATTCCCGAATAAGCTGTCCACTCCCGCCCCTTCCTTCTATTTCATCTATTGCAGCAGCTGATATTTTTTCAAGAACTTTCTCAATTTTTTTGTAGTCTGGTCCTATCAGCCGTATAGAATAATGCGGCGCTCCTTTGTATTTCAGCTCAAGACTTACTTCTTTGTCATCATTTGCCGCCCGCGCTTTCTTAACAGCTGTTCTTATCGTTTCAATTCCATTTCCTTCATCACTTTCCAGTTCCAGAATTGCCTTTATCGAAACTACAGGAAGCTCAATATTATCATTTGAAATCTTTACAAGCTCTTTTTTCCACTTATCTGAGAGTTCTATTCCATCTAGTGCTTTCTCCCCATCTGAAAGAATTTTTTCGAGTGCAGAGTAGGCCTCTTCATAGCCCTCTTCAAGGGCATCCATAACTTCCTCCACACTTTCCTTTTTTACTTTCTTTTCTGACATTGAGAGGATTCTTTCAACCCTCTGTTTTCTCTTATGGGCATCAAGAATCTTCTTTCTGTGAATATCCTTGACAGATTTTATAGACAGGTCAACGTGTCCCCGTCCCGGAGCAACCTTCAAAACCTTTACAATGACTACCTGTTTGTCCTTTACATGGTCTTTTATGTTCTTGACCCATTTATTGGAGACTTCAGAGACGTGCACCATGCCCTCAACTCCATTATAGTCTGTCAGATTGACGAAAACCCCATAGGGGAAAATCTTTGACACAATTCCCATTACAAATTCGCCTTCTTCCGGAAACTTTTGGGCTCTTGTTTTATTTTCCATGACCTTTTCCTGTCCCTGCGCCTATATATGCTTCTCGCTCTTCAATAGAGGACTTCCACTTCCTGTTTTTTGAATTAGGAACTCGCGGAAATTCATAAGGCTGAAAAATAACATAAGGCCCCCCGTTGCCAAAATCATTTCGCTTCCGATACCAATTCCACTTCCTGCAATCCACCCTGAAAATTCTCCAAATACTGAGAGATAAGCTTTGTTGGTGATAAATGCCATTGGAAGTGCTATAAGTGAGAATTTCATAACGTTCAGGAAAGCTCTCCGTGATATCATAAGGCTTGAGGCAAGGTGTATTGTGTAAAAGCTTATTGAGTATCCATACAGAGTATAGAGAACACTTTGACCCGTCAGATTGTATATTGTGGGCACCAGAAGAGTTGCAACAATTGCAACAATCGATATTCTGCTTGTCAGTTGCAGCCTTTCTGCTTTTCCGAATATAGGACCTGCCCATATATTCAGGAATCCGAAGATTGCTCCTTCGATCGGACCTATATACAGGGCAATCATAACTGTGAAAAAATCTCCTATATTTATTTCCATAAGATATGGTGAAATTCTTCCCGGAAGAAGAGTCCACCATGACAGCATTGAAAACATAAATATTGCCGATATGACTGGACTAAGTTTGAAAAGTACGACTGAGATGATGAATGCAAAGAGGCTAAAATAATAAAGTCTCTTCCATCGGATTACTTCTAGAATTGGCAAAGCCATATATTTCTTATTCCGTCAACTCGAATTTCTTTACTCTTGGCATTTTTGATCGAGTGTTTGATTTCTTGCATTCTTCGCACTTGAATCTAAGATCCTGCCTCTGTGTCGGCTTCTTTCCTTGTGGCATTGGCTTCGGGAATGAACCGTATCCTTCCATCTTTCGTTTGAATCTTCGCTGTCCTATGGACAAAGTTCTCTTCTGCCTCTTCTTTGACACAAATATTCCATGGGCATTGTGCTTCTTGCACCATGCGCAATACATATTCACTGTTTTTGGTATGTTCATTGTTCCTCTGCAGTTTTATTTTCGATCAATATTTTTGCGTTTTCTTCCGGAATTTCAGCAATTTCTCCTGCTGAATATGGTCCGTATTCCTCCATATCTGCTCCGACAATCTGCGGGAGATCCTCGAGAATCTTTATCTTTATAAGAGCCTTTTCACTGTCTTCAGGGCTCTTCTCTTCTTCGACAGGCTCTTCTACAGTTTCTGTCAGTTCCTTTGCTTCTGAAGACGACGAGTTATCTATGTTACTGCGATACTTTTTAAGCGTTTCTACAAGATTCTCAAGAAGCAAGTGTTCTTCAGTGGTCATCTCAGACACATCAAGCTTCTCATTATTTCTCGCTATTGCAAGCGCATAGTTGATTATCTTCTTCTCGCGCCTGTCTTGTATATCCTCTAATATTTTCCTAGCATTAAGTATCTCATTCCTTGATATATCATCCTCTGAAAGCTCTCTTCCGAGATAGTCCTGAACAATCGAATAGAAATCCTCGTTCAGCGAGTAAAGTTTTGAAGACCTCTTCTCATCTCTCTGTATTTCCCGAAGTGTCTCGTAGGTTATTACTTCTGTCATTCTCCCACTTCCTTCTCTTGTTTCGTCTCCTTTTTAGTCTTTGCCCTGCGCTTGGGGCGCTTTCTCTTAAGGGCTCTTACTCTACCTAGAGTATATGACACTGGATTCCTATGTTCGCACTGCTTTTCTCCAAACCCCCCATAATACCCTGGATTACTGCAATTTGGAGACATTTTCGGACCCTCTCCAGTGTACTGGCTTGTAAAACTGGACTTGAGCAGATTATCTGCCAGAGGTGGCTTGTTTTTCCTGTTCCAATCAAGAAGGAAGTCCCATACATCATCTTTTTCCCAGCCTATTCTGTGTAGGAATGACACGAGTATGAAGACGCTTCGTTTTCTTCCGTCGTCCAGCCCCTCCATTATATTTTTAATGCAGCCGGGAAAAAATTTGACAGGTATCGCGTCCTTTGGAACTTCAAATGCAATTTCTTTCTTCTCACTATCTTTCTTCCTCTTCGAAGTCCAATAAGCAGATGCTCTGAGAAGTTCAATAGCCTCGTTTTCCTTCATTTTCTTGAAAAATTTCCGTTTAACTTTTACTTTGGACGGCTGAGCACTTTGAGGGTCAAAATTTTGGATTTCCGTTTTCTCAAGCGGGATGCTTGCGAGCCATGTTTTTCTGTTAAGAGCGTATGGAGCTCGGAAAAGATGCCGCGGGCTTATAACTCCGTGGTCAATCTCAAGGACATTGCGTGGATCCTCTCCAAATTCCTCCTTCATTGTTTCAAAAGTAGTGTCTGCAAGATATTGTATCATTTTTCTGGGCAAATCAGGATAGTTTTTTGCAATATCTCCCATTCCCATGATTTCTGCCGGAAATGCTTCAAAGGGAATTACTATATGGAATCCGCGATTTCCAGAGAATTTAACACCGTAATTATGTATATTCAGCTCTTCAATCCTGTCAAGAAGTATTATACACGCTGTTTTAGCTTCTTCTAGAGTTTTCTTGCAATCAATATCGATAATAAGGTCCCACCCAATCCTCAGAGCATCCTGCTCTTCTTTTCTCATACCAGTTTTGAGTTTTAGAGGGTCTTTCCAGCGCTCAACTGAGCAGTGAAAGTCTATGGCTCCACTCTTGACCATTTGTCCTACATCTTTTTCATAATAGACAGCATTTGGTCTAGATCCGAATGAGCCTGTTGAAAGAACAGGAATAACTTCCCTGTTTTCAGAAACTTCCAGTATGGCTCTCTGGACATCCGTCCTGGAATAATAACTTTCAATCTCCTCTTTATACATTCTCCCGAAAAGTATTGGTTTAGTTTGTTCTTAAATCTTCTTGAACTTGCTTTCAAGGGACTTCAAGATTTTCGGAAGATTGGTATATTCCATATCTTCCTCTCCAAGTCTGTGCGGCTCAAATGGACCGTGTCTCCTAATGTAATCAGCAACTTCCTGTGCCTTCTCACGTGTTCTGTCGTATGCAACATCGCTGAACAAGTCTTCGGGTCCTACAAGTGTTCCTTTGTTTATCTGGAATCCAAGAGCGATTACTTTTGGAGGTCCGTCAAGCCTGGAGTTTCTAGCATCTTCCTGAGAAACAGGCATAAAGGGACCTCTGTGCGAGCCGCGCATCCAACCTGAAACGAGGTGCGGGAAAGCAAAAGGCTCAAGAGCTTCTCCAATACTTGGGAATCCTGACTGGCAACGTACTATTGCAACTGGGTCATCCTTTCCTACATATTTTCCGGCTATATGAGCCAGTTTTTCAGTGGAAAGTGAGGCGGCAATTTCTCCGTCCGAGCGCCTGTACACTCTTTTTATGAGATATCTTCCCGTTGAGCCTATAAATGCCAGAATTTTGTATGTATCTTCTGGGGCCTCAAGAGTTATTTTTCTGTTTTCTTTGATGTCGTGAATCTCGAAACTGAATCCGTCCTGCAGAGTCGGATCAATCGTAAGTCCTGGGGTGCAGAAAGGGTCTGCAAACATTCTGTAGAATGGAAGGCTGAATGCTCCAGGATCTGTCTTGTCTGCCGCGAAAACTATTACTGGGTCTGAAGGCCTCTCTTCAAATTCTATTTCAGCAACACCAGGTCCCATTCCCTTTACATTTCCTGAGAAAGTGTCTTTCAAAAGGTCCTGTCCGGCTCCGTAGAGCTTCATTTCCTTTGCCTTTTTTGTTGCCTTTAAAAACGCGTCGTAGGCAAGCTTGTGAACATCTTTGTTGTCTTCACCATTGAAGTGCGTCATTATGAGTTGAATATCGTCTCCGCACCTTGTTATGTAAAAATCGTTTATTGTATTCTCTGTAAGGCCTTTATTAAGTTCTATTTCACATTCCTCTAAGAGCTCCGGAGGTGCCACTACGTGCCCCGGAACACTGCCTACATCTGCCTTTATTACTGAAAGTGTTGTTTTTTTTGTCATAGCTTTTCTCCCATCTCTCCTTTCTTTTCCTATGTTCTTTAAATAGCTTGCTCCGTCCTCTTATATGGAATTCTAAAAGACTTTTATACTATGTTGTAAAACTCAGCCTTTCTAATTTCAACATCCAGGACATTTCCGCTCACATCATCAGGATTAAGCCGTGCGTACAGTGATACAAGATTTCCAGTCTGCTGGTATGATAGAAGACTAAGCTCAGTGAACTCTGCAATCATGGAGTCGTCAACATAAATTCTCAAGTCATCATTTTCCCCTACGATGTCCCATTTCATTCTTCCAGGTTGAGTTGCTTCGACAACTTCAGGGCTTTCTATGCACTCCTCAGCGGATTCTCGTACGCATATTTTCCCATCTGAAACACTTATTACAACTTTTCTGTGATTTTGGACTTCCTCTATATTGATTACTAGACCTTGCTCTTGATTTTCTGTCATTGGAAGACCATTTATTCTCATATCTAGAGATAAAAGATATCTAGCTGTCACGTTCGGACTGGGTAGAATTACAAGTCTGGCCTCTCTTGAGGTTGCTATAGATGCCATTTGCTTGAATTCTGCGTGAATGGTCATTGCCCCACATCCTACAGTTGCGAAAAGGTCAGGACTTCCACTTGTTGACTCAATCCAGCAGGTTCTAAATTCCCTACTTCCCTTCTTTATAGGGCAATGCTCCGGCCAGTCAGTATCAACATTACATCCAGTCTCTTCCAGAGTCCCTTCAAACTTGACAATTTCTTCAACCATTTCCTCCTGGATAACAAGGTCTTCTTCAACACTCACTCCATTTATTGTTGTAACTTCGTCGAAGTCAGGTATTTCTTCTCCTGTCTGAGGCTGCATAAAAACAATTATGGCAAGCAGTGATAAAAGCGCTATGCTGTAATAGAAACTAAAATCTTTCTTGTTACTCATCAGAGCTTCTAATTCGTTTTTAATTATAAAGGTATCGCTCTGTTTTCAGAAAAAAATATTGACAATAGCTCAGTCATTCTCTATTCTCGGAGCAAGAACAAATCCTATATGTGCCTTGTCCAGGACTGTGAATGTCATTCTTAGTGGGTAATCATTTCCAATTCTTACACTCGCCACGTCAGATATTTTTGAGGCTTTTATCATCTTCTTCAAATAGTCCAGAGAGAAGGTTGATTTAACGTGGTCTTTTGCCTCCAAACTCACAATTCCATCTTCCCCCTTTTGCATCTGGAGCTCGGCAGTTCTGTTATCTCCTCTGGAGCGTATTTTAAATGAGTCTGGGTCAGCCTCAAAAATAACTGCGTCTGAGATTATCTCTGCATCACTTATACCATCTTCAAGGAACTCTGCCTTTATTTCAATGCTGGCAGGGAATTCCAATTGAGGTATTTTAGTCTCTTTCTTTACGTCTATCAATGGTATCTGAAAAGCTCTTTTTGCATTTCCAGATATCTTTAATGATAGCATACCATCGTCCATAGACATCTCAAGAGTTTCCGTGGATTTTACTCGTCTCATTACAGATACAAGATCTGCCATATTAACTCCAAATTCAGTTTTTTCGGAGGCTTCCAGTTCTCTGAATGCTCCTGCAAGAATATTGAATTCTACAAGGGCAACATTTGCCGAGTCCATACTTACAAGGCTGACTCCATTACTGTCCACAGTAAGCACTGCTTCGTTAAGAAGGCTGGATGAGGCTATAACACAGTCCTTTAAAAGGTCCGGTTCGTCCAATATAAATTTAAATGCCATCTATAGTTCCCACTCTTTCTAGTTATCACAGGGCAATAGGATTCTTTAGAATCCGTGCCATATGAAATGTGATGATATAAAACCGACAATGAATGCAACAGCAAGTATTATCAATGGGCTTGCTCCGCCTGCAAATATGTAGGAAAAGCCCCCAGTTACTGAAGCTATGCTGAGCCCTGAGACAGGCTTAAGGATGCAGTCCTGTGCATCTTCGTCAGCCGCGCCTCTTCGTGCTTCTGCAACAGATACTATTGCAACAAACACTACTAGTGCTATCAATGCGGTTTTAAGGATTATTTTGGTTTCCATCAATGTCCTTATTTTGATTTAAAGTAATGGTTTTCTTATATAGTTTTTCATTAAGGAGTTTCATATCTTGTGCTAACTCAAATTCCAGTTCAATTCCCTTTTCTGCTGAAACAGGTCTTCCAAAAACACGAACCCTATTTCCATTCTCAAATGAAAATCCTGACGCAGACTTAACAATAATTTTCCCTGTTTCATCTCCAAGCTCAAAAGAATTCTCACTCTTATCAGACACAGTTCCCACAACACGGACTCTTATGTCTTCAGGTCGTATTTCACTTACAAATCTCTCCAGAGCTGGCGCCCTTGTTAGCTTTTCCATACACACCAGCTTGGAGTTTCAATCTTTTATTTCTTTCCTTTTGAGAGAAGACTTGTCTCAGAAAGAATCAATAGGATTGTTCCTATTATTATTAGAACAAGTGCTCCTTGGGCCTCCGTGAACTCTTTTGCAAGAAGCAGAGATCCCCATATAATTCCAAACGCAAAAATTATGGAGCCTGCGACAAGCAAAGATTCCCAGACTTTTCCGTGTTTTATTGCCATTTTGCACCTCCTTTACCTTAGTGCTAAAGCCGGCTGTCTTATAAGTTTACTGTATTAGGAGTATTCTCTCCAGGTGTGCATGCACTTTGTGCACCTGTAAAATCGTGTCGGCGCTTCATCAGCGCTTCTCGTCTGCTCTATCCAATAGTAGGCTTTCTTATTGCCGCATTCACAATCTGCATCAGTTTCAGGAAGAAGAACTTTATCCCCCTCTTCTTTCACAACAATATCAGGAATACCTTTCTCCACTTTCTCTGTTGTTATATGCCCTTCTCCTACACTCTCCATGTGTCCGCAGTCGCATACGAATTCAATTCCACTATCATTCGGTTTCATAAGACTTCCACATTTTTCACAAAATTTCATCAATCCAACCCCACAATATTCATAAATGCTATTTTTATCCATCCAAGAAGCGGAATTCTGAAAACTGCCCTTCCTTGGACGTGCTGGTCCTGTACTGGCGGCGCAAGGTGAACTCCTTCCTGGTCCGTATTTTTATTGTTATCTCCCTTTGTATACACCTTTGAATCATTTATCCATACAATTCTGTGTATAATTGGTTTTCCTCCACCTATTCTGTAAACAATCACATCACCTGCATTCAGTTCACTGACAACAGAGCCCTTTACTAAGACAAGATCTCCTTTATTCATTCCCCTGTTGAATGGCCAATTCTCAAGTTCGGTTTCGTTAAAATTCCTGTCAATGAACCATCCACTATAGGTTTCAGGGTCATCATGCTCCATGCTCTCAGAAACCACTGAAACAACTGGGTATTCAGTGTCTAAAGCATAACCAAGTGCAGAATGTCCAATAAGGGCTATCACAAAACCAAAAAACAGGTACAATACCGTTTCTGCTATCTCCTTTCTGTCCATTAAATCCTCATAACCTAGAATCTGAAAACAAGCTACTTGGCTTTTTCAAACTTTGAGGCGAATTCATCCGCCATTTTCTGTATTCTCTTTGCAGCATCTTTCAGTGCTGTCATTGGTTTCTTCCCTGATGTTCTTATAACAAGTTTTGGGTTTGATTCCAGAGAATCTTCCTTGACATAGGCAGATCCTTTAACCTTCGGGTCTTCGTAAAGCTCTTCCTTAAGGATATTAGCAAGCGTATGAGTTTCTCCAACTAGTTCGACTTGCAACATGTCTTTTTCTTCCTTTACAACATTAAGTTCCATGGCTGTTTTCTATAACTTATGTACTTTAAATAGTTTTCAAAAATCCAAGTCTCTTTCTACTTGAAATCATTGAACTTAGAAATGATCCACAACATAGTCCTTCCACTCTCTGACTCCGGTAACTATTTCTACCTCTTGAGGAGTTATCATTTTTTTATAGACTGCTTCATCATCATATGCTATACGAGAGCATGCGGTGCATACCCAATAATCAAACATAAATTCATCCAGCTTCTGAGGGGTTATTTCATCAACAACCACGATAAATGCTTCTTTTCCAAACTTTTGGAGGAGGCTTGCGACCTTTCTTGCATACGGAAGCCTATTCTGCCCTCCCTTCGGGCTGACTATGATTCCAAATCTCTTCGCTTTCTTTGCGGCTTCAATTTTCGCAAATCGTACTCTGAGAAGCTTATCTTTGAGCTCTTCCATATCTCTTATTTTATTTCGCTCAGGATCCGCAACATAAACTATTTTTTCAGTTCCCATTGCAACCCCTGCTGGGTGGAAGTCTCCTGTCCCTATATACAAGAAGCAGTCAATGTCCTTTTCCATGCTAGTTCCAGCTGTGAAATCACATCCAAGTATCTGTCCAGCGTGCTTGGATCTTGACTGGGACTGGCCCACTATCACTTTCTTACCGGCCTTTTCTAGGATTTTTTTGGCTTTTTCAATTTGTTGTGTAAACTGAACAACAGCGAGGAGTCCTATTCTATCTTCTTTAATCTCTCGAGCGGCTTTCTCAACAACTGGAATTATATCCTGATCAGAGAAAAATTCAACGTAGACTGTAGGTAGGGCTTCCTTAACTCTGAAAGAGGCGTGCCCAAAATGAATCATAAGGTCAGCTCCTATTTTCTCAGCTTCAATGTCCCTGAGGTCGCAGGCTCCATATGAGGTATCTCCCAGAACGAGAAGTTCAACTCCTTCACCTACAATCTTTTTCAGTTCTGCAAGTATTTCCGGAGCTTTCCGCTTAAGTCCGCTTGGTAGCTGTATCGCTATCCGCTTGGCGTTTTTCTCCCTTATTTCGTCGGAATATTCCTCAAACATTTATATTACCTCTTCAAATACAATTTATGCTACTGGAGCTTATTGCGTTTGATAAGAGCCTATTCCTTTATATTTATAGTTTGTCTGGTAACATGCTTCCGGATTTCTTTTTTTCAGCAATAAGCCACCTGGCGGATTTCTGGATATGGTTCATAGTGCTTCCTATAGTCTATTATTATGACGGAGAAGAAAAGAACTATTTCAAGCTCGTCCTTCTAGGTCTTATTGCAATTGAACTTTTCACAGGATTCCTGAAGGTTTCTGTGGAAAGACTCAGGCCTCTCTCGGCGATTGCTACGTCTTTCCCCAGCGGTCATGCTACAAGGGCATTTTATCTTTCCTCTGTTTTATCTCTTAAGATGAAAAACCACGCATGGATTCTCTATTTGCTGGCAACACTCGTGGGCATCAGCAGGATTTATCTGGGCCACCACTATCCGGCAGATGTTATTTTCGGGGCTCTTCTTGGATATTATATAGGCTGGTTCACTTTGAAATACAAAGATAAAATAATTTCTTAGAGTGTCTGCTGACCTTCATCAGGCTCTTCAGCTTCAGTATCACTTGTTTCTTGGTCCGTCTGGTTTGCATTCTCTTCAGTTTCTTCTTCTACTTGTTCTTGCTCTTCTTCTGCAGATTCTCCTCCTTTCTCGCTTTCCTCTTGATTTTCTTCAGGTATAATTTCCTCGGCTTCTATAACCTCACTTACTGGCTCTTGCTCAGCTGTTTTACTGAGCTCGCTCTCCACTTCCGCTACAAGCCTCTTGACCCTTTTCACAACGTCATGGTTCACGCTTATTGATGTTATTCCTTCTTCAACTAGGAATTTCGTAAACTCCGGATAAACTGAAGGAGCCTGGCCGCATATAGAAACCGTTATTCCCTTCTCCTTTCCTACTTTAATCAGCCTTGCTATGGATCTCATCACAGCCTCATTTCTTTCATCAAAATATCCAAGCCTCTGAAGAAGTTCAGAATCTCTGTCTGCACCCATAATAGTCTGCGTCAGGTCATTACTTCCTATAGAAAATCCGTCAACAAGCTCCGCGAACTTGTCTGCCAGTATAACATTGCTTGGAACTTCCGCCATCATCCACAGTTTCAGGTCAGGACCTCTTTGGAGACCTTCTTCCTCCATTATTGCAGTGACTTTTTTCACATCGTCAAGAATTCTCACAAAAGGGAGCATTATAATTATGTTTTTCAGACCCATTTCATCTCTGACTTTCTTTACAGCCTTCAGCTCAAGTCTGAATGCCGGACCATACTCTTCAGTAGTATATCTGGAACATCCCCTCCAACCTATCATAGGGTTTTCTTCCTCTTTCTCGTATTTTTCTCCACCTGATAATGCACGATATTCATTTGTTTTGAAATCTGACAGTCTCAGAACTACAGGCCTTGGACTGAAGGCTCTTGCAACTTTTGAAATCCCTTCTGAAAGCAGGTCTATAAATTTCTGCTCTTCTCCTCGTTCTATCATGGCAAGCGGATGCTCTCTAATTGAACTTGCGAATATGAATTCCTCCCGCATAAGACCTATTCCGTCAACGGGCAGCTTTGCCAGCTCCTCTGCTCTGTTCGGGACTCCTAGATTCATATATATTTTTGTCCGTGTTTCAGGAACTGGCTCTACATCTTCCTCTTCGGCAGCTACCTTTTCCTCTTCTAACATACTGTTAATAATCCCCTCGTAAACCTTTCCATCGTTTGCGTTAACCGTTACTTTCTGTTCGTTTTTCAGAACTTCAGTTGCATTGCTGGTTCCGACTATACATGGAATTCCAAGCTCTCTTGAAACTATTGCAGCGTGGCAGGTCAAACCCCCGGAGTTTGTGACTATGGCTGCCGCTCTCTCCATTGCCGGGACCATATCAGGAGTCGTCATTTCCGTCACCATTATATCTCCTTTCTCAACCTTCGAAAGCTGTGATATATCATGTACAAGAACTACTTTTCCTGCCCCTATTCCTGGGCTTGCCCCGAAACCTTCAACTATTGACCTACCTTCTTCGTTCACTGGCTCAGAACCACTTGTTTCAGATACTGGCTGGCTTGTTTCTTGCTCCCCTTCTTCAGATTTATCTTCCTTCCGTTCTCCGAGTGTGGTAACAGCCCTTGTCTGAAGTATGTATATCTTGTCATCTTCAACAGCCCATTCAATATCCTGTGGCCAGTTATAATGTTCCTCTATTTTTTTCCCAAGGTTGGCGAGCTCCTGCATATCTTCTTCCTTAAGGACTTGCTTTGATCCAGTCTCCTCACTAAGGTCTTCTTTAACAGTCTTTCCTGTTGAAATATCACGGATGTACATGAAGTCCTTACGCGGAACATCCTTTTTCTTTATGCTTAGTGTTTCTTTGTCTATCAGGTACCTGTCTGGATTCACCTGTCCAGCTACAACGGCCTCTCCGAGACCCCATGCCGCTTCTATGGATATTTCAGATTCATCGTTTGTAACTGGATTAGATGTAAACATAACTCCT
This sequence comes from Candidatus Undinarchaeales archaeon SRR5007147.bin71, assembly GCA_014189675.1. Lineage (GTDB taxonomy): Archaea > Undinarchaeota > Undinarchaeia > Undinarchaeales > Undinarchaeaceae > Undinarchaeum. The sequence goes on along the minus strand of DVAE01000026.1, from coordinate 11,566 downwards.
GCACTTTCAGAGTCCACCATTTTCTGAACTATGACTGACATCAGAACTTTCTCGTGCTCAAATCCCTTTCGTTCCCTGTAAAATATAGCCCTCGGCTCGAAAAGGGATGCCCAGCAGTCCTTGACTGCCTGAATTACATTTTTTCCGCCCCTGATGTTAAGGAAAGTCGCCTGCTGTCCGGCAAAGCTTGCGTCTGGAAGGTCCTCTGCCGTTGCTGAACTTCTTATTGCAACAAATTCACCACTTTCCCCAGTTCCTGCAAGTATTATTCCTTTCTCAGTTTTCATGGACATTTTTTCATAGGCTTCTTTTATTGGTCCTGAAATCTCTTCTGAGATAGAGGCCTTTTTTATCATTCCTTTTATTGCTTCGGCTGCCTTATTGAGAGCATCCGTATCTTCAACATCAAGGTCCTTCAAAATATCCTTCATATCGACGACTATATTTGCCTCTTTCAGAAACAGTTCGTAGGCTTGGGCGGTCACAACAAAACCAGGCGGAACCGGAAGTCCGAATGATGTCATCTCTCCAAGGTTGGCACCTTTCCCTCCTGCTTTCCCTATATCGTCCTTTGAAATGGAATCAAACCAGAGCACCACGGCAGAACTTTCATCATTCATAATATCAAGTCTGGTAGCGTTCATGTGCTTATAAAATTTACTAAATTTTTCATCAATTTGAAAAACTATATTAATTTCAATCTCTACACTACTTTATGGTCGACTGGAGAGAATATTATTCAAGCGGGCAGGAAGCCTACTGGGCGTCTGCCCCTCTTATTAACAAGGGCTTGGTAACACTGCCCCGTAATTATGAGGTAAAGATTTATAAAAAACTAAAGAAGAGAATTAAAAAAGCCAATAAAAAAGGTCTCAAAACCAGAATAATTGTTCTAGGAATTGGATCTGGTAGGGAGTTTTCTGATTTGTATGAACTTCACAGAGAATTTCCGGATAGCCTTCACCAAATAATTGCTGTAGAACCTACCAACAGTCTGATGAATCTCGCTAAAAAACATCTTAGAAAAAATGGTCATTATTCGCCAAAATTCATAAAAAAAGTTATTTTTATTGAAGAGCTTCTCGACAGAATTTCAGAAAACAAGAAAATAAAGAAGCTTTTTGAGGAGCCCTATATGGACATCTTCACAATGTTCGGATTCAAATTTTCTGAATATAATTCTACTGGTCAAAGAAAAATACTTGAAAACGTCTACAATTTAATGGATGTTCGAAAGGCTGGAGAGGGTAGAGTTAATGATGAACTGTATATGGTCGGCGAGCCTGTTGAATACTTTAACAAAAAGAGGGACGATTTTGTTAAATCAATGTATGGTATGGAACCCTGTCTTAAATCACGTGAAAGAAAACATGGCAGAGATATCAACTTCAAGAAATTTAGGCATGAAATTAAAAGATACATAGATGACAAAAAAACACAACCTCCTTATCTTATGGAGCGTTTCACAGGTGACAAAACATATCCTTGTCATATGAGTAAGTTTGGAATTTGGAGAAATATTGATGAGGTAGAAGACGAGTTAATAGACTTCATCGAAGAATATGAGGCATATGAAGACAAAAATGGAATTGACAGAGGAGAGTTCTCAGCGATAACTGATAATGAAGTTCTTGTTATGCCTCTTGAGGCATTTTGTAATTTACATCAGGGCTGGACAAAAGGTCGTTTCGAGAAAAAAGCCTCTGAAGTTGGTTTCAGAGTAAAAGTTACAAAAGGTAAGGCAAGAAAAGGTAGGAGTAAGAAGGGAAAACCTTCACATAAATCATATTCACGAGACGCTCTAATAGCCCTCTTCTGGAAATCTAAATAATTATTTACTTGCTGCGGTTTTGCTACCTTCAGCAAGCTCTTTTATTTCTGTTCTGCACGGAATAGGAAGCTTCATTGAAGCTTTTCTGAGAGCATTTTTTGCAAGAACAATCTGGTCCTTCTTTACATTAACGCTGATTATTGCCTGGTTCTTTGTGACTCTGGCTGACCTGCCTACAATCTTTCCAAAAGCCTTGCTCATTCCTGTTGAGAACCTGTCAGCTCCTGCTCCTGTTGCAAGTGGGTTTTCTCTGAGAACGTGATGAGGATAAGTTCTAATTTTCATGAAATACTGATTTCCCAGCGGCGAAAGAGTTTTTGTCACAGCAACTCTCGCAGCCTCAAGAGCATTGTGCTTTATTTGAACCTCTCTCTGGGCCCGAAGTATTAATTCGACTGTATAATCATTACGTTTTGTTCCGGATTCAAAGTTGTGTATTCTGTTGTGAGGAACTCCCTTTACATAAGCCTTACGTGGCTTCTTGTTAGAAACCCTTGTGTAGGGTCTCCCGTCCATTCTTGCATATACGCCTCCAGCTCTCTCTGCCATTTGTTTATCTCAAAATGTTCCTCTATTGCTTAATAAACCCTGCGGTTTTTCCTAAATTTAAAATATCTGCACGGTTAAAATTCCAGACCTCTGCCTCTTTCCGTGTTCCTCCCCACCAGGTCTTATTCTTCTCCTTCTCTGCTTTCTTAATTTTCCGTGCTCTCTCTTTTATGCGTTTCACAAGTTTTTCAAGATTCTTTTTTGTATTAGGAATTCCGCAGGTGTTCCCAACGCCAACGACGATAATATGCTGACCTTTAGGAACTTCTGCTATCCTTTCATTGAGCATGTCAACCGCATTGTTCAGAGAATCCACTACTTTTTCAGGCATAGGCGATATCGCCTCAAATGGGCTCATTTTTATCGCAATTGCATCCATCGGAAGGCGGTACTTTGTAGCCACTTCTTCTATTTTATAGCGCTGGACACCAGGTCCTCCCATAGCGATTCCGACTCCCTCTGAAATTGTTCCGGTTTTCTCACCCTCAAGCTTCTGGGCGGCATCTACCGTTATTATTCTTGCAACCTTTCCCTTTGCCGCTATTTTTTCAACAGCTTCTCCAATTTTACCTAGCCTTCCTCCTGGTCCAGTGGCTTTTACGAATGTTATTCTGCGGCCGTTGACAGTCTTAGTCACTGAAATTGCCTCCTTTGCTATCTCCTTTCCTTCAGTATCTAACTGACTTGCAACTACCATCGGACCGATTCCGTCTCCTATTGCGTGACCGTTTAGGAAGGCTTCTAGACCCTTTACTTCGGACTCCACCATCTTTTCCAACATTGGAAGTTGCATTTGCAGTAGCATCGCAAACTGCAGGTTCTTGAATTTCTTCGTCATTTCGACATAATGCCTTACTACCTTTGCCACCATATTTATCATAACGGCCGCTTGCATTCCCATAAATACATTCATCTTCTGTTCACTGTCTGCATCCGGGGCTATGTAATCTGCAGCCTTCCTGAATCTTGTGTCAGAATTATCTATAACATGATCAAGTTTCTTGATTATTCCAAATGGGTCGAGGCTGACAGGCGGAACTATAAAAAAGTCAACGAATCTTGTAACCCTTTCGCGTATGTCCTTTTTTGCTCTTCCAAAAGGTGATGTTTTTTTTACTACCATTGCTTGACTTTTTTTGGACATTGCCTCGAATTTTTGGGCTGCCATTTCAAGCTTTGAAAAAATCTGATAGAGATAAAGCTTCGGAAGAACGTACATGAACATTATCAGCAGTATTGTCCAGTTAACGATTGTTCCCCAAATGCTTGTGTCTGCTGGAATTCCAATAACCATCTTAGTTTATTTTTCGAAGTTCTCCCTTAACTTTTTTAAGAAAACCGATAAGCGTGCTTGCCTCACGACCTGTAATCATCGACCTTCCTAATATCTTACCGACCATCTCGTTAAATATCTTTTCTTTTTCTGTATGTCCTGCAAGCTCTGCAATCTCTTCAATGTTCTTGCGCATGATATCAAGCTCTTTTCTTGATGCAATCCTGACTTCTCTCTTCCCCTTCAGGCTGGAGAGCTCATAAAGTAAAACAGCCACCGCGTGGGACAAGTTCATCGACCTATATTCTCCTGTGGTCGGTATGCTGACAGTCATATCGCAGCGAGCGAGCTCATCATTTCTTAGTCCTGAATCCTCCGGTCCAAAAAGCAGTGCAGTTTTTCCACTCACCTGCGATAACTTTTCTTTCAATTCCGCCGGGGTAAAATTCATCTTCAGGAATTTATCATCTTTATCACTTTCATAGGAAGTGGTGCCTACAAGAAGGTCAAAACTCTCTACTGCGTCTTCAAGACTGTCGAAAACTTTTGCCTCATCTAAAATGTCCTGAGAGTGCATTCCCATCTTTCTTGCTTCTTCACCAATTTCAGAGCCCACAAGTACAAGTTCACTAAATCCGAAGTTTTTCATGGCTCTGGCTACGGAACCTATATTTCCCTGGTAAAGTGGCTTGAGAAGAATTACTGAAACCATAGAAATAGGGTTGCATAAGTCATTTATAATATATTATCTACTCTTCTAATATGTCTCTTAAAATAACTGGAGGTAGAAAAGCCCTTGTTGGCAAGTCAGGAATTCCAGAAAAGCTAGTGCTTCCAAAACACATTCTTAAGAAAATAACAAAAGTTTCAAAGAAAAGACTGACTTTCAAAAAAACAGGAATCGAGTATCTTGGAGTTCTTCGGGGCCGAAGAGAAGGCGGAGTAAAAATACTTTCTAAAGGAGGAAAGCCGGGTTCCTCTCAGGGCGGTTATTTTCTTGTAACTGATGTTGAGCACGTTGATGAAAAGTATTGCTTTCCTTATGTTGTAAAAACCTCCCATCTTCCTCGTGGAGAGGAAGATATGGTAGGAATTGCACACTCACATATTGAACACATTGTTCCAGGACAGTTCCCAAATGACGACTTTTTTGAAAAGGATTTTTACAACAAACCTGCAAAAGAAAGACTTCTCTCTCCTTCAGCAAATGATGCGCAGTCTGCTCGAACTTTTATCTCAGAACAAAACAGAGAAAATGGTATGGGTGCAGTCATTCTTATGGTGAACAAGAGGAAGCATATCTGGAGCAAGCTTCCAATGAAAGCCTACTTTGTCCGCTGGAATGACGAATCTATGTATCCTCTCATAATCGAGCTGGTATAACTCGATAGAAATTAGTCACCAGTGCTGTAAACAGAAACAAGTAGCGTTAAATACTTCGAGGGGAACTCTTTCTATCTATGTCAGTGGAAGATAAAATTAAGGAGATTGAGGATGAAATCCGCAAGACTTCTTACAACAAGGCGACTCAACATCACATAGGGAAGCTGAAGGCAAAACTCTCAAAACTGAGAGCCTCTGCTGAAAAGGGCTCTTCACAAGGAGGTGGCCTTGGTTATGGAATAAAAAAGAGCGGGGACGCTACTATAATTTTCGCCGGCTTTCCATCTGTCGGAAAAAGCACACTTCTAAATGCTCTGACAAACGCGAAAAGTGAGGTAGGACATTATGACTTTACAACACTTACTGTTGTTCCTGGAGCAATGAAATACAAGTCGGCTGAGCTCCAGCTCCTGGACGTTCCCGGATTAATCGCAGGCGCAGCATCAGGAAAGGGTCGCGGTAGAGAAGTTCTTTCTGTTATAAGGATGGGTGATCTACTTTGCCTTGTAATCGATGCAAACAAACCCGAGCAGTATAAGCAAATGCTGAAGGAGCTCTATGATGCAAACCTCCGTCTTGATGAAAGAGCTCCAAGAATCTCAATTGAGAAACGGGCTTATGGCGGAATACAAATCGAAAAAATTTCAAAATGCAAACTCACAAACTCTCTCATAAAAAGTGTTCTGTCTGAATTCGGCTATCTCAACGCTTCAATTACTATACAGGACGCTGTTGACCTTGACCAACTTATTGATGGAATTGTCAAGAATCGTGTTTACCTTCCCTCACTTGTTATTGTGAACAAATCTGATTCTGTAAAGGAGGTTCCAAAACTTCACAAGGAGCAGGTTTCCATATCTGCAAAAGATGGCGAAGGTCTCGATACTCTGAAAGAGAGTATTTTCACGAAGCTCCAGCTAATTAGAATTTTTATGAAACCCCAGGGAGAAAAAGCTGATTTAGAGGAGCCTCTCTTAGTCAAGGCCGATTCGACTGTTGGGGAAGTCTGCTCAAAGCTTCATAAGACCTTCCGAAAGAACTTCCGTTATGCAATGGTGACGGGGAAGAGCGCAAAATTTGCCAACCAGAAAGCAGGTCTCAATCATGTATTAAAGGACGGTGATGTACTTACTATTGTACAGAAAAGATGAAACTGAAAAAATTTATGTGTCATCAGAGACATGAACGCTCTTTCAAATTCTCCAAATATTTAGTCGTCTGCTCAAGATGCACAGGTGTTTATCTCGGGGCATTCGTTTCTACTGTTCTGCTTTTTCTCTGGTTTGGTCCCTTTACTGCAGTTTCTGGACTCCTTTTACCTCTTGCCTTCATGGCTCCACTAGCTCTGGACGGTCTTGCTCAGCTTGTTCTCGGGACTGAAAGTGATAATACACGGCGTTTTTTTACTGGATACCTCGCGGGAGCTTCCTTGGCTATTCTTTTCTTCTCAGCCCTATCTAGAGTGCTAAATCCCTACACAGCTCTGAGTATTACATTCTCTACATCAAGAATAATAGTCGCTTCAATTCCTCTGTTTTTCATAATAAAGAAGTTCGAAAACAAGTCAGCTCCTTGGCTGGAGTTTACTCTTAATTTTATTGTCATAAAATCCCTCTTGGGCTTGGGGCTTGCTTCAGCGTATTTACTAATTTCACTTCTGTAGGTAAACTTTTTATTCATAAAACTACTAGTTAATATGATGACAAAGGATAATTTGAATTATTTTTCTTCAAGTGAGCACAGTTCTGTACAAAGATTCAAGGCATTTAGGGACCGGGCAGTAAAACCTCTTGCAAAGCTCTTGTCCGGTCTCGGAATCTCTGCAGATATTCTCAGCTATGTCGGTCTTTTGTCATTGTTAGGATTCCTTATCTTTGTTGTTGAATCTCCAATATTTGCAGTTTTATTCCTTCTTATCCATGTTATTTTGGACGCTCTCGACGGTCCTGTTGCCCGAGTCAGCGGAAATGATGGAAATTCAGGAGCTTTTACTGATATGTTTGTAGACCATACTGGAATTGTTATTGTGATACTCACGCTTATGTATTACAATTTACTAAACCCAATATTCGGAGCTATCTACGTATATCTTTATACAATAATGATTGTTTTTGTCGTAGTTCGCAACAGTCTGGATATTTCTCCTAAGTTTGTTCTAAGAACTAAATATCTTGTTTATTTGTTGTATGCATATTTCGCCTTCACACAGATAAACTACTTTACAGAGGCAGTTGCTCTGTTCTCAATCTCAATTTTCCCCTTCGTTTTCAGGGATTACGTAACTTTAAAGAGGTATTTCAGAAATGAAGCTAAACGTTGATTACCACTTCCATCCAAACCTTCCAAAAAATAATAGAAGAAAATCTGAAAAGGTAGGTAAGATTTGGAATGCATTTGAGACTTTCAATCTGGATGCCGTGCTGGTTACCGAACATGCGTATAAAGATCCTGCAGAAGCGTATTTTTCATTGAAAGACCAAAGTTTAAAAAACACAAAAATATTCCCTGGTCTTGAATGCCTAACAAGTGAGGGAATAGATATGATAGTTTTCTCCAAAAAGGAGTCAATCTATGATTATTCTGAATTGCTCACTCCGTATAATTTTTCAATTGATGAGCTGGTTAAGTTCATTGCCGGTAACAAGGACTTAAACGGATTTATTACTCATCCCTATACTCCTGGAACAACCAGTATTGTTAAAATAAAAGGTGAAGAAATCGCCAGGAAACATCTCAGGTCTCTCGGTGCTGTTGAAGTTCATAATTCTGCATTTGACAATGTTCTTCCTTATTTGCTGCATCTACCTCTTAGTAGAGTTAGGCGTATGAAGAAAACCAGCGTCTGTCCAGAGGAATTTTACAAGGATGCCAATATCAATTTCTATGCCGGTGGTTCGGACGCTCACCATGTTCACGAAATCGGGTCACACTTCCGGATAGACAGGAAAAAGGATATTTTTCACAGTATAATAAACAACAGTGGTGGTGAAATGCTTGTTCAAAAATATTCTCTCGCAAAAATACCTTATATGACATCAACGGTTTTTATGGAGTGGCTTAAAAAGACCAATATCAAATGGCGCTAGATACAATTCTTCCTCTGATTTGGGTTTTCCTTCCAGCGGCAATTGCTAACATGTTCCCTGTAATTTTCAAATGGGTTCCTCTACTGGACTACCCTGTAGATTTGGGCAGAAGCTTCCGGGGAAAAAGAATTTTTGGAAACAATAAAACCTATCGCGGATTTCTCTTCGGAGTTTCCGGAGCAATTGCCGTTTTACATTTTCAAAGATACATTAACCTGGAAAACTATTCTTTAATAAATTATGGTGAGACTAATCTATTTGTTTTGGGTTTTCTGTTCGGATTCGGTGCATTATTTGGAGATCTCCTCGCAAGCTTCTCTAAAAGGCAGCGCGGCATTTCCCCTGGAGAATCCTGGATTCCCTTCGACCAAACGGACTGGATAATGGGGGCCTGCCTTTTCACCTATTTTGCAGTTCCCTTGTCGCTTTCTAATTATTTCATAATCTTTCTTATCTTCGGACTACTGCATCCTGTATCAAAATCCCTTGAAGGCCTTCTAAAACTTTAGAAAATAAGAATATTTCGAGTATTATTTTCTATTCTAATTCAATAACAAATATTTCTTCAAAAGGAAGCTTCTGCCTTGCAATAATTTTTCCAAGACTCTCCGGCTCGATGCCTGAGAGGCTGGAACTTACAACAATCGCCCTCCCTCCCGGCTTCAAATGTTCTTTATACTCCTTGAGAAAGCCCTCAATAGTTCCTGGGCTGTTATAGCTGAGATCTATTGCTTTCTCAGGCTCTTCATTTATTTTGATGTAAGGGAGATTGAAGAGTATAATGTCAAAATCCCCTGGAATATTCTCGAACAAATTACTTTCAAGAACTTCTATTGAAACCTGGTTTCTCTCAGCGTTTTCCTTTGCGCACTTCACAGCCTCCGGATTTATGTCAGCCGCTGTAACTTCACAACCCTTCGATGCGGCGATAATCGCAAGAATTCCGCTACCGGTCCCAAGGTCCAGAACCTTTTCACTGCCTTTCAGTTCGAGGGAATCTGCAATAAGAACGGAGTCCTCTCTAGGGGAATAAACATCGTCAGAAACTTCAAACACAAAATCTCTATAGAAGGCCTTCACTTCACAAGATCCTTGAATTGCTCAACGTTTTCTTTGAAACCTGTAACTATTACCATATCCTTCGCTTTAATTTTCACATCCCATTTCGGGTCAAAAATCCACTTTCCTCCGCGCTTGATGCAGAGTATATCAACTGCATATTTTTCGTTGTCACGGATATCCCGTATTGCCATACCATCGATTCCAGATTTTTCCTTTACTATTACTCTCTCAACGGTTTCTTCAGCCTCTTCGAGCGCCTCCTTAAGTACAGGGTGGAGCTCTATATCTCTAAGAACTGTGTCCGCTATTTTTTCTGCGGCATTGGATATGCTTTCTGCAGCAGCAGCAACTCTTATTATTCCACTGAGTTTTGAGGCATCTTGTGATGTCCGAGCCGCGAGCATTGCACTTATCTCAATCTGAAGGCGGAGCTTGTTCATCTCCTCCTCTAGTCCTTTTACTTCCTCTGCCAAATCATCATTATTGAAAAGTATTGCTGAATAGGCCAGATCAACCATCAGTTCGGAGACATTCTTCATCTCCTTTATAATTTCCTTTATTCCTCGCTTCTTGTTCAGAAGCTCATCCACAATTTCGTCGACTTCGTATGTTTCGTCTGCCATTAATGGTGAATTTCACCTTCCATTTATTATTACTGAGATTTGTTTATAAGCTTTATCTCAGTCTTTTCCATCAACTTCACCACTGTCAAAAGGATCTTCATCTTTTCCCAATTCTTCATTCATCCTCTCAACAAAGCGGTTAATCTGTTCTAAATCTCCTTTTCTTGAGCGCCTGAAATTTATGTCTGTCATTCTAGGTCATTTTTGTCAATAAGGAAGACCAAATCCCTCAGCTCCTTATCGACATATTTTATCGCTGTCTTCGCAAAGCCCGTTGAGCTTATTACCATTGCAGGAACTCTTCGCGTTACCGCCTCTGTTCCTATTGCCGCTACATCATTTTGACTTGCTGGCTTCTTTGGAAAGTCAAGTATTTTTACCATATAAGTCTGTCTTCCTAGGGGTGTCGGAACCTTCACCTCAAGCTCGTAGGTATTCTCATCTGGAACAGAGTTTTCTGAACGAACGTCAATATCTTGGGTCTCCAGCCATCTAAGAACAATATCTCCAAAATCTCCCTCAATTTCTCTTAATATCTCCTTTCTTATGCGGTCCCGCATCTCTTCTTCAGTTTCTTTCTGCCCCTTTTGCTCCTTTGAAAGCTTTGCCTGCCTTGAGTCAGAAGTCTTAGTTTTCTTCTCAATCTTGGGTGCTGCTTTGACTTTTTCCTGGACTTTTACCTCAGGCTTTATTTCTTCCTTTATTTTTTCTGTCTTGGCTGTCGGTTTTTCTTTCTTAACTTCTTTCTTAATTTTTTCTTCTGCCGTTTCCTTCTTTACTTCTCCTTCCTCTCCAGCGCCAAGCCTTCCTGTGATTTTTTCCATTGCAGTATCAAAAGCAAGTTTTTCGTTCATAGTCGGGGAGCTCCAGCATCTGTAAGTGTTTCCACCATGTTCTATATTGAAGGAGCGAATCAAGTCCTCAAGATTGGGAAGAATAAGCTTTATCTGGTCAGAAATCTCAAATTCTCCTAGGAGATTTTCCTTCATAAGTATCTGTAGAACCTCCTTTTCGTGCGTCGTGAGTGTATTGCTTATCTTTTTTTGGAGTGTTCCAAGCTGATCCGGAAAATAATAATAGCGAAGACCGCCCCCTATCCTCCGCTTTGACTTTTTTATCTTCTTCTGACTCTCCGCGTCTGCAAGAACTGCACCAACTATCAAAGAGTCCGTCCCGTTAATTCTGCTCGCTATCTCCATCGGAGTAGAGGGTCCTGCGTTTCTTATGATACCAAGAATCTGTTCGTCAAGTTTTGGCATAGCTACTATATGCAGAAAAATGTATTTTAATCTATCGGAAATCCCTTCAAATTCTAAGACTTATTTTTCCCATCTTTCTTCTCTTTAAGGAAGGGATAATTCTCATAAAGCTTCTCAGTCCGGGGGTCTTCTGGATTTAAAACCCCTTCCTTCTCTCCGGTTTTGGTCACTTTCTCTGCAGGTTTCTTTTTATTTGAAACTGTCTCAGCAGATTTCTTATTACCTGCGCTTTTTACAAGGTCTATAATCAGAGAGATTGCGATAATTATAACAAAGACCAGAACTGCTGCTTTGAAGGACATTCCTGCAATAGACATAAACACAAGGAGGAGGACGCCTAAAATTAAACCTATTTTTGTTGTCAGAAATTTTGCTTGGGCGGTAGTTCCCTGCTCTCCTTCCTCCTTCCTTTTTCCGTACTTCATTATTATGAAGGCCGCTATCAGGCTTATCACTAATATTGCCACAAACATAAAAATTAACATACCCATAAATCCGCT
>DVAE01000025.1 GCA_014189675.1 Candidatus Undinarchaeales archaeon SRR5007147.bin71 | reverse complement strand
TTTTTCATTCCTCAATTACGACAGTAGCCTGCCCCTCCTCTATGTATGTATAGTCGGCTTCAGCGCTGAAGCTTATAACTTCTTGGATGAGTCCTTGTAGATTTTTTATTTTGAATCTTGCCTTGTAAGTTTTCCACTGGCTTGCCAAACCTAGGAGATTAAGTACATCAGGAGTGTCCACGAAAAGTGTATCACCAATACCTTCATAATGGACAGATTCCATTCTGTGGAAACCCGACCTGTCACCATTCATGCAGAGTATACGGTACTCAGAATCGCAGGAAGCCATAAAAGAGTCGCTGAAAATTGAACTGATGCTAGATGTGGTTCTTGACTTTCCGTATACTCCGTTCTCGTTAGGAGAATTACTTGTCCAGGAATTGCATCCATAGTTAATTGTTTCAAATTTAGAATAAGTCCCATCCCTTTTTGTACCAGACCAGAATTCAGGTTCAGCCTCATAGTAGCCGTCATCCCAAGTGCAGTATTTGATCTCAGACCATCCTTCACTGCTTTCTATAGGAGGAGGATCATTACAGGTTGTTTCGTCGTCATTCCACTCTGCGCATACATCAACCCAGCCCTCTGATGTAACCATCCATTTTCCAGAACAAGTAGAGCCCCACGACTTAAACCTAGTTTCTGATGGAACACGAGAACCGTCTGCAGTATAGGCGTAATCTGCACCATTCAGAGAAGCATCAAAGAGATTTGAACTTCCGTCGTAAGCAAGCTCTCCCCTAATATTATAATAAGGTCCAGACGGTACCCTGTCTCCCAAGTTCACATTCTCGTCACTGAGCATTGCTATCCAGGCGCCGCCCAAGCCGGTTTCCTCCGCATCCTGCTGGCACACTCTGTCAGCGCCGGCAAGACCACCTAGATCACCTGTATACAGTTCGTCTGACAAGAACATAGTTCCCATCATTGGCATCGGCGTTAGAAATTCTGGATTAAAGTATAGGCTTATCTCATTTAGCTTTCCCCCCTCTATTATGCCATTTGCAGAATTCCTTACAGTAACTACGACTGTGATAAACTTGTCCTCATTTGAATCGGCAGGAAGAATAACAGGTTTTGAGGGGACATTTATTTCTATACTCATTGGAGCATCAGTGCTGTAGGAGTTCAAGGCTCCGACATCAATCTGCTGATTGCTGGCCTTCCAGTTTTCGAAGGAACTCAGAACTACATCAGCGCCGGCTGATGTACTGTAATCATATCTTACACGGGAAAGGAAGGTGTGTGAAACTTTTCCTCCAATTATATTGTCAGGTGCTGTCAGTCTAAACTGCTTCTCGGCTATCTCGCCGGGGACATTAAGCTCCAAATCTGGTTTTGAGAGTTTAGCTTCTAAGTCAGAGTACTCATCGCAGACCCAAGTCGCGCCATCAGATTCTTCTGAAGTTCCACAACCGAAGAGCATTACATCAACATCTACTGCATCGAAATGTCCTGTATTCTGAACCTGTAGCAGAAGGTCTATCTCGCCGCCTTCCATAACTGTTGAGGAAAGTGAATAAAATTCTGTTATTGAAACTCCAGGGTAACCTAATAAGTCTGAAACATCAGGACTTCCTGTACAGCCTGTTACGAGAACTGCCAGTGTTATCAGGAAAATTGCGTTTTTCATTCTTTCACCAATATACTTACCGGGTCTGTGTCCATTATGTATGTATAATCTCCAAGGACTTCAATTGTGTAGGAAGTGATGTCCTCGAGGTAGTCCAGGCTGAGATCGCACTTGACACTGCGCTCCTGTGTTTTTCCGAAGAGTGATACCTCGCCACCACTAACATCGTCAGAACAGCCACTAGTTACATCATTTCTGACTGGTCCGCGCACAGTATAGACCACAAAATTCTGTATATTACCACTGACCGAACCGGAGCCTGTATTTCTTATTACTATATTGAGGCTTACATCCACACTCCCTAGAGGAGAAGATGAAACCTTTATAGGAGGGACATCGTAAATTGCGAAACTAACAGGAGCTGAGGAAGTTGTACTCTGTATAGAGAAGGCTCCGGGACCCTGCTCATTGTAAATGTCCCTGGAAACAAGGTGAATATTTGATGTCGCCAGAGAGCTGTAATCATAACTTATCCTTGCTTTCAAAAACTTCTGCTGATTTACTGAAACGCTTGGGGCAGCCATTACCCAGTAACTGTAGAGGCGTTCTCCGGGCTGTTCAAACTTCAGGTCAGGGGAAAGCAAGGAAGTAGCAGAAACAGAGTTTTCGCTCACTATTGAGAAACCACTTTTCTGGAAAAGATTAATTGCAATATTTTCTGCATCATGAGCACCGACATTCTCAATATCAAGACCGAGCTCGACCTCGTCGCCAGAGTCAACACTTAACTGAGAGGGACTAAAGTCCCTTATGATGATTCCGTAAGTCAGTGACTTACCGAAGCCAGCCGAACTTACTTCTGCTTCTTCAGTAGGCAGTGGAAACTTGTCAACTATGTCTGTGCAGCCCGATATAGATAGAGCAAGAGAAATAATGAGAATTGTAAGTAAGAGCTTAGATTTCATCCCTAATGGGTAGGGATAAGGAGTTTATATTTATTTTTAGTCCGATTTTAGGACCATCAGGCTCTCAATAGGAGAGAGTAGTTTGTAGCGGTATTCTGCTGTGACTTGAAGCTGGCAGGATGTTGAAACGCTGTCGTCATTAATGTTGTATGTTACGTCGAAGTTCTTCCTTCCTTCTTTGCCCTGTATGAGTTTAACGCCAATTACATTATTATTGAAACCAGTACAACCAGGACCAAGACCTCGTACTGTGATGTTGTCAATACATCCAAAGGCCTCTGTGCAGTCTCCTTTTTTATTGTCTGAGGCTATTGTAGTAAGACTCTCCACCTTTCCGCCACCCTTGTTAACAAGTATTACAGTGAAACGGACTGACATATTACCTGTTCCTCTTACCTGAACGGGTTGATTAGCTACTATATCTATGAAAATAGGAGAACGACTGCTACTGGACGCGTCAGGGTAGGCTCCAAGTCCTGCCTCTCTCAAAAAATCACGAGGAACGAAGTGTACAGTAGATACTGCGCTTGATTTGTAATCATATGAAACTTCTGCCTGAACTTCCTCACTTCTGTCCTGAAGTATAGTGGGCGCCTCAAGCTCCCAGAAGAATGCATCACTAGCGTATGTATCGCCAAGAGGAATACCTAAGTCGGAGCCAGTGATTTCCAGAGCTGTTGTGTTAGTGAATGAGCCAGATCTAATGAGCTTCGCCTTTACATTAGATGCTGTGAAATCTCCCCTGTTTTCAGCAACAAGTGTAATACTGGCGGACTCTCCGGAATAAACATCGCCAAAATCAGACTGAAAGCTTCTCACAGCCACGCCATCGCCTGAAGGAGGGGCTTCTGTGTCCTTTCCGGCACATCCGGATATAGAAACTACTAAGAGAAGTAATATTAAAGGCAAAACTCTTGAGTGTTTCATAGCTTTGTTATCTACTCTTTTACTGCAGCTCGACTGAGTTGACATTTCTATCAGTAGCTGTCTCTCCGAGGTAATTTGCTGTTCCTCTGAGAGTTATGTGGTCAGATGTAGTTCCACTTGGTGCTGTAATTGTTACAGACCATACACCGTTTGAATAGATGTTTCCGCTTGTTGAAACCGGAACATTTAGCTCAGTAGAACCGTTGATAAGAGTGAAGTTCAGATAACTTGCACCTGTAACATCAAAGGACGGGTTTGTATCTGTTACAGGTTCTCCTTGGTATGTTAGAGTGAATGTTATTGTTTCGCTTGCTGTGGATGTCCAGGTTCCCTGTGAAGTAGTTGCTGGGTCAGTAATCTCGAGAGCGAGTGCGCCTTCAGAAGTTCCGATGATGTCAAGGTTTGTGGAAACTGACTGTACATAGCTATAAGAAACCTCAGATTCTATCGCGAATGTATTGTAGCCATTGACTCTGTCAGAGTAGGACTGCAAGTGGCACTGAACAGTTCTTGTGTAGCCGCCTTCTGTGAGGCGGAGCTTGTTCTGCTTTGCTGAGCTTGAGCTTGAGTCTATCAAAAGGACTTTTACTCCGTCAAGGCTGTTTGAAGTCCTTAGGTCAAAGTCGCACTTGGACTCGTCAACTGTCAAACCTGAAGGAACGCTCAGTCTTATAGAGGAAACTCGGTCTCTCTCACCTGTAGAGTCGTAGACAGTTCCGCTTCCGTCATTGTATACTGTAACTCTTAGTATGAAATCGTCCTCGGAGCCTGTCATCCTGACATATGGTGCTGGTGCTTCCATTGCAATACCTACCGGACCATTCCTGGCTTCCTGAGTAGGTGATGCTGGAACTCTCTCTCCACGCGCCTCTAGCTCTGTAAGATGAGATGCTTCTGCGATTACAACCTTTTGTGATACTATACTCTTTGTGTCATATCTGACAGCTGCTGTTAGTGAAATTTCTCTGTCAGGGGATGTTGCTGAAACGTATGGGGCTGTTACATCCCACTCTATGTTGCCTACTCCACCTGCAAGACCTTCTTCACTGTTTGGTCTCTCAAGTGTAGCTGGACTTAGTGAAACGTAAGTTCCAAGGCTTGTTCCGCTGATACCGTCATATCCTTGAAGTCTTACTTCAACATTTTCAGTATTGACAGGTCCAATGTTCTCTGCCTGGACTGAGATAAGAAATGCTTCATTAGAGTCAAACAAGTCTCTTCCTTCTGTGTCTATAGAAAGTACAAGTGAATCCGCGCCTGCAGTTCCGACAGCTGCTCCGGTGTCTCCGCCTGTGCAGCCAGCAATAAGAAGTGTGGCTGAAAGAACAACGAGAGTTAGAAAGAATTTATTGTGTACTGTGGTTGACTTTTTCATTATGACTTCTTAAGGGGGCTAATAACTTATATACTTTATTATCCTGTGCCATTGGTCCACTCGCCAGTCATTGTATTAAAGTAGTCATTTATTGTATCCATACCCTCTTCATAAAAAGTATCACAGGAGCAAGCAGTTGCAGTTCCGCAGGCATCTGCGCAGGTTCCATATATAGTGATTTTTTCTACACCGGCTTCCTGATATATATATTCCTTAAGTCGGACTCTGAAATCATAAGTTTCAAATTCACGGCCTTCAGCAAGTTTCGGAGCTCTTAGGAGACAACCGAATGGTGGGTTTTTCAGTACATTGCTTCCTGACTCTATGTCAGTAAGAGAACTTCTTGCTGCTTTTGTTCCAGGAGTGTATGTCCTATATATAGTGCCTGAAGTCGGATCGGTGAGAGTTCCGTCATTATTGTTTTCAAAGCCTTCTCTAAAGTAAGAGTCAAGGTCATTTGAATCATTCTTAACAAAGTCGCAGAATGCTGTGCCACTCCTTGCTATTGTGAAATCTGTAGGAATATATATCACCATCTTGTCTTGCTCAATTTTCTGGACAATGCCTGAACCCTTGTTCCGAAGCTGGACAAGAAAGAGAGTAGGAACTTCGGCTATAATCTGCTCTTCTGCAGTTCCGAAAGCCATCATGAGAGGTCCTGCAGGAGAATAGCTCTTGCTTATTTTATTGACGATTTTCTGCTCGGCAGATGTTGCTGTAACTTGAGTCTGGACATCCTGTATAACAAGAGTTCCGACTAAGTCCGTCTTTGGAAGGAATGTGTAATTTACTGTAAGCATGATATCCGGCTGCTGGACATCTCCGACACCGAGATTTGCTCCGCCGATTTTCATTCCATACCAGCGGATTTGTGTTATATCTTGAGGTTTTAGAGTGCATTCAGTTTTCTGAATGAGTCCGTAACTTGAAGGAATAGAGTGAGTAGAATTTGGATCTCCGGATTCATCCTCAATAACCCTGGCTTCTCCAGAGAAATCAAAGCCTAGATGGTGACCAACCGGAAGTGTAAGAAGATTTTCAGAATCATTGTATGAAGCCTCGGCGTCTGTGGTTTCAGAATAGGAAACGCTGACTTCTTTTCCGTCATCAAGAGCAATCGGATAGCCATCGTCATCAAATATCTGGCTTCTGCATGCTCCAGTTACAACAGGAGTGACATTACCGTTGCCTTTTTGTGCGAGAGGAGAAGACCAAAGACAGAGGTTTGTATTGTAGTAATCTTCTCCAGATAATTCCCCAGCTACATCCTGAATAGTCTTTCGTACCAAAGCAAATATATCACAGTTTATTACCTCTCCTTGGAATTCAATGACAGTCTGAGCTCCAAGGCTTGACAGTGGAAGTTCGAAAGTTGTATCGCCAACTCCTTTGTTCTGGAATTCTGTAACTACGCTAAATGGCTGATAATCGTAGACTGAACTAGGAATCATTTTAAGAGTCGTTATCTCGAAACCCTGCCATATCTCCTTTTTACTACCGCCTTCAGTGACGCAGAAGGGGTAACAGGCCTCGAAATCCATTGGGCCTCTTATTGCAACTCCGGCAACAGTGGGAGGAAGTATCTTCGCTTTGACATAGTACCAGCTGTCTACAATACCATCCCCAATATGCCCTGGAACAGCTTTTATCTGGTCCATAGTTGCATCAAAGTCCGCCGCTATGAGAGGATTTAGAGAGATAGATATAAGCATAACAATAACAGCCAGACCGGCTACTAAGGCAGTCTTCTGACCATAGCTGAGGTCAAGAGCACCGTACCAACCATAGAGTTTGCGGTCTACCAGCAGTATAAGAGCAGTAACTATCAAAATGAGGAGTGCAGTTCCAAGCCAGGCATTGGAGAATAGACCGGCTCTGAAATAGAATGCCTGCAAAACTACGGAAAGTCCTACAACAAACATATAGTGAGCTTCTGTAGGGACAAGCGCTTTATCCGGATCAATTATTTCCGCTTCTGCCTTATCGAGTTTTCTCTTTTTACGCCATTTAGAAAATCTACTCCAAGTTGATGGTTTTTCCCTGGGAACTGCACCTTCTTCTCCCTCCACCGCAGAAGACGGAGGAACAGCAGTTCCTGCCTCATCAGCTTCTAGAGCCTCTCTTTGCTCCTCAATTAAATGTATTCTTTCCTGCTCACGGGCTATTTCTCTCTCTGTTTCAGCCTGTTCTCTTGAGGCGTCGGCAAATTCTGTAATAGCGTCTCCAATAGATTCTGAGCCTTCTTTTTCATCATCACTTTTCTTTATTATAATAGAGACAAGACCCATACCTGGAAGGAAAAGTGCTCCAGCAGCAAGTGCTAGCTCTTTCATTGCTTCTGTTTTATCAGCTTCTTGGAACTCCTTGAAGGCCCTCCATCCGCAATAAGCTGTTCCAACCCAAGGGATTGATTTTAGAAGAATTGGCAGTCCATATTTCTTTAATATATAGAGAAGAACTCCAATTGTAACGAGCCAGAGCCAGCCTGACATGGAAAGTGCTCCGTAAATAGAGAAAATAAGAACAACAACGAGAACTATTAAGGAGAAAATATCTTTCAGAGCCATTTAATAAATCATCCTCCGAACTGGGCTCCTGAATAGCATTTCATTGACGGCCATAGTGCTAAGGGGACTAGTAGATATAATATTATAAAGCTATTGGTAAAGAATATCAGAAGATGAAAATCCTGAAAAAAGTCCTCAAAGAAGGTCGTATTGATTTGAAACTGGAAGTGCCTGATGACCTCTGGTACCTTTCAGAGCTTATGGAAACTGGCAATATAGTCAGGGCTCTGACAAAAAGAAGGCTTGAATTAAATAGAGATACGAAAAGAGCGGAGAGACAGGAGAAAGACACAGTTCTAATTTCAGTGAAAGCAGAAAATATTGAATTTGACAAGACAGTTGACAGGCTCAGAGTGACAGGTAATATAGTAGCAGGTCCAGAAACGGTGCCTACTGGAGTCACACATACGCTGAATCTGAAAACCGGAATGACAGTTACACTACAGAAACTTGAGTGGACTCCTTCCGAGCTTCTCAGACTTGATGAGGCCGCAAAGGCAGTCCGCTCAAAAATACTTCTTCTCGCAATCGAAGACGGTCATGGAGCTATTGGAATGCTCAGAGATTACGGAGTGCAGGAACTAGGAGAAGTCAGCGAGAGTATATCCGGAAAGCAAGAAGAGGAAGCCCACGAGTCAGACACAATCAAATTTTTCCATCTAGTCGCCAAGGCTATTGAGAACTATCCTGACATCGACCGCGCTGTTGTCGCCGGACCAGGATTTATCAGGGACGACTTCGGAGCCTTTCTGAAAAATAAATACCCAAAACTCGTCGACAAAGTAGCTCTCGAGCACATAAGCGCCGGAGGAAATCGGGGCCTTCAGGAGATTGTAAAGCGCGGGATTATAGATCGCATTGTAAAGGAGACAAAAATTAGGATAGAAATGCAATTCCTGGAAAAATTCTTTGTCGAAATAAGTAAAGATGGAGGACTCGCTGTCCGCGGAATAGAAGAAGTTATGGAAGCTAGGAATATGGGAGCGATAGACACTCTTGTGGTTTCAAATGCAAGGCTGAAGAAATCGAAGATAGAAGGAATTACAGAAGTTGAGACACTCATAAAAGATATACGAGAGATGAAAGGAGAAATACTAATAATCAGCGGATCCCATGAACAATCTGAACAGTTTGAGAGCCTCGGAGGAATCGGGGCGACACTGAGATTCAAAATAAAAAATGACTGAAAAGGAAATTGTAAACTACGTAAAGGAACAGCTGGCTGCCGGACACAGCCCGGACGAGGTGCGCAAGGCTCTTGATGAGACAGGGTGGAAATCCATTGAGGTCGAAGCTGCTATTTCCAAAGCTCTTCCGAAAAAAGTCAGACCACAGACTGCAGAAACAACGAAAGATGTGAAGAACACAAAAACGAAGAGAATATTTTTTATATCCGGAATAGTCCTCGGAGTCATTTTATTAATTGTTCTTGTGACATTCGTAGCCAAGTCCGGAGTTTGGAAAGGAGTAGAACTGCAGGAATGTGGAAATGACGAAGCCTGCCTTAAATCTGCTCTGATGTCCTGCTCCCCGGCGACAGGACTTACCTCAAGGGGAGAGGGAGATAGCATGGCAGTGAGCTACACTGAAGTTAAGGGGATGAAGGGAGAGAATTGCAAAGTCTTTGTAAGAATAGAGGACGCAGGCTCTGTTCTTGGTATAACTGTAAAGGGGAGGTCAATGGACTGTGATATTCCGACATCTCTACTGAAAGAAACAGGAACAATAAGCGTCTCAAATGTTGACAAGATAAAAGATTATTGTGAAGGTACTCTTGTCGAGTTCGCCGAGCAAGTAGTTAATACAGTCCAGCCCCAATAAGCTTAAAACGAAGGAATTGTTATTGAATATTATGAGTGTTGAAAGTGTCGCACGCGACATAAGGGAGATGAAAATTCAGGGAGCCCTTACCATAGCAATGGCAGCAGAGGAGGCTCTGGAAGAGTTCATAAAAAATTGTCAGGCCGGAAGCCGTGAGGACTTCCTTTCCCAGCTCAGAGCAGAAGGAAATAAACTTGCAGAAGCAAGACCGAGTGCAATAGCCCTTCCAAATGCCGTGGATATGTTTATAGAAAATGTTGAGGCTATCAATCTTGGAATGCCGGATCTGAAAGATGCTGCACTTCTTGCAGGAAAGGAACTGATGGAGGACACAAAAGACTCTTTCAAAGAACTCACAGAGAAGGGATCTGAAATCGTCAGAGACGGACAGCTCATTCTAATACACTGCCACTCCAGCACAGTAACTGGAATACTGAAAAAGGCCTGGGACAGTGGGAAAAGGTTCAATGTAATATGCACAGAAACTCGGCCAAGCAAGCAGGGATTTATCTCAGCGAAAGAGCTCGCTGAGCACGAAATACCGACAACTATTGTAGTCGATTCTGCGGTGGCAAGTGTTATGGCCGGAGTCGATATGGCTCTTGTCGGAGCGGATACTGTTCTAAAGAACGGGGATGTTGTGAATAAAATAGGAACTCTGGGGGTTGCGCTTGCCGCGAAGGAATTTGGAGTTCCAATGTATGTGGCGACGCAGAGACTCAAATTTGATACGAAGGGAAAGGGTGTCGGTATTGAGAGCAGACCGGCTGAGGAAATTTTAGAGGGTGCAGAACTACCTGGAGTTGAAATAGAAAACCTTGTTTTTGACATAACGAAAAAATCATATTTCAAAGGAATAATAACAGAGGGCGGAGTTCGACTGAAGTGGTAGATTTATATAATAACTTTGATTAGATGAATCTATGAAAGTTCGACAAGCTAAACTGGCGCTGATTCTTTTACTGGCTCTTATAGTTCTCTATCCGATAATTGCCCCCTTAGTTTTTGCAATTGTGTTCGGCTATCTCGGAAGGCCTCTTCATAAGAGGCTTGCAGAAAAAATTGGAGACGGAACTTCTGCGGCAACAGTTACTGCCCTTGTTCTGCTCATAATATTATTCCCAGTCGCCGCAGTAGTTAAATCACTTGTATCAAATGCAGGAAGCATAGCCGCCTTCGCTACGAAAATTATAGGAAAACTTTCGGTAATTTTTGAAGGAACCGCTCTTAGTTTTGATATCAATTCACTCTCGCCGGCTATACAGGCAGGAGTTGAGGCATCAGGAACGCTCTTCATCAGCCTCCCAATACTCGTTCTCAATCTTTTCATAATGCTCCTCGCGCTTTTCGAGCTCCTGAAGAATTGGGACAGTATTTCAAAATATATCACACACTTGGCGAGGAAGCCGAAACACAGGAAAATTGTCAAGAATATAAACAGCCTGATGATTGGTATAATAGACGGCTACTTTGGAACTGCAATCCTTTTCGGAGCTCTTTCCTATCCGCTATTTCTGAGTCTTGGAATAGAACTGGCGACATTTAATGCCATATTAGTTTCTGTGACGACATTGATACCAATGGTCGGGAGTTGGGTAATGTTCGCGATACTTGGTGTTTACAGCTATCTTGTAGGAAATATCACGACGGCTCTTGTTCTGGCAATTGCAGGAGTAATATTTGGAGTGGCCCAAATAATAGTCACGCCGATTCTGACGAAGAGGAGAAGTCCTGTACATCCGGCCCTTCTTCTGCTCGGATTTATAGGAGGACCAATGGCATTTGGAGTAGCCGGAATAATACTTGGTCCTATAATAATAGGAAGCCTAAAAATAGTTCTTGACAGCTTCAAAAGTGAGTGATTAATTCTGGTATTTTACTGCAAGAGTCGTTACTCTGTCAGCTGCTTCCTCAGCCCTGTCTGCAACTCTTCCCAAGAGTGAAATTAATTCTTTAATAAGCATCAGCTGAAGTTTTGTGTTCTTCTTGTCACTGAAAAGAGCCTCTAGAAGTTTAAATTCTTCATTTCGAACTCTTTCACGATCGAGCTCAACAGATGTGGCTTCCTGTATCGACTTGTCAAGGTTTTTATCCAGACTCAGAACGGATTTCTTGAGATTTTTTGATGTTTTTACGACAAGAGAAGCCATATCCTTGAGACCATCTTTTATTGTGTCAGGAACTTTTGGCCTCTCTATTCTTGCAATTCTTACAACGATTTCTGCGCGGTCGGCAACATCGTCGAGAGCTTCCAGAAGATTGTATTTGTCTTCCCTTCCGAAGGGAACTAAAACTCCTTTGTAAAGCATCTGCTCCATATGCCTTCTGATAACGTCGGCTTTCTTTTCAGAACGAAGGACTTTTTCTGAGAGCTCTTTGACAGCATCTATATCATCATTGCAGTAGTGCTCCAAAGTTTTTTCCATAGAGACTACGCTATCATGAATGTGCCCTATGAAGAGCTCAAGGGACGAGAAGAACTCGTCTGTCTTGTCCGCTTTTAGAACAGAGAAAAACTCCACCATGAACAGAAAATGAGATGACAGATATTTATAATTTTGGGATTCACCGAAATATATAATATAGTGCAGAGAGATTTGAAAACCATGGAATTACTTGCAGTTATTTTTGCACTCTATCTTGCATGGTCAGTAGGAGTCCACACTATGGGCGCAATGTTGGGAATCAGTATAGGTAGTGGAATGATGAGACTCAGAGAGGCTGTAATAATTTCCGGGCTTTCTGTAATTGTTGGAGCCGCCTACCTTTCCGGAAGAATTATAGAAACTGTCGGAAATGAATTGGTTTCATTTGATGCTACTGGAATGACTGTTGTTCTTGTTATAACTGGTCTTCTTCTGACAGTCACAGCGAAAAAGGAGCTTCCAATATTTACGACCTATATTGTTCTGGGAGCCGCTGCAGGATATGCCTATACTGCAGGAATTGTTTTCAACTACGGGCTTTTCAGAAATATATTGATAGCACTCTTTGTTTCCCCTCTCGCTGGATTTGCCGGAGGTTATTTACTATATAATATCATAAAGAAGACTGCGCTTTCCAAAAGGAAGTCAATTAGAGAGAGGGAAAAGTTTGAGAGAAAGTTCGCAATCCCTGGAATTATAGCGCTGATTTTAATGTCCCTTTCAATTGGAGGAAACTCAATAGGAGTTGTTGTTGGAATGCTCAGAGGAGCCATGGAAGTAGGTCCTCTTTCAGCTCTTGGAGCAATTGGAGTCCTTATAGGACTTACAACCTGGAGTTATAAAATTGCGAAAACAGTAGGGATAAAGATAACGGACTTGAGCCCAATAAGAAGCTTCTCGGCTCAGATATCCGCCGGAGTCGTTGCCCTGACATTTATATATCTCAGCATACCAATTTCTATTACGCAAACTCTCATATCGGCGACTATGGGAGTCGGAATTGCAAGAGGTAGAGTCGGAGGAGAGGTGTCAAGAAATATATTATTCAGCTGGTTCGTAGGACTCCCTCTGGCAATATTACTGGCCGCAGGAGTAGGATTGATAGTATGATAAAAATAATCGGAATTGGATTATGGGATGAACGCAGTATGACCATTCAGGCTCAGGAGGAGGCCGCGGACTGTGACATTCTTTACGCTGAATTCTATACGTCAAAAATGTTCGGCTCGAGTTTGAAGAAACTGGAGAAGAAAATAGGAAGGGAAATTCAGGAACTCAGCAGGGAGGAAGTTGAATCCGGAACAGAAATACTAAAAAAGGCGAAGACTCAGAAAGTCGGGCTTCTTGTCGGCGGAGATGCGATGACTGCGACGACTCATTCTCAGTTGATTTTAGACTCAGCAAAAGTTGGTGTAGAGAGCAAAATAATTCACGGTGTTTCAATTGTTAGCTCGGCGGCAGGACTTTCCGGACTGCAAGTCTACAAGTTTGGGAAGACTGTATCGATACCTTTCGAAGATCTTGAGAGTCCCTACAACATTATAGAGGAAAATCAGAGCATAGGAGCGCATACTCTTTGCCTTCTAGATATACGAGACGGAAAATTTATGACAGTCAATGAAGCGATACGGAAACTCCTGAAGATTGAAAAGACAAGAGGGGAGAATGTTTTTATGAAGGACAGTCTGGCAGTAGGGATAGCAAGAGCAGGCTCGCCGAAGCCAGTAGTCAAAGCAGGAACAGCAGAAGAGCTTTTGAAGAAGAATTTTGGAGAGCCTTTGCAGGTTCTGATAATACCAGGAAAGCTTCACTTCGCAGAGGAGGAAGCGCTAGAGCTTTTGAAGAAATAAAATGGAACTAACACCGGAATATGTTCAGGGACTGATAGAAAAGACCTCGAAGGCTCTTAAATCTCTTGAAGTTTTAGAAGGTGGAAAAGCAGTTTACGATATGGCTCTTTCCTACCGCGATGATGCAAAACATTTCGCTGAGAAAGGGGAACTTGTCACGGCTCTCGCGGCTGTGGAATATGCTCACGGTCTGTTAGACGGAGCGGTCGGTTCCGGTGCTATAAAAGTCCTTGAAAACGAAGAACTTTTCGTGTTTTAGGAATATATTTAAGGAATACTGGTCTCTAAAGATATATGGCCGATGATGATAAGTCAGTAAAAACACTTTCTACACTTCTCAATTTTGTTATGATAGTAGTTCTTATTGGATACACATATACACTTATCAGTAGCGGTGAAGCTGAACTTGATTTTTCATTTGACACAACCCAAGTCTCGCTTACGATTCTGGCAATTATGGTGTCCGGAGCTATGTTAGGCCATTATTCCAAGAAAGAGAAGTACGGAGCTTTCGCGGCAAATATTGGAGTGATGATTGTTATTATGTCAATGATTGCCATATTTGTAACGCCAAGAACACAGGTACTTCTTCCGCTTGGAGTGCTGGCGCTTGTTGAGCTAGGATTATGGTTTTGGGGTAGGAAAAAGACGGAGTATGGGAAGAGAAGAGACCAGGAAAAAACAGAAGCTGCTCTTGCCAAAGACGTTGATAACAAGGAAGCAAGGCTAATAAAGGGAGTTACGAAAACTGTTAACAAGCTCATATCCTCTGCAATGGAAATTGAAGAAGAGATTGACAAGGTAATTGAGTTCCTTGAGAAAAATGGAGACCTAAGAACAAGGATAAATTCCCAGATGGAGCATGATGAAGATATAATGAGTCTTCTTAAACAAGTTAAGGAGCACATAGAGGGTGACGAACTTCCTCAGCATGAAGAACTTGCAGACCTAGTAGGAATCCTTAAAGAACTAAAAATAGGAGAGGAAGAGCTCGAAGAACACCAGGAGAAGTTGGTACTCATTTCGATGCTTGCTCCACTTATCCAGGCGATGGAAAAGGGAGAAGGTAGAGAAGAACTTGTGGCAGCCGAGCACAAAATATTCAGACGAGTTATGAGACTCCAGAAGAAGGAGAAAGCAGAGGGAGGGGAAGAAGCAGAAGCAGTAGGATATGAGATACAGCTACTCCACCATGTTGAAACAGCTGTAGTGACTACTAAAAATTATCTAAGAACTGAGAAGAGTACAAGTAATAAGTGGAAAAGAACTAAAAAAGATACTGAAAAAGGAACAAAACTTATCGAAGAAGCTGGAAAATTATCCGGAATGATTACAGGACTTATTGGAAAATATGAAGAGCAGTTGAAGCTCATGAACCGTGAAATAAAGAAGAAAGGAAAGCTTATACGGGTTGAGAGAAAGGAAGAGAGAAAAGGGGCAAGAGAAAGTCCTGAAGCTGGCGAAGAATAAGCCTTAAATAATAAGTTTACCACTCGAACATAGTTAAAATGGCAGATATCCCCTCATCACAGTCACCGGTACCGGTTCTCCTGATGAGAGCCTACTACTGGGTAGGCATAGTTATAGTTGTTGGATACTTTACAAACGGTTTCCTTACAGGACAGTTTTCACTGCACCCCTTCTGGCGCGCCAGTATGATGGATGTTATGAAGCTTATCATATACATCCTGATGTACTCCTTTGTTTTTGATTACCTTTCAAAGGGTGGAGAAAAGGGAGTCCCCGAATTCAGACTGATGGTAGGAACCTTCTACGGAGCTCTTATTATAGGCACACTCTTTGTTGACGGAGACCAGGCAGAACTCATCATGATAGGAGTTGTCTTACTTGTCTTTGTTATGAGACAGGGTCGGAAGTTGGTGGAAGAACGGTATGGTAACAGGTTAAACAAATTCTGGGCCGACGACATACCAAAGGAACTTGAAGAAAGAATTGAGCATCTTGAAAAGACAAAGAAGGGACTTGAGCAAATGAAGAAAGATATCAAGAGCGCAGGAGCGATGAAAATAGAACTCGGAGAACTAAGAGCGGCATCGGCTCCAGGAGGAAGTTCAGGAACAAACGGATACACTTTCGAAGTAAAGAATGTTAGCGAAGAAATGCTCAAGATGATAACTAAGAAAGACCCAAGTGGAAAAGACTTTGACATAGCTAATCTAGGAGCAGAGGCTCTTGACGGACTCATAGAAAAGATAGATGAATTCATAAAGAAGTACGGATCAGGAAAGAAGAGAGACTTGACAGCTAGACTGAATAAGGAAGCTGGAAGAGGGAATGAGACAATAATAACTGAAATTTATGAGGAAGCTCTTATAGCATCTCAGAGACTTTACCTAGTGGCAAGCCAGTTGAGAGGAAGAGGATTTTCACCAAAAATTAAGGCAGCAAAAGTTCGAACTTCTATTACAACAGGAGTGGATGCTGATGGAAATCCGACAAGCACTGAAAGACTCGGACAGGTATACAAATTATTCACAGGTGAAACTGGGGTCATGGAAAAGCTCTCATATGCACTTACAATTGTTAATGGAGCAGTTCAGACAGTAAGCGCAATATCTGAGGATGCTGGAATATCTGGAAATTCCATAGGAAAGGACTTGGAATACAGAAACTGGGAAGTTGATGATGCCCACGCAGCTCACATTCAGGCAGCCTGTGGAGTAAAGGCATGGAACCTCAGAG
>DVAE01000024.1 GCA_014189675.1 Candidatus Undinarchaeales archaeon SRR5007147.bin71 | reverse complement strand
TTGAGAGAAAATCCAATAAGGAGAACAAGAACTATCGCCGCCAAGGAAGAATAGCGGAGTATTTTATTTGCCTTGTTGATATTCATTAAGGAGGATAAGAAGGGGAAATATAAATAGGATGCTGGGTAGATAAATTGCGCTCAGGCGGGGGTGCCGGAGCGGTCAAACGGGCCGGGCTTAGGACCTGGTAGCTTAGTGCTTACGCAGGTTCGAATCCTGTCCCCCGCATCGCCCTTTTTCCCTCGCTGTCGCTCGGCAAAAACGGCGGCGAAAAACGCGACAAGCGCGTGATACGCTGCTTAGCAGGTATATTCTTTTCTCATATCAACTTTTTTCCATATCCAAGAAGAAAAATAGTAAATGATTAAGTTTATAAATAAAAGACTTTTAAGCGAGATTAAGGTGATAGCTATGTTGGACAGAAAACAGACAGGTTGGCTTTTGGCTTTGGTTGGTCTGCTATTCGTAACGCAGGACCTCGGCCTACTTAGCCTAAGAGGCCTTGAACTGTGGAGTCTAATCGTCCTTGTCCTTGGACTCGGATGGGAAAGTCTCTGCAAGAAGTAAGGTACCTAAAAAATAGGTGAGAGGCAAATCTTAATGACCCAATTTTTTATTTTAATAATCGTCTTTATCTAGGACAGTGAGTATTTTTTCGGCCGTCTTTTTTCCAATGAGAGTGGATAGTTTTTCTACTCCTGCTTTCTTTAATCCTATTTTATCTTTTATGCCGGCAGTGTATATTTTTCGAGCTCTGACTCGACCGATTCCTCTGACTGAGACCAGAGGAAGGAGTTCTTTTTTCACTCCGTATTTGAGTCGTCGTCTTAAAGTCAGAACTTGATGAGAATGTCTATCTTTACTTGTAATTCTTGAAATTTCAGAACTTGCGTAGAGGAGCCAATCTATGATATTTAATTTTCCTCTGAGGACTCCAGGGGGCATAGCGTATTTGTCATAGAGAACATCGTCGTGAGTTTCATCCATCCACTTTCCGAATATGTAGGCCTGTTTGAATGCGCGCTCGAGACCGTCTTCTATTTCTAAACTATCCATTGCAGAGTATACCTCCTCTTCTTCAGAGCGCCTGATTGCTCCAAGGGGACGCATCTCTGCCGCATTGCAAAGTAGAGTAAGCATTAATTCTCCGCTTATTTTGCTCTCAGAAAGCATTTGGATTATTTCGAACGCGGTTAGAGGGTCCAGATAGAGCTGGGCAACTCTGAGACCGAGTCTTGTGCATCTGAGATTTCCATCGGCGTCATCCTCTATGAAACCCCATTCAAAAAGGTCATCAAGTATTTCAGACAGTGTTGTTTCTAAGTGGCTGTCATCAGAGTATTGGAAGGCGTAGAATGTTTTATTGTAGAACTCTGAGAGTTTTTCCCTAGGCCTTGGAGACTCTGCAATTAGGCCGAGTGTGTGCATTCTCAGGACAGGTGCCACTCCGAGTTTTGAGGATATCGGCTCAGGTCTTCCCTCAATATAGTGCTCCCAAAGTTCGTCGAACTCGTCCTGAGATGAAGCGATTAGTACTGCTTCTCCTTCTGTATCATATTTTGGCCGGCCTGCTCTTCCAAACATCTGATGAACTTCGAGAACAGGAATTGGCTCCATTCCAAAAGTTCCATAGCGCTTGTAATCTCTTATTATGACACGTTTTCCAGGAAGATTTACTCCTGCGGCGAGAGTTGGTGTTGAGCAGATTGTTTTTATTAGATTTGATTTGAAACTGTCTTCAATTATCTTGCGCTGGGTGTTGTGAAGACCTGCGTGGTGGAATGCCGCCCCTCCGCGAACTATTGTTGAAAGGCGGATGCATTGGGTGGTTGGGCTTTCGAGAACGTTTAGGATTCTCTCCGCAATGCGCTCAAGCTCTTTTTTCTCCTTTGTTTTTAGGAGATGGACAATTTTCTTTGATTGTTTTTCAGACTCAGCTTCTGCCGACCTTCTTGTACTGACGAAGACAAGACCCTGGGCTTCTTTGTTGATTATATCGATTGCCAAGGATATTGAGGGAGAGTTTCCAGCTTCCAGTTTTTGATCAGATTTCCCGCTGAAGGATATTTCATTATTGAAATAGACTCCTTTTGAGAGTTTGACCGGTCTGAAGGAGGACTCGACAAGTTTTGAGTTGAGCCACTTGGCAATCTCCTCGCTATTTTCTATTGTTGCACTCAGAGCAAGGAATTGTGGATTTAGAGCCATGAGTTTTGTAGCAACTATCTCAAGCGTCGGTCCGCGATTTGCGGAATCAATAAGATGGACTTCGTCGAGAACAACTATCCCAATTTTGCCTATCCAAGAAGGATGGTGCCTCATTATAGAGTCCATCTTTTCATTAGTCATTATAATTATGTCAAATTTGTCCAGTTCGGAGCCAGAGGAATCTAGGTCGCTTGTGGAAATGCCGATTTTTACCAGTTTTCCGTGTTTCTTTTTGAGTTCTTCATATTTTTCTGATGCGAGAGCCCGGAGAGGCGCGAGATATATTGCTTTGTAACCTTGCTGGACTTTTGATAGCATTGCCAGCTCGGCAATGAGTGTTTTTCCGGACGCTGTAGGGATTGCAACTGTCATATTTTCCCCATCAAGAAGTCCTGCTTCAATGGCTTTTTCCTGTGGTTCGTAGAGCTCTCCAATTCCATCTTCCTCAATTATTCTAGTTATGGCGGATTCAATCGCCGGATAACGTTTGGAGATTTCAGAAAGATGCATGACAATATATTTAATTGTAATAGTTGATATCTTTAGCTATGGCAGAGTTAGTTAAGGTTGCTGGAATCGAAATTAAGCCTCTAAAAAAGAACGAGATAGGGGCACAGGAGAGGGTTCTGTCGGAAAATTCCAAAATTTATAAGAGTATTCTTAGATACTCAGCAGAAGAAGGTGGAGAGAAGGCAGAAGAAACTGAAGTTGAGGTTCTTGAGGTCATTTCACATGTGTATAATGGATTGCACGAGCACGATAAAATAAGATCTGAAGTTTTGAAAGTTGCTTCGAAGGGTAGAGGGAAGAACAGAGAATTCTACTGCTACATAACCCCTCATACACATATTTTAAAGGATGCTGAATTGGAAGGACTGAAAAATTATCATATTCTAAGAATTTTCATAGAAGAAGGTGATGTAAAGATATGGCTATATCTTCATAAAGACCAAAAAAGGAGAGACGCAAGAGAGGAAGATCATTTTATATTAATTTGGGACATCATTAAGAGGAAGTTGGAGAAGGAGGGAATACTTTTCACCCCCGACAAAGATTCTAGCGAATGATATCCGCTGCTGAGGCACCTATCATTGTAGGAAGTGAGACAACAAGAATTAACTTGACTGACTCTGTAAAACTGTGTCCTGGTCCGACTATTCCAAAGAAGGTATAAGTTACTGTCACAATCAGAAGTGAGAGAAGGTAAAATACGACAAATCTTTTTGGAAGTAGCTTAAAAATTATTTTCTGCTCCTTTATTTTCCTATATTGAGAGAAGTAGAGAACAGAAGCTCCAGCAAATAGTGTGAATAGAGTTATAATCAAAACAAATGCAGGATGCATTACTCTGGCTCCTTCTATGACAACTTCATGCCAGGCCAAGGAACTCATCCCGATTATACCGCCTATAAAACCACGGGAAAAGTCCTTGAAGGTGAATTTTTCTATAATTGGATTGCTAAGCTTTCTAAGACCCTCTAACTCTTTTTCAAATTCATCGAACTCAACCTTTTCCTCTTTCCTCTCAGTTCGGACGAGCTTTTCCAGAGTTTCTATATCGTCTTCTATCCTTTCAAGACCTTTCTGCGTCTCTGTTTTCTTCGTAGGTTTTTTAGCGGCTTTTGGCATGAATACCTCCTTTACCTGTAGGTATAAATCGCTGTATTTCATCTAGCTTTATATTCTTTAGTTTTTCAGCATCTTCCTTTGAAGCCTTTTTTATCCAGGACTCCTTTGCCTTTTTTGCAATTTCGCTGGATTTTGTTGGACCAGGAATAATTACAGAGAAATATTTGGATTGCTTTTCGATGCTTTTTTCCGGGCCACCTATGACCTTCCAGGTTTTTGTTATGCCGACCGCGATTTTGAGTTCTGTGTTTCTGAAGTAATTTTTCTTAGCTCTTATCATGAAAGCCCCTTTCCCTATGTGTTCGCCACTCGGAGCTGATTTTGAGACCTCCTCAGGATGTATCCAGTATACATCGGCGGCTCCGAGACCTCTCTGCCATGCTTTTGAATAAGATACTGCAAACTCTGCAGTCTCAGAAAGGGTTGTTTTTGGGATATCTTTGCTTTCTACTCCACTTGTTTTGACGACACAGAAGGGAGCTCCTGTGACATCGGCGTGGAAAACTAAGTCCTTAGGTTCTGTGTGTTTTTTGATTATGATTTCATTGGTCGTTGCGTCTTTTCCGCCTATGACCAGGAAGCCATCTGAGCTGATGAACCAGCGGAATTTTTCATACCATTCTCTTTTTACAACTTCTTTTAATACAGGGGCCTTTTTTTCAGCTTTCTTCTTAGCTGATCCAAGATTTTTCTCAGTCTTTTTTATGGATTTGAGAAGACCGTCGATTTTGCCCTTTGATTTCTTGGATTTTTCATACAGCTCTCCAGACTTTTCAAACTCACCTTTTTTGGAAAGTTCGTCTGCTTGTTCTCTGAAAGTTTTTGAATCAGTAAGAAGTTTTGAGACTTGTTCCTTTTGCTTTTTGAGGATTTTTGACTGGCGGAGCTCTTCCTCACTTTTTTCTTCAGAATCGGCAGAGAAATATTTGTCAACAGCTTCATTGAAGGTCTTGAACTGTGACTTCTCTGAATTGTTGACTTTTATTGGATAGGGTCTTCCTTCTCTATTATGTGGTTTGGGGCTTGTGGCTTCTTTTAGGACTTTTTCTATTGTTTTATGAAGGGAGGTGATGTCTTTTTTTACGAGAGAACTAGCTTGAGTGGTTTTGTCTATTTTTGCTCGGGTGCATATCTCCTCTGCATACTCGCCGCCGAAATTAAGTTTAGTTGCCAGAACTTTGACGAGCTCTTTTTTCTCGGACAGTGTTTCTTGGAGTTCTTTTTCTGAAAGTTTTAAAGGATTTGAGTTTTCAGGAGGGAATTTGTAAAGCTCGTGTGGTTTTAGAGTTCTGCCCTTCCATTTTTGGCGGCGAAGGGGCATGAGTATTTTTCGTGACTCGTCGAGAAGAATTATGTTACCGTTTCTGAACATTTCAGCGACAAGTGTTCTCTGCTCTTTTCCACTAAAATGAAAAAGAAGCACCCGGTCAAAATCGTGCTGCTCTATGGATTGGAGTTTTGAGTTCCCAATGTGCTTTCTTAATAGCATTGAAAAGCCACTTGGATTCTTTGAAAATGATGTAGAGTAGTTAGTGAGATAAGCTCCTCCTAAAGTTATTGCAAGAAGCTTCTGACCCTGTAGACGAATGTAGATTCTGTCACCTTTTTGATAAATTTTTGAAACTCGGCTACCTTCAAGTTGTCTTAATTCTGAGACTATTGAAAATATGTCAAGAGACGCCAGATCTTTTTTTGGCATTGTAGTCACTCCGCACGTGGAGTTCTTTTTTTAAAGCCGAGGAACTCCAAGTCATCATCCTCATCAGACTCATCATGAGCCTTCTCAAATTTGTCCAAAATAGGGACTGTCTCCTGTAGCTTTTCCTGTAGCAAGAGATTTTCCCACTCATTTGCGGATAAATCTTTCCTTGCGCGGATTTCAGAAAGTGAGATTCCGAGTGGCTTCTTTTTTGTCTTTTCTTCTTTTCGTGCCTTCATTTCACTGAACTTCATTTTTGCAGAACCTATCTTTTCTTTCATATCACTTGCATCGCCTTCTCCAAGATATTCAACAAGCTTGTAAGTAGTTGATAGCATTCTTGTGCGCTCGTATGGTTCTGTTTTTATAAGACCGCGACCGAGAAGGTCTTTGACATAATCATAGACTCTGTTTCCAAAACGCTGTACAACAACTGACTGTTTTACCGGTTGTTTGAAAGCTATGAAAGAAAGGACTTTTACGAGGGCTCTGGACATATCCATTTGAGGAGCAAAAGCCTTTACCTGGTGAAGATAAGCACTGTCGATATCCATTTTATACTCTCCTTGATCATGGATGATTTCAAGTGGAGAGTCTCGGGCTCCATATTCGAGAACAAGCTCATCTAAGAGAGGGCGCACATCAGATTCGTTCGCCTCGACTAAGTCAGCAAGTTCTTTTAGGTCCATGCGCCGCCCTGAGATGAAAAGTGCAGCCTCTAGAGTCTTCTTCATAAGGTTATATTAATAAGAAGTGTATTTCTAATTTACTAATATGAGAGAAAGTGTATTCGTAGCGCTGGAGAGAACTCTACTCACCTTGGGAACTATAAGTCTCTTCGTTTTTCTGTATGAACAAATTTTAGGAAGTCCCATCCTTCTGGCCGCTTTCGCTTCTTCCGTTTTCATTGTATTCGGACATCCTGAATCAAAAATGGCTTCTATAAGGGCAGTTGTTGGAGGTCAAATGGTTGGTGCAATTACAGGATATGGAGTTTCTTTAGTAATACCTGGTTTTACCCCTCTTAGTGCAGGAATAGCAGTTGCAGCTGCAACGCTTTTCATGATATTACTTGGAGTACAGCACCCGCCGGCAGCTGGAACTTCTATGTCATTCGTGTATAATGCAGGAGGACTTAGCTCAGGCTCAAATTTCTGGATGGCAATAGTAGTCATACTATCCTTGAGCTTTCTGAAAATAATATTCAAAGTGGGAGACTGGATTCTCCACAGAACAGGAAAAGAGTGGTCCAACCTTCATGAATGGTTCAAAGAGAAGGCAAACTAACTTTTTAAAGTTAAAACAAACTATTTATTTAAGAAGTCCTAATCAAAATTGAGATGGGAGAATTAGAAGATTTAATACATACTGTCTCCGAGAAGACCGGAATCGGAGAAGAGGAGGTTAAGAAAAAGGTCAAAGAAAAGCAGCGGGAGCTGTCAGGACTAGTTTCTGAAACTGGAGCTGCATATATAGTTGCCAATGAGCTTGGCGTAAAAACAAAAAATCGAGTTATAGAGAGTACAGTGAGAATAGGTGATATACTTCCTGAAATGCGAGCAGTCTCCGTTCTTGGAAGAATAAAGGCAATTTCACCTACAAGAGAATTTGTCAGCAAGACAGGAGGAAAGGGAAAAGTTGCAAATTTGGAGATAGTTGACAATACAGAAAGCATACGAGTTGCAATATGGAATCAGAGTGATATAGACAAACTTGAGAGTGGTGAGATAAAGGAAGGGCAGATAATTCAGGTTAAGAATGGTTATGTACGTGAAGGATACCGGGGCGGTTTAGAAATAAGTATTGGAAATAAAGGAAAACTTATTGAGAATCCTGAGGATGTAAATGAGTCTGAATTTCCTTCGGAAGATGAGTTTACTTCAGCAATTGAAATTGGGAAAATAGTTCCTGATTCTTCTGTTAATGTTGTTGGAAGAGTAATACGAAATTTTGGTGTTAATGAATTTGAACGAGAGGGAAGAGCTGGAAAAGTTGCAAATTTGGTGATAGGCGACAAGTCAGGAACAGTTAAGCTTGTTCTGTGGAATGAAAAAGCGGAAAAGTCGGTTGAGTTTGGTGTTGGAGACCTTGTAAGAGTCGGAAACGGGTTTGTGAAACAAGGACAAGAAGGACTTGAAGTGCAGGCAAATTGGGGAACGACATTGATTAAAAATCCAGAAGGAGTGGAGGTTCCTGCTGCTGACGATATAATCTATGAAGGAAGAGGAAGCTCTAATAACGGAGCTCAGAGAGAGAATGTTGAAGTAAAAATTTCTGAGCTCAAGGAAGGAGATAAATACAGACAGGTGCGGGGTGCGATAATAAATGTTTTTGGAGAGAATTTTGTCCATCTTATGTGTCCTGAATGTAATAAGAAAATAAGAGAGGGTCAGTGTGAGAAGTGTGGCATTATAGAAAAACCTAATAAACTACTAATTATAAATGGAACTATAGATGATGGGAGCGGGACAATATCAGTCTCTTTCTTTAGAGAAGCAGCAGAAAAATTAATAGGAATTTCCTCAGACGAAATAAACAGTGCTTCTGTAGACATAGCAGCAAAAGTAAATGAGGCACTCGGAAAGGAGATTGTTATTGAAGGCTCTGTTAAGAGAAATGACTATATGGACAGGCTTGAACTGAACGCATACGATGTGAAACCTGTTGACGCTGTGCAGGCAGCAGAGAAAATGATTGGAAAGATATGAGGTAAGGGAAAAATGGCAGACGAAAAAATAGAGGAAACGGAAGAAGAGGCTCTGGACGAGAACGAAGAATCCCCGGCTGAAGAAGTGGAAGATAAGGAGCCGGAAGAAGCTACTGAGGAAGACTCTGACAAAGATGACGAGATAGATGATGACTTGGAAGAGGATGAGGGAGAAGGAAGTCTTGAGGATCTTGAAGGTATTGGACCTGCAACAGCTAAGAAGTTAATGGATGGAGGATATTCAACAATAAAATCCGTTGCAACCGCAGCAATTGGAGACATTACGGAGGCTGCTGAAATAAGCGAGGCGAAGGCGAAGAAAGTAATCACACTTGCAAAGGAAAAATGCAATATGGGTTTTGAGTCTGCTGACACACTTCTCATTAAAAGACAGGATATTGGAAAATTAACAACAGGTTCGGAAACTTTTGACACTTTGCTGGCAGGAGGTATGGAAACTCAGGCGATAACAGAGTGCTATGGAGAATGGGGTTCAGGGAAGTCACAAGTTGCAATGCAGCTGGCTGTAACAGTTCAACTTCCTCCTGATAAAGGAGGTTTAGGTGGAGAAGCTCTTTTTATTGACACAGAGAACACCTTCAGACCAGAGAGAGTTGTTCAGATGGCGAAGGGAGTGGGAATTGATCCTGATGAAGCATTGAAGAAAATTCATGTTGCCAGAGCTTATACTTCAGATGACCAGATGCTTATGACAGAGAAAGCCGCAGAGATGGTTAGAAACTCAGATATCAGACTTGTGATTGTGGATTCACTAACTTCGCTTTTCAGAGCAGAGTACGTTGGAAGAGGAACACTTGCAGCAAGACAGCAGAAACTCAACAGGCATCTTTCCACACTGCATAAACTGGCAGACTTGAACAATTGTGTAGTTTACGTTACGAATCAGGTTATGTCAAAGCCAGATATGTTCTTTGGAGACCCAACCAAGCCAATTGGAGGGCATATTCTCGGGCACAGTGCAACATTTAGGATTTATCTCAGAAAGAGTAAGGCAGGGAAGAGAATTGCCAGACTTGTTGACAGCCCGAACCTTCCAGATGGGGAAGCTGTGTTCAAAGTAACAGAAAACGGTCTGGAAGACTGATGTTAAAAAATTCAAAGGGACATCTCCGAGCAGGAAATATAATTCTCAGCGTAGTAGTTTTGATTTTTGGGGGAATTCTTTTTAGCCTTGCCGGGAAAGTACGAGTACTTAGTCCGAACATTCTGACAGCGTTTATTTTAGTAGTTGTTGTAGCACAGATAATGAATGTTCTGATAAATGGATTTATGGTGCACGACCTCATATCGATAGTACCGGTGACACTGATTTCATTGTTTATTCTGAAAGCCGTGTTTTTTGGAGGAGATGTATTCGGGAGCTTCTTAATAGGAAATGTGCAAGTTGTAATTGTCTTGCTTATCGGACTTGATCTTTACAAAACGATTACCTGAGATCTTTGAGCTTTCCAAAGTAGAATGGCTTGTCAGCAACAACGAATATCTCAAAATTTTCTATTCCTTTTGCCAGGAAGGGGGATTTCAGAGTATAATGAAGAACATCTGTACCCTCTGTAAGTAAGAAAGAAGAGGGCTGAACGATGAGGATTTTTCTTTTCCACTTTCCTTTGAGATAACATTTGTAGGTTTCGCTGACATCACCATCGCTTAGTTTTACTGCCGGATGGTCGTGACCGATTATTATTGTTTTAACACTTTTTGGGAGTTCTGGGATTTCGTGGCCGTGGGTTATGAAAATATCTCCTAGTTGGAAGCTGTCTACGACTTTTATTCCTTTTTTCTGTGTTACTGAGTTGAGAACTATGTCGTGGTTTCCTTTGACTATGATGAGTTTTTTGCAGAAGCTGGATAAAAAATCTATTATTCCAAGAACATCTTTCCATTCCTGTCGTGAAATTCGTCCGAATTCGTGTTTTAAATCTCCATTTACTATTATTGTGTCAAGTTCCAATTCTCCGAGATCTTTTGCAAGACGAGTTGTTGTATCCTCAAATTGGGTGAAGGGGACGAGAACCCCTTGGGAAATAAGATTTTCTTCGTAGCCTAGCTGAAGGTCTGAGATTACAGCAGCTCTGTGTTCTGGAAGGTGGAGGACCAGTCCTTTTATTTCTATATTCTTAGTTAGCTTCATATTTTCCTATTCTGTCGAGAACTGTTTTGTGCATTCTTCTTATGAACTCGAGTTTGTCCTCCATTTTTATTACATCCATATAGCCACGGGCGACAAGATTAAGAGAGAAGGGGCTTGGAACATCTGTTGCTATTATTTTTACAGCTGTCTTTTTCGAATGGAGTTTTCTGAGCTCCCTTTCGGCATTTTTTATGTCCATTAAATCTTCAAGAACCTCCCTTCGGGCTTCTTCAAGGATTGGAAAATTATTTGAAATTCTTTTTACCGCCTTTAGAAGAATCATTGCGCTTACTTGCTGTCTTCCAGCTGTTTTTTTACGACCTTTGTAAGTTCTGAGTATCATCAGCGAACGTCCTGCACAGTGCCGGAAACGGCGCTTTAGAATTTCAGTTGAATCTATTGCTTCTGTGAGAATTTCTCTCAAATTCTGAGGAGTTACGGCTTTAAATGCACGAAGGACTTGGAGCTTTCCTTTATCAGAAGTTATGTAGAAACCATTGTCAGTCAGATTTATGCTTACTCCTTTCTTGCTAATTTTTGAAAGTTCGTACGCTATTGCTCTGGAGAGTGCATCATTTACGCGGCGACCGTAGAGGGTGTGGAAAATAACGTACTTTTTATCAGAGAAACCGCTATAGAATTCGATGACTATTTTTTTGTCATGGGGAATTTCAGCGTAGAGATGTTGTTCTCGCATATAATCATAGATTGAATTGGCGGCAAAGTCGTCAATGTAAAGGTGTTTGTGAAGGAATTTTTTTATTTCTCTTTTTGATTTTCCGGACTTGAGGAGCTCCTCCATTTTTCTGCGGAGTTTTTGGATATCGACAGCAAGGTCGTAGCTTAGAGGAAGCATTTCTGAGAACCAGCTTGGAACTGTAGGAACTCTGCCCGGAGCAGGGGAAACCTGGACAGTCATTCCGCGGGCGAAATTGAATCTATAGGTTGAGCCACCGAGAACAAAAATATCTCCTTTTTTGATTCTTTCAAGAAAGGCTTCATCAAGAGAGCCGATGGTTTGGTCTTTTACTTTAACTACCAGGAAAGATTCGTCAGGAATTGTACCGATGTTTGTGCTGTAGAGAACTCGGGCAAGTTTTCCACGGCGACCAATCATATTTGTTTCGTGATCCCACCATATTTTTGCGTAAACGTGTCTCTGTTCCAAGCTTACATATTCTCCGGCAAGGTAGGCTAGAACTGATTCATATTTTTCCTGTGAAAGGTCTTTATAACAATAAGAGCGTTTTATCATAGAAAAAAGATTCTCTGAATGTTGTTTCTCTGTTATTGCCTCACCATAAATGTGCTGGACGAGGACGTCGAGGCAGTTTGTTGGTATGTTAATTTTGTCTATGTGACCTTCTATTGCGTTTTTTAGAATTACTGAGCATTCTACCAAATCATCTCGGTCCATTACAATGAATCTTCCTTTAACTGTATCGTGAAGTTTATGTCCTGACCTTCCAACTCTTTGAAGAGCCCTTGAAACTGATTTTGGCGAGCCAAGAAGAATTACAAGATCTATGTAACCTATGTCTATTCCAAGCTCAAGAGAAGTTGAGCACACTACTGCTTTGAGCTCTCCATTTTTTAGCTTGTTTTCTATTTCGTGGCGGTGCGTTTTTGAAAGGGAAGAGTGGTGGGCTCCGATATTTTCTATATATTTCTCAGGGAAATTCTGTTTTAAGTGATGTACAACTCTTTCCGTGGCGCTTCTTGTGTTTGTGAAAATTAAGGTAGTCTTGTGTTCTGATATTAATTTGTCGAGTTTGGTGTAGAGACCTTCGTGAAGATCTTGCTGAGTTGCACCGATAATACTTTCAACAGGACAAGTTACTTTCAAATCCAGTTTCTTAATAAAACCTGAATCAACTATATTGCAGGGTCTTTGTTTTCCGTTTTCAAGACCGACAAGATATTTTGCAACCTCATCCAGAGGTGATACCGTTGCGCTTAAGCCTATTCGAGTAAACCTTCCAGAAATATTCTGAAGGCGTTCCAGGCTCAATGATAAGTGAACTCCCCGTTTATTTGGTGCCAGTGAATGTATTTCATCAATAACGGCCCAGTCGACACCCCTAAGGAGCTCTCTGAACTTTGGAGCGACAAGGATGAGGGAGAGACTTTCAGGGGTTGTGATGAGGATGTGGGGTGGTTTTTTCAGCATCTTAGAGCGTTCATACTGGCTTGTATCCCCTGTTCGGACAGCAACACGTATACCAAGGTCTTTGCCGGCGAGTTTTTCTAGTTCTGCCAAGGGCTCTTTAAGGTTTTTTTCTATGTCATTGTTAAGAGCCTTGAGAGGGGAAATATAGACACAATAAACCCTGTCTTCGAGCTTTCCTTTCTCTGATAGTGTTATTAGCTCGCTGAGAATGGACAGAAATGCACTTAGGGTTTTTCCTGAGCCAGTTGGGGCAGAGATTAAGGTGCTTTCTTTGTTGTGTATGTTTAGGAGGGCGTGGCTTTGTGGAGGTGAAAAGTTCTTGAATTTTCCAGTGAACCAAGAGCCCACTAGGGGATTCATTTTCTTTAGAATTGCCTCGTCCGAATACTCTTTTGTCTCCCTTTTTAGGATTTCAAGCCACCTCAAAGGGCTTATAGGTGACGGTTTTAGTTATATAGCTTTCCACCACAGACCATATATAATAAGCTGATTTAAGCAAATATATGGAGATATATCAGTTTGAAAGGGGTCACCTGAAAGAGAAGAAGAAGATTGATCTGAAAAATCCTACATGGATAGACTTGAGAGATCCTACGGATGAAAACATCTCTATTCTTTCAAAAAAGTTAGATATACCGGGATTCGTTCTTAGAAGCTACAGAGAAAGTTACAGACCTAGGGTTGAAGTTTACCAAGATTATACCATTGTGAATGTCAAGAGTCTTGCAACGAAAAAGATTACTCCTATGAAAGCCCTGCGAAAGAAGCAGATAACTTTTTTCATTTCAAAGAAATTTGTTCTTACAATGCACAAGGGTGCGAAAGAAATAGACAATATAAAGGAGAAGGCTTTAGCTAAGGAGAATGCAAGAAGCTTCAAGAGTCTGAACTTCCTTACATACTCTATACTTGATGAAATAATAGAAGGATTTGAACCTGTACTTGAGAGTATAGATGACCATATTGATAGGTTGCAGGATCTTATATTTGCAGAAGCTAAGCAAGAGCATTTAGAGGAACTTTTTGACCTCAAAAGAACTATGGTAAACTTCCATAAAGTTCTGTGGGCTCAGAGAGAAGCTGTTTTCTCTCTTAGTCGGGGGGCACCTGGTATTGACCCAGACAATATTATGTATTTTAGAGAGCTTTATGATAGCATATTGTATGCTGTTGACAGGGAAGAACTTTTGAGAGAAATGCTTGCTGAGATTCTGGATTCCTATCTTTCTGTTGTGTCAAATAATATGAATGAAGTTATGAAAGTACTCACAGTCATAGCAACTATAATGCTTCCTTTGACTCTTATAACTGGAATATATGGTATGAACTTCAGGAATATGCCGGAACTTTACTGGCAATATGGATATTACATTACTCTTGGAATTATGGCAACACTTGGAATATCTATGTGGTTGTATTTCAAGAGACGTGGATGGGTATAGATGGCAGAAAAGCAGAAATTAGAAGAGCAATTACTTAGTCCTGATTATCTTGAAAGTGATGAGTGGAAGCTGATAAAGAAGGTAGAGGATTATTCTAAAGACAGGCTGAACACAGTTGCCCA
>DVAE01000023.1 GCA_014189675.1 Candidatus Undinarchaeales archaeon SRR5007147.bin71 | reverse complement strand
TCCAAAAAGCAAAAGACGCATTTGAGCAGGAGAATTATCTTGCAGCAATAAGTTACACAACTGCCGCCGCCGCCTTCCAAGACGGTATAACAAGAGACCAGTACTCTGAGCTTCTAAATAGCCCATCCTGGACAGTTTGCTAATAAAATGAAATGTATATTCTTCGATTTGGACGGAACGCTATTCGATACACGGAAGCTTGTCGAGCAGTCTCGCAGAAATTCTGTTGCGGCAATGATAAAAGCAGGACTTCCTGGAACTGAGGAAGAAGTCTATGACAGCCTTCTCAAAATAGTGGAGAAAACAGGCTCCAATTATGACAAACATTTCAATGAACTTCTGAAAGAGCGCCAGGTTCAAATGGCCGGCAGAATAATTGCGGCCGGTGTCATAAGCTATCACGAAAGCAAGCAAAAAAACATCAAGCCCTTTGACGGAATCCCGGAAATGCTCGAGGAACTCAGGAAAAAATACACACTTTGCGTACTGACAAACGGCAAGCTTGTAAAGCAGTGGGAAAAGATAATCCACCTAGAAATCGAAAAATATTTTGAGTTCGTATTTGTCTCAGAGGAAGTCGGAAAAAGGAAGCCCGATCCTGCAATATTTTTACACGCTCTCAAAAACACAGGCTTCAAAGCCGAAGAGTGCATAATGGTCGGCGACAGAGATACTGATTTAGTTCCTGCAAAGGAGCTTGGTATGGCGACAATTTCCATCGGAGATATTGAAGGTGCAGATTTCTCTGTTACAAATCCAAAAGACGTTTTAGACAGGGTGAAGCAGATTGAATCCTGATATCTCTGAAGCACTTTCTTCCCTGAAAAGTGACGGCATCATAATCTATCCGACAGATACAGTCTATGGCCTCGGCGCTGACATACACAGCGAAACAGCAGTTGAAAAAATTCACACTCTAAAAGAAAGAACATCAGAAGAAAAGCCTATATCAATTCTCCTGAAAAAGGAATGGATTCCAGACTATACTGAGCTTTCTGAATTGGCAGAAAAGCGAGTGGAAGAGCTCCTCCCTGGTCCCTACACTCTTGTTCTCAAGAAAACTGACAAAGTCCCTCTCTGGATCGCAAATCAGGACTATGTTGGCATCAGAGTTATTGACACTATCGTCGTAAACGAGCTTCTAGACAAATTCGGCAGCCCAATAACGACGACGAGCGCTAACCTCCGCGGAGCTCCTTCTCCAAAATCAATCGAGGAAATTCCTGAGGCAATAATAAATTCTGTTGACTCAGTAATTGACACAGGTCCGATAATCTCAGAAGGACCTTCCACCGTAATTAAGATAAATGAGAAAGAAGAGGTCTTGAGATAATGACAGCAATGGAAAAAGAGGCAGTTGAAGGATTCAAAGAGGCCGGGGAAATAGCACAAAAAGCGAAAGCTCTCATAAGAAAGCTAGTAAAACCCGGAGCATTAGTTCTTGACCTTGTCAACAAAGTCGAAGACCTAATAGAAAAAGAAGGAGCCAAGCCCGGCTTTCCTCTAAATTTTTCAATAAATTCAATCGCAGCTCACTACACTCCTCCTTCCGGCGC
This sequence comes from Candidatus Undinarchaeales archaeon SRR5007147.bin71, assembly GCA_014189675.1. Taxonomy (GTDB): domain Archaea; phylum Undinarchaeota; class Undinarchaeia; order Undinarchaeales; family Undinarchaeaceae; genus Undinarchaeum. The sequence continues at coordinate 5,630 of DVAE01000023.1, read as the reverse complement.
AGAACTCGAAGTTGGAGAAGACGACATAATCAAAATAGATACTGGAGTCCACGTCGACGGCTACCCAGCTGATACTGCAATAACGATAAGCACAAGTGAATCGGAAACTCATTTAAACTTAATCGCCGCCGCCGAAGCAGCCCTCGAAAAAGCTACTGAAATAGTTTCTCCTGGTATCAGAGTAGGTGAGCTTGGAGCAGTAATCCAGAAGGAAATAGAGAGTTACGGACTCAAACCCATAGAAAATTTATGCGGTCACTCAGTCGAGCGATACAATCTTCACGCAGGCATGACCATACCTAATGTTGCTGGGAAAGGACCTGAATTAAAAGAAGGAATGGCAATCGCCATAGAGCCCTTCTCAACAGACGGAATCGGAAGAGTTTCTGATGCACCTGATGTTTACATATACGAATATATGCGAGATGTTCCGACAAGGAATAGGGACTCCAGAAAAATACTCTCAATGGCAAAGGATGATTTTTCAAAACTTCCTTTCGCAACTCGCTGGCTCGGGATTCCTGAACTGAAGTCGAGAATTGCTCTTAAGGAATTGGTGAACAGCAAGGCAATTTATAGCTATCCTGTTCTCAAGGAAGCCGGAGGAGGGCTCGTCGCCCAGGCCGAACATACAATGATAGTGACTGCAGACGGCGCAAAAGTCACGACTTAACGATAGGTATTTAACCCTGTCTTACTAATATCAATAATCAGTTTTGAGAGGTATTAAGATGGCAGAAGAAAATGCAGATGAGCAGGCTGAAGCGACGACAGAGGAAGCTGTCAGCGAAGACGCCGAGCTTGAAAAAGAACTTGAAAGTGAGGAAGAGCAGGAAAGACTGCCTTTCCCAAATGCTAGAGTTGTAAGACTTTTAAAATCAGAGCTTGACCCTGACAAGATGGTAAGAGCCCGCGTAAAGAAAGAACTTAATGAATGGCTCGGAGAGCTTGTCCGAAGGATAAGCCGCGAAATAAACAAGAGCCCATACACAGTTGTAGAGGCACAGGACCTTCACAAAGCAACAAAGAAATACGACCAGCTTGACGAAGTTGCCCAGCAAAAAGAGAGACTAATCTCCTACATGAACAGAATCAAGGGGGACTGCAATATTCTTATTGAAGATGTTGAGAAAAGCTTCGACGTCGGCGGAAACGTAAGACGCGGAAGAAAGCTCAGCGCAGCCGCCCAGGAAGAGCAGGATGCCCAACAGGCTGAAAACGAAGAAGAGTAAATCTCCTAAAATTTATTATAATTTAGCCAAGGTATTTCAGGTCAGATTTGACATCACTTGCAATATTTTTCTTGAAGGTCTTCAGTAGCTTTTCATAGGACTGCTGAAGTTCATCGCTCATCGTCGGTCTTATGGCTTTCATAGCTTCTGTGAAATTATCTGATGTTATTTCCTTTGCCTTCATAGTTTTTCTAAGTGCCAGCATTGCAGCTTCCCTGCAAAGAGCTTCAATATCGGCTCCTACATAACCCTCAGTCATCTCAGCGAGCTTAGCAATCTTTACATCCTTTGCGAGTGGCATATCCTGTGTATGAATCTTGAAAATTTTCTTCCTTGACTCTTCGTCTGGAAGCGGAGTAAGTATATGTCTGTCAAATCTTCCCGGCCTCAGAAGCCCAGGATCAACTATGTCCGGTCTGTTCGTTGCCGCTATAACGACGACGTTCTCAAGACCTTCCAGCCCATCAATCTCTGTAAGAATCTGATTAACGACAGTATCTGAAACATTGCTTCCGGTAGAGCGACCTCTTGCCGGCGCAAGGGAATCTATCTCGTCAAAGAACAAAATACTCGGAGCAACCTGTCTCGCTTTCTTGAAAATTTTTCTAATTCCTTGTTCTGACTCTCCAACCCACTTTGAAAGAAGCTCAGGACCCTTTATCGCTATGAAATTTGCATTGCTCTCATTTGCAACAGCTTTCGCAAGCAAAGTCTTTCCAGTTCCCGGAGGACCGTAAAGAAGTATACCCTTTGGTGGCTTGATTCCCATCTTCTTAAAGGCTGAAGGATTTGTCAGCGGCCACTCAACTGCTTCCTTAAGTTCCTGCTTGACAGTTTCCATACCTCCAATATCATTCCATGTAACTCTTGGAATTTCTACAAGGACTTCTCTCATAGCGCTTGGGGAAACATTTCTCAGACCAGTCTGGAAATCGTCGTTCGTTATCCTAAGGTCTTCCAACATATCAGGGGAAATATCCTTATCCTCATCCAGGTTGAGCTTCGGAATAACTCTCCTGAGGGCTGACATCGCAGCCTCCTTGCAGACGGCTTCTATATCAGCTCCGACATAACCATAGGTTATATCAGCAAGCTTGTCAAGATTGACCTTGCTTTCAAGGGGCATAGCCCTTGTGTGAATCTGGAAAATTTCCTTCCTTCCATTTCTGTCAGGAACTCCAATTTCAATTTCCCTGTCAAATCTTCCACCTCTTCTAAGAGCTTCATCAAGAGAGTCCTGCCTGTTCGTCGCCGCAATAATGACGACGCGACCGCGGCTCTGAAGACCGTCCATTGCCGCCAAAAGAGTTGCAACAACCCTTCTTTCAACTTCTCCTTGGACTTCCCCTCTCTTCGGAGCTATAGCATCTATTTCATCTATAAATATAATAGCTGGAGCCTCTTTCTCAGCATTGTCAAAAAGCTCTCTTAAATTCTTCTCTGACTCACCGTACCACTTGCTCATCATCTCAGGACCGTTTATCGAGAAGAAATTCGCCTTGGTCTCGTTTGCAACAGCCTTCGCAAGCAGAGTCTTTCCGGTTCCAGGGGGACCGTAAAGAAGAACTCCTTTTGGTGGCTGAACTCCGAGCTTATCGAAAATTTCAGGGTGTTTCATCGGAAGCTCAATCATTTCCCTAACCTTAGCAATTTCCTCACTGTGTCCTCCAATATCCTCATAAGTTATCTGCGGAATTCTTTCATCTTCCTTGAGCTCGACAGCATGCGGGCTTATTTCGACCTTGGTCATATCAGTTATAACAACCGCACCTCCTGGCTTCGTATTAATCACCATAAGCTTCAGACCGGCGAATCCCATAAAGGGTGACATTCCTTCTTCAAAGAGGGATGAGAAAACTTCGTGGAAAGGATCAGAGTCCTGGTGCTTTATTCTCGCTCTCAAAGGTGAGATTATATCGCCCTTTACAACCGGCCGGCCCATAAGACTCTTTTCCAAACCTGGTCCCATAATCTGCAACTGAATTCCCTGCTCAGCCGGGGCAAGAGTAACCTTCTCGGCTTCCTTGACTTCTGCCCTCGCCAGCTTTACGACCTCTCCAATTCCGGCCCGTGAGTTCCTTCTCATAAGGCCGTCCATTCTTATGACTCCAAGACCGACATCACTGGGATAAGCTTTCGCTGCAACTGCGACGCTCTTGCGCTCGCCTTCCAGCTCGACAATATCTCCCGGTGAAACTTGTATTCCTTGCATCGATTTGGCGTCCAGCCTGACTATTCCTTTCTCAGCGTCCTCTGGAACGGCCTTCGCTACCTTCAATTCAACCTGCGGTATTTTTGCTTCTTTTGCCATTAGAACTCACCTATTATTTTCTTCATTCTTTTTAACATTTGCTCAATGTGCTTGTCAATCTCTGCGGAGAACTCATCATGAGCGCTCTGAAATCCTCGGATTTCCTTCCAACGTTCTCCGCTCATATCCTGCGCCTCTATAATTCCATTGAAGAGCAGGGCGTTTACCGCTGCATTAAAACTAATGTCCTTTCCTACCATCAGCATCTCAGCCCTGAACTTTTGCAGAGCTTCGTAGACTTCATCCTCTAATATTATAGTCTTCCTAATCATCTTAAGGTATGAAAGTATGAATATCTGAGTATTTAAGGATTTTGGAAACAGATATAATATAGTAAATACAAGTTGATGTAAAAGGAGCCAAAGATTTTGATACGGCAGAATTCACAGTGATTTATGATTCAGACAAAGTCTCACTTGAAAACGCCCAGCCTGGTGAGCTGACGCAGGGTGCTTCAGTTCTTCTCAATTCAGACATAAACAAGGTCATCGTAAATGTCCCCGGCGTCGAGGGAGTCAGCGGCTCCGGAAGTATAGTGACTCTGTCATTCAAATTGAAAGGAAGCAGTCCCGGAACAATAAGTCTCGAAGACGTCCTGATGGGTGATACCACAGGCTCCCCTATCGAGACCAGTGGCGTTGATATATCAGAGGATTATGAAATAGCTCTACAGGCTCAGCGCGGCGAGCTTGAAGAAGAGCGACGCCTAGAAGCAGAAGAAAAAGAGAAAGTTCCTCTAGACATTCCCTGGCTCTGGATAGGTGGCGCAGTAGTACTCATCGCAGTAATTGGCGGAGCTCTTATTTTCATACGAAGCAGAGGTGGCGGAAAAGCGGCGGCTCCGGTACAAAAACCTTCGAAACCCAGTGTTCCTCTTCAAAGGCAAGCACGACCCAGTAGCACTCCGGCTCAAATGCCAGCAAAACCGGTTCAGAAACGCAAGAAAAAGAAGGACAAGTACTATGTTCCTAAAGATGAAAACTATTAATAAGATAAAATCTTAGGGTTTTTATGGCGTCCTCTAGCGAAAAAGGTGTTAATAGATATTTAACAGGCGGGGCTCTTGTACTTTTATTACTTATTGTCGGCTATGCCTTCTTCTCAGGTGGCGGAATTTTGGGCGGGAAGTTTGTAGCAGCTTCAGGTGAAGAATGCACTAACTCTATTGAGTTACAACTTTCTGATACAGGTAGGTTTGTACTAAGGGAAGAGGGACAAACATTCAGTTCAGCTAATGTTGGTTGGGCCTCTTCTTACTCCTGTGCAGACGACGGAATCTGCACACAAGGAGAGACTGGTTTTGATGCTTTAATAGATGATGCTCTTGAAGAGGCACGGGATCCTAGTAATGGGTTTGAAGACTCTATCGTTTATAATTGTATAAAATATGATGGTCTTTTCTATAAATCAGGTTCATCTGCCGGAGGAGGTCCTCCTGCCGACGACGGAGGCGGAGATAGAGATGGTGGAGACAGCGGAGGAACAGCTGGCGGAGGAGGAGTAAGTGCTGACAGCTCACCACAGGAAGAACCTGAAATTGATTGGCTTGATACAAGTGCCGCTGACGACTGGTTCATTTTCAAAAATTCAGATGGCAATGGCGTTCTATGGTTCTTAAATCAGATGGCAAATGGTATGTGGGTAATAATGCAGCTAGCCTTCGCTGAGGGTGGTGGTCCTCAAACATTAGATCCAGGTTCAGCTTCTGGTTTAGGACTTGACTCTCTCGATGGTCTTCTTCCTGGTGGCCAATTCCCTGATTCAGAATCTTCCAGTACAATGCTTTCAAATGTTAAAAGCCTTGTGGCTCCAAACGGAGCAGACTCCAGCGGAACAGATAAGTCTTCACTAAACGACCAACTAAAACTTTGTGGTTGTGAATATAAGTCTGAGCTCGGCTGGTCTGGAACAGAGAATGAAGGAAGCAGAACTTGTGGTTCTTGGCGTGATACCCCTACTTACTGTTCTCAAAATTCTAATTATTGTACCTGGACCTGCAACGACGCAGACAGTGACGGAATTGGAGATGCCACTGACAACTGCCCAACAGTATCAAACACAGACCAGAAAGATTTCGATATGAATTA
>DVAE01000022.1 GCA_014189675.1 Candidatus Undinarchaeales archaeon SRR5007147.bin71 | reverse complement strand
GAGAAGAGCGGAGAGGAAGTTTTCGTAACAACAAGAGACTATAAGGAAACTTCTGAGCTTCTACTGACGAAGAGAATAGAAGCTGTCGTCGTGGGAAAGCACGGAGGCGCGAGCCTCGAAGGAAAGCTTGGCGCGAGTATAGAAAGAATGCGCGAAATGAACGGTATTGTGGCTAAGGAAAGTCCGAATATAGCCCTTTCTTTGTCCTCTCCAGAGGCGGCCAGAGTCGCTTTTGGACTAGGAATACCTCACATTTGTATCAATGATATACCTGAGGCAACAGCTCAGTCAAGGCTGTCAGTTCCGCTATCTGAAAAGATTGTCGCCCCGAAGCTCATACCAAAGGAAGTTTGGGCAAAGTATGGAATGCCTCCTGAAAGGGTAGTTCAGTACGACGCGTTGGACCCGGTCGCTTGGCTGAGGGATTTTAAGCCAAGTAATGAGGTTCTCAGTATGCTTGAACTGAAAAATGAGAAAATTATAACTTTCAGAACCTCTGAAACAAACGCAGCTTATCTTAATGAAAGTTCGAATGGAGAAAAAGTACTGATTAAGCCTATGATAACGGAGATGTCTGAAAATTTTCCTGATCATAGAATAGTTGTTCTTGCAAGATATCCAGAACAGGCCGAGGAGATAAGAAATATAGGGGCAAAACGGGTTTTGGTTCCGGACAAAGTCGTAGATGCGCAGAGCCTTATTTATCACTCAGAATTGTTTATTGGAGGAGGAGGAACTATGACGCTTGAGTCAGCTCTTCTTGGAACTCCGACACTTGCCTGCAGACCAATAAGAACTTTTTATGAGGATTATGTAATAGAGAAACAGCTGGTCTCCAGAACTACTAAAGAGGGCTTACTTGAGCAGGCTTCTGACCTTATAAGAAGAAATGGAGAACATAAGAGCCGGCAGAGGGAAATTGCCGAAAAAATGATAAGCTCAATGGAGGATCCGGCAGAGGTTATAGCAAACACTGTAAGATCTACTGCAATTTGAGATGGTATCCTTTGATGCACTCCCTGTTTTTTCCGCCTTCGTACTTTCAATAGCCCTAACATATATTTTCATAAGGCGATTCAAGCGTATTGGCCGCACAGCAGAGGATATTCATAAGGAAGGACGGCCGATGCAAGCCAATTTTGGAGGAATTTCGGTGGCAGCCGCTCTTGGAACTATTCTTCTAGGGATGTACCTTGTTACAAGTTCAGCTATCTATATGACACTGACTCTTGTTTTTTTAATATCTGCGAGCGTCGGACTTCTTGATGACCTTTTCAGATTTAATCCCTACCAGAAACTTGCACTAAGCGCAATTCCGGCTCTTCCTCTGATTTTGTTTTGGGGCTTTGGAGTTTACCAGGTTTTGGCTGTTGTTGCTGCAATAGTTGTTCTGTCTAACTGGACAAATATGCTTGCTGGATTCAACGGACTTGAAGCCGGAATGGGTGCGATTGCGCTTTTCTTTCTCGGACTGAATACGTGGAATTTTGAAGTGAGAACCGCACTATTCGCCTACTCGCTTGCCTTGCTCGGATTTCTTATGTTCAATAGATATCCTGCGAAGGTTTTTCCGGGTGATGTCGGAACTCTTCCTATAGGTGCTTTCCTCGCGGCGTCAGTTGCTCTTGGAGCGCCATTGATTGACTTGGCAATTTTGTCCATACCCTACTTTCTAGATATGATCCTGAAGCTGACTACAATGGGAGTTGCTTCGAGTAAGAATATCGTACCGACGAGGGTTGAAAATGGAATTTTAGTGCCTCAGAAAAGTTATTTATCACTTACAAACCTCATACTTCGCATAAAAAGAATGCGTGAGTGGCAGTTGGTGACAATTTACTGGCTTGTTGAGATTGCGCTTGGAATGGTGACCTTAGTAATATGAAAGTGCTTGTAACTGGAGGGGCAGGATTTATAGGGCCTTATTTAGTTGGAGCTCTGACAAACGTGGGGCATGAAGTAGTTATTCTTGATAATTTCTCAAGTGGTAATAAAGCTAATGTAGAAGGTAGCTCTGCAAAAATTGTAGAAGGAGATATACGAAATTTAGAGAATGTTGAATCGGCGATGGAAGGATGTGAAATTGTTTTTCATCTTGCGGCTCAGAGCTCTGTTCAGAGGTCGATGGAAAATCCGGAAGAGGATAGTGAGATAAATGTTTTAGGGACCGAAAATGTTCTCGAGGCAGCCGAGAAAGCTGGAGTGAAAAAACTTGTATTCTTTAGCTCCGCGGCAGTTTACGGAAATCCTCTTGAATTTCCAGTTGGAGAAGAAACTGAAACCAATCCGATATCGCCCTATGGTGAATCGAAACTTGCTGCTGAGAAACTTTGTGCTGAAAGTTCTATACCGACTTTTATTTTAAGAATCTTTAATATATATGGAAATGGAGGTCAGGGAGTGATTCCAAAAATGCTTGGGGAGGCAAACTTAGGAAGGTCTCCTGAGATTTACGGAGATGGAGAACAGACAAGGGATTTTTTGTATGTGAAAGACTTGGTAAGAGCCTGCATTCTTTGTCTTGAAAACGAGTCAGGAAAGAGTATGATCTTGAATATTGCTTCCGGAGAGGAGACAAGCATAAATGATATTGTATCTGCTATGGAGAATGCACTTGGAAAAGAACTGAATGTTGTGAAAACGACGGAGAAGGAAGGCGATATAAAGAGGAGCTGGACAAGCATAAGCCGTGCCTCTGAAAAAATAGGATATAGACCGGAATATTCTATTGAAGAAGGGATAAAGGATATGTTAAAATGAAAGTTGTTATTGTAATGCCTGCTTACAACGAAGAAAAGACAATAAAAAAGAGTCTGCAGAGCCTCAAAGAGGGGTTCCCAAGGGCAAATGTTGTTGTTGTTAATGACGGCTCATCAGATAAGACGGAAGAGATTGCCTTGGCAGAGGGAGCCTTTGTTGCAAGCCATATTATCAATCGCGGACTGGGAGCCACACTTGCGACCGGGATAAAATCTGCTATGAGAAAAAACGCTGACATTATAGTTACTTTTGATGCGGACCTTCAGCATAGTGGAAGAGATATAAAAAACTTGATAGAGCCAATACAGAAGAAGAGGGCGAACGCGGTTATAGGCTCTAGATTTCTAAGAAAAGAAGATTTAGAGATGATGCCTCCAGTTACAAAGTTTGGGAATTGGTTTCTTACAGGATTCACAAACTTGCTTGCCAGGACAAAGGTTACTGATTCGCAAAGCGGGCTGAGGGCATTTGATAAAAAGGCTGCAAAAGCTATATCTATTGTATGCGACCGCTATGATGTATCATCGGAAATTGTCTACGAGCTCGGAAGATATGGAATGAAAATAGAAGAAGTCCCGATAAAAGCTTTATATGACGAACGTAGTAAAAGAAAAGGTACAAACGTGCGTGAGGGAGTAAAAATAATGCATGGAATTCTCCTTAAACGCCTTTGGTTGAGAAAATGATAGCTGGAATACAGGCATTCGGACTGGCCCTCGGGCTTATTATGTTCTACTATGCTGTAAAACTTTACAGGAAAGGGAATTTTAAGGATCGTGATTTTATTACATGGGGCTCAGTCGCTATCGCGATTGTTGGAGTTTCAGTATATCCTACTGCTCTTGATTCCCTTCTTAGCTGGCTGAAAATTGGAAGGGGGCTTGATGCGCTTCTGGTTCTTGGAATATTGGGAGTTTATGGTTTCGTCTTTCAGGTGTATATACGTAACCAGGAAACTCAGAGGCAAATAACAAACCTGGTCAGAAAGGTTTCCCTGGAACTTGAGCAGAAGGGCCGGAAGAAGAATGTTTAGCGCAAAGAGATTTCTTCCTCTTATAGGGCTTCTCCTATTTGCTTACATTGTTAATTCAGTAGGAGTATCTGTAATAACTGAAGCCTTTCTGAAGGCAAATCCTCTATACTTCATTTTTGCACTGCTTCTAGTTTTTCTCAGTTCAGGAATAAAAGCCTACAAGTGGAAGCTGGGAGTCGATGCGCAGAAACCTGGATTTAAGTTTATTGATGCCTGGAAAGCCTTTATTATAGGAATTTTCGCGGCAGTTATAACACCAGGAAGAATTGGAGAAATTATAAAGGCAATATACGCGGCTGATGACAGGAAAATTAGAACTGGGAAAGCATTTGCAACCGTTTTTATAGATAGGGTAGTTGATACTATCTTACTATTTCTTCTGGCTATAATTGGAATATATTATATGACTGCCGAGTTTGCAATTGGGTTTAGCACACCTAAGATAGCAATAGGGGCATTTGTGGTTTTTGCGATTGTAATTTTGCTAGTTTTAGAGGAAGGAGTAACGAGGAGAATGATGAGACCAATTTTTCGCAAACTGGTTCCGAAAAGACACCAGAATATTTTGAGAACAAATTTTGAGGAATTTTATGAAGGCGTCCGAGTAATAAGAAGGAAGCGTTTTCTTCTGGAAAAGATTGCAGGCCTCACCCTGATTGCATGGGGAATTGTGTTTCTGCAATATTATTTGCTTTTATTGTCAGCAGGAATTAACATTAGCTTCTTCTATATGACAATGATAATACCAGTTAGTATGCTTGCCGAGCTCATCCCAATATCTATATCAGGAATAGGAACAAGAGACCTTGTTTTAATAGGGATGTTAGGACTTCTAGGGATTGGAGCAGGAAGCGCAGTTGCCTTTTCTCTGATAATTCTTTTGTTTAATTATTTCATTGCATCTCTTGGACTGCTTTTCTGGCTGGCAGACCCAGTAAAAATCTGGAGACTTTAAGTCTAGTCTGAGAGAAGTGCTTTTCCAAGTTCAAGAAGTTCCTGCGCCCTTGACTCTGTTTTTGCTTCTGAGAAAACTCGAAGTACTGGTTCAGTTCCTGAGGCTCGGACGAGAATCCAGCCATCATCTTCGAAAAATTTGAGACCATCAATATCGGAGAATTTTCGTCCATCTTGTTTTGCCCTTTCCATAGCACGCTTCATTGTGTCTTCTTTTTTATCATCGCTGCATTCAAATTTAGCCTTAAGTTGGAAATATTTTGGAAGGCTGGAAACTGCAGAGCTGAAAGAGTCATAATCTGTAAGAAGGTCTAGCATTTTTATGAGTGTCATTGAACCGTCGCGACCTGGGCTGAGTTTTGGGAAGATGCAGCCACCGTTTTCCTCGAAACCGAAGACAGCGCCACCTGAAATCACAGAATCGCTGACATACTTGGCGCCGACTCTTGTTCTGACAATTTCGGCACCTGAATTTGAGGCAACATCATCAATGATGCTGGAAGTTGCAACAGGAGTTACTATTTTGTCTCCTTTTTCTGCTAGAGAGCCGGCTATCATTGAACCTGTAACATCGCCCATGATGAACTCGCCCTTTTCGTTACAGAATACTGCTCTATCACCGTCGCAGTCGAAGGCAACGCCGAAATCTGCCTTCTGTTTTCGGACCTCTTCGAAAAGCTCAGAAAGTGTCTCAGGTCTTGGCTCAGGAAGTCGTCCGAACTTTCCGGTGTTTTCTCCATTGATTATTACAGCCTCACAACCAAGCTCCTTGAGTATTCGCGGAACTGCGTCGATTTGAGCGCCGTTTCCAGGGTCTGCAAGGACTCTGAATTTTTTGGACTTTATCTTTTCTAAATTAACGAGAGCCAGAGCATCCATAATGTAAGGACTTACTGAGTCGCACTCTGAATATGAGCCGACCTTGTCCCAACTTACAGTGATGAATTTACGGGAGTTTAGTATTTTTTCGAACTCTATCTCTTCCTTTTCGCCAACTTCCTTGCCACCTTTGAGAATGAATTTTGCTCCATTGTATTCAGGAGGATTGTGGGAGCTTGTTATCATGACGCCTGCATCATAAGCGCTCTGAGCCGCGTGATTTACGACAGGTCCAGCAGCAATTCCAGTGTCGAATACATCACAGCCAGTCGAAAGTAATCCTGCAATTAAGGAGTTTGAAAGCATCTCTGAACTGGTTCTTGTGTCTCTGGCAACAAGAACTTTACAGGGACCTACCATCGTCCCGAATGTTTTTCCGAGGTCCAACATAAACTCAGGTGTTATGTCGATATTCGCTATGCCCCGGATGCCAGTTGTTGAAAAAAGCGCCATAGCATATGTGTAGGATATTTGCTATTTATAGCTCTCTATGAAAAAATTATGTCTTGGACAATTATTTATATGCCTCTGTACAACGATTTCGCATGGAAATTTCTGTTGTCATACCAGCCTATAATGAGGAAGGAAATGTAGAAAGGCTCTATATGGAGCTGGCAACTGTACTGACAAGAATGAAGAAAAGCCATGAAATTCTTTTTGTAGACGATGGTAGCAGTGATGGAACTATTGAAAAGCTTGAGAAAATTGCAAAGCACGATAAATCTGTGAAACTTGTAAAGCACGGAAGCAATAAAGGACAAACTGCCGCCCTTCTTACTGGTTTTAAGGCAAGTAAAGGGAAGATTGTTGTTTCTATGGACGCTGATTTGCAGAATGACCCCTCAGATATACCGAAACTTGTTGAAGGTCTGGGAAAAGCGGACGTTGTCTGCGGCTGGAGAGCGAACAGGAAGGACACTATTGGGAAGCGAATGGCATCTAAATTGAATAATTTCCTTGTAAGGCGCTTTTTCGGGCTAAGCCTTCATGATCAGGGATGTACACTCAGGGCTTACAAGAGCTCTGCGATAAAGGATCTTGAACTTCACGGAGAAGGGCACAGATATATACCTGCAATGCTTTCAGTTAAAGGACATAAAGTTATAGAAATGAAGGTAAAACACCACGAAAGGAAATCCGGAAAAACTAAGTACGGACTTTCTAGACTTCCGAAGGGATTTCTGGACCTCATTACCCTTAAATTCCTGACTTCCTACGGCTCAAGACCAATACATATTTTCGGAGCCACCGGTTTTGCTCTTATGGGGCTTGGTTTTCTAGGAGGAGTAAAACTTCTTTATGATAAATATGCTCTTGGTCAAGGAATAGGAAGCAGACCGCTTTTGATACTTGTTGTTCTTTTGGTACTGCTTGGAATGCAGTTCATATTTAACGGGCTTCTCGCCGAGCTTATAATTAGAACTAGAGAAAGGAAGTAGCTAGTTTACGTAGTAAAGTTTTATTTTTCCTGAATTTAGGTCGTAGTCTTTATACCTGAGATCTTTGCCGTCTGTCCAGCTTTGCAGAGCATCCATTGAAAATCCGCCTTCTCCCTTTTCAAGAATAATGTAGTAAACAATATTATCCTTTCCTTGTGAGAGATATGCCATCTGCCTGAACACATAGTTTTCCTCAAGATATTGTAGAAGTACCGGGTCCTGTAAATCTACGAAACCCCAGTGGTACATAAAAATCCAGCGGACTCCATTTTCTTCTGCCTGTTTAAGAATATCTAGAGTAAGATCTGTGCTGTAGTAGGCCTTTCTGTCGGCATTCCAGAGAAAGCCGAAGGACTGGCCACCTGAAAACATGACTTTTTCGGTCTCTTCGCTGTTTTCCCTGATGTAATCTCCGGCAATATCCAGACCGAAGAACTGTGTATCAAACTGCTTGTTTTTTGCATCCATTGAAGGAGATAGTAAGACAAGGAAGAGAACCAGAATTGCAGCCCATTTAAGAATCTCTCGTTTTTCAGCTTTCACTTTGAAGAGCCCGAGAGAGGTCTGTGAAACTACCATTATGAAGTAGGACATTGTGAGTATTATGATTGGGGCTATTGGGAACTGATGGTAGCTGTGTCCCTTCAGCTTGTTTGACATTATCATGATAAAGGGGATGATGGCTATGGCGTAAGACAATAGGAAAAGTTCTGCGAATTTTTTGTTTGACTTGTAAAATACGGCAAGCATTGCAATTCCAGAAATTGCAAAGAAGAAGCCGATAGTTGTGTAGTTGTCAGATAAAAATGGCCAGACAGATTTCCACCAACCTGAAGTGAGGAAGGCCCATAGATTCATCTCTCCGGTGGCGAGTGCTGTTCCCTCAGCCTGGACTATTGTTTTTGAGTAGAGGAACCAGGCAGGAAGTGCGAGCATTGCCATGAATGAGACTGAATAGGCTTTAATCTGGGACTTGTTTAGCTTTAGTAGTTTTTTGTAAGGGAAAGTGAGTGCGAATGGTATAGCGATTACTAAGAAGGTGTATTTTGTCAGCCCTGCAAGGGTAAGGAAGACTGCAGTACTGATTAAGTGTGAATTTTTATCAGAATCACGCCATCTGACATAGAAGTAGGCTGAACTTATCATAAAGAAAACACCTGGATTTATGAGCTGGACATTGTGGCTGAAGAAAACGAAGAGTGGATTTATTGCTGTGAGAGCGGCCGCAATAATTGCAATATCGTCCCTTTTGAAGAGCTCTCTTGACAGAAGGAACATCATAAGGACAGTTCCGAGACTAAATATTATCCCGACGAGACGGGCGACCCAGAGATAAGGACCAAATATATTGAATGCAATGGCTATCAAAATTGATATAACAGGAAATGTGTCAGAATGAGCTCCTGTCGGGTCATCGAAAGAGCGAAGTGCGTCCCACTCGGGAACAAAGAAACCGTGATTGAAGAAACCGTCCTCTGCAAAATTCCTTGACTCTGCCAAGTAGTGGCTTTCCTTCCAATTGTGATAACCGATAGTGGGATAGTCAATGTGATAGACCCTGAGGTACATTCCGAAAAGGAGTATGAGGAATAGTGCAACGTAGATTTTTCGATTCTTTTTTATGTCGGCTACGAACTTATCCATTTGAAACTACCCAGTCAGTGTATCTTTTTATTCCTTCATCAATTGAAATTTTTGGCTTGTAGCCTATCTCTTTCTTTGCTTTGTCGAGAGAGGCTTTTGTGTGCTTCATATCACCGCGCTGTGAACCTTCTTTCTCTATTTTGGCTTCTTTTCCAAGTGCCTTTTCTATTTTTGAAACAAGGTCGTTAAGCATAATTTGAGAACCGCCGCCGATATTTAGGATATCCTTGCTGAGACTGCTTTCTCCGGCAGCGATTGTTCCGTCAACTATATCCTGGACATATGTAAAATCACGAGTTTGCTCGCCGCTTCCGTATATTTTGATTGGCTCGCCGGCGAGGATTTTGTGGGTAAAAATATTAATCGCCATATCAGGACGCTGGCGAGGTCCGTATACTGTGAAATATCTGAGAGAAACTGTCGGAACCTTGAAGGATTCGCTGTATATTCTGCAGAGGTGTTCGCAGGCCAGTTTCGATGCACCATAAGGAGATACTGGTCTTGCTTTTGTATCCTCTGTAAGAGGGAGTTCAGCATCACCATATACTGAAGATGATGAAGCGAAAATAACTCGTGAGCCGGACTCTTTTGAGGCTTCTAGAACTCTCTGTGTTGCCTTTATGTTGTTTTTTAGATAGACATCAAAGTTTTCCCAGCTGTAGCGAACGCCAGGCTGGGCGGCAAGATGGTAAACGACATCAACCTCATTGAATGCGTCTGAGAGATCTGCTTCTGCCAGGTCAAGTTCAAGAAAAGAGAAGTTCTCGTTTTCTTTTGAGCTTTCTAGGTTTTTCTCTTTAGTGGAACGCTCATAATAGTCTGTGAAGCAGTCAATTCCAATGACCTCCGTTCCCTGTTCAAGCAGGGTATCTGACAAGGTACTGCCGATAAAACCGGCGACCCCTGTTACAATAGCTTTTGCCATAAATCCCATTAGTTCTTCTTTTTAATATATCTACCAGAAGAGCCCCTCGTAGTTTTCCCTGTTTTCGACTATATTTCTTCCGTCAATTATTTTTCCAGAGAAAGGAATATTTGCAAATTCAGGCCACTCAGTCAGAACAAGGCAGATCTCAGCGCCTTCGAGAGCTTTTTCCATTGTTTCCGCTCTGTCTACACCCTCGACTTCTGCTGCTTCTGGGTCATAGGCCTGTATCTTTGCCCCTTTCTCATTCAGAAGTTTTATAACTTCGACAGCCTGTGATTCACGGACATCGTCAGTTCCGGCTTTGAAGGCAAGACCGAGAACTGCAACTGTTTTCCCGGAAACATCTCCGGCAAGCTCAACTATTTTAGAAGGGAGTATTTTGTTTGTCTCGATTGCAGCATCAACAATTCGTGGATTTGCGCCCTCTCTTTTTGCCGCGTCCGCGAATTCCCGTGTATCTTTTGGAAAGCAGCTTCCGCCCCAGCCAAGGCCTGAGTTGAAGAATGCTGGATTAATGCGTTTATCCATTCCGACGCCTTTGAAAACTTCGTATGGGTCGGCTCCTATTTTCTTGCAGAATTCAGCAACTTCATTTGCGTATGAAATTTTCACTGCAAGGAAGGCATTGCTGACGTATTTTATCATTTCAGCTGTTGAAAGGGGAGTTTCAAGAACAGGGCAGCTGAAGGCCTTGTTGAGATCTTTGAGAGATTCTGAGCTTTTTTCATCGAAACTTCCTATGACTATTCTGTCAGGATTATCAAAATCTTCTATTGCCTTTCCTTCCCTCAGGAATTCAGGATTCATACAGACACCGAAATCCTGTCCCGCTTTCTTGCCTGATTCTTCCTCTACATTTTTTATTACAGTTCCCTCTGTAGTTCCCGGACTTACTGTGCTTTTAACAACAATTGTGAAATAGGAATTTTTGTTTTTTAGTGCTATTCCGAGGTCCTTTGAAGCCTGTTCTATGTATTTTAGGTCTATTGAACCGTCAGCGGCAGAGGGAGTTCCTACAGAGATGAAGCAGATATCTGAATTTTCTACAGCATCTGTGATATCAGTAGTTGCTCTGAATTTTCCCGTGGTCAGAACCTGTCTTAGTCTCTCAGGAAGGCCTGCCTCGTGTATTGGGGGCTCGCCCGCGTTTATTTTTGCGACTTTTTCCTCTATTACGTCAACACAGATAACATCATGCCCCTGGCTGGCATAGCCCACTCCACTTATCAGGCCGACGTATCCAGTTCCTATAACGCTTACTTTCATGCTCTAGAGGTTGATTAGATGCTTTATAACTCTTATGAGAAAGGTATGCGCCCCCCGGTGGTGGTCTGTGTTTTTGCACAGAAGGGAGGCGCCTGCAGCATATAGCTGCTAAGATTATGTAGTATCTTTTAGGGAAACCACATAAACTAAGCATTAGTAAATTGTATTATTAAAGCTTTCTCTTGGCAATTATTTCACTTTGAAAACCTTAATAGTTCCGCCAAAGTCCTTTACAAATTCCAGACCATCAACATCGGCTCCTGAAAAGAGATGCAAGCGTGTCAATAGATTGTTCTCGAGCCTTGGTGGAAGAAGGAAAACAGACTGATAGTCAGGAAGGACGTATATCATATAATCAACAGCGTTCTCAGCCTCTGTCTCGAATTTTACCGGCTGACCACTTGAAAATACTATAATTCTTTGTATTGGAACTGTGTTATAGCCACTTTGGAGAGTTGCTGATGCAAAGGGTCCTGTTAAGGATACATAAACAGCTTCAGTCTGGCTGAGTTTGTATTCAAGGACGACTGTGTCTCCCTGCTGACTTGTCTGGGACAGTGGAACCTGTGGATAGTAGTCAGGCTCCCCTGCAAGGAAGCTTATTGCACTGTATTTTGGAAGAAGGTCAGAACTTGTGAAGAAATAACTGATATTATACTCTTTCATAAGGCTCAGAGAAGTGTCCATATCAGTTGATGTGAACATTAGGGCAAGATCGTGGACATGCTCGTCATTTTGGCTTCCGTCTGCTACCGCTGGACGCTCTCCGAGAGCTGTAAGAGCGTGACCCGGATCCCACCAGCTTGCGAATATTGCACCCTTTGGAGTTTCTGTTTTTACCCAATCATAGAAATCAAGCCAAGGACCTGAAACTCCGGGACCTGACTGAGATGCTATTGAGATTGAAGTTTGGAAATATGAGGGTCCGCTGAGGTTATAGTTTGGAACGAAGAAAATAAGTGCGATGAGTGTAACAACTATAAATATAGAAATAGCTGGCTTTTTGCTTGATATTTTAGAAATCATTTCGGCAATTACGATTCCACTGAAGATGGCGAGTGGTATTGCAAACATTTCTATGAAACGAACAGCCGTGAAAGACGAATAGAAGGTAGCGGCCAACCATATTGTAAAGAAGGACAAGTGGAAGAATTTGCCTGAAAGTTTTTTCCATAAACCGAAGGGAAGAAGTGCGAGGAATCCGAAGAAGAGGAATACTGAGATTATGTGAACGCGGCTTACGATTTCTACAAGACTTCCTGGGCTCATTTCTGAAACAGTCAGGAAAACATTCCTTACGCCCGTATCAAGTGATTCTCTTTGCATTTCTTTCAGAGAGGAGAACACTCTTGTTGCGCTCCAGAATTTTGCAAGCTCTATGCCTTTGAATAGTGTAACGAATATGAACATTGAAAGAAGGAAAACCGCGAATACTGTGTATTTTTTCCTGTGGGTTTTGAGTTCATCAATTATGTTCTTTTTTCTGACATAGGCAAGAGTTATTTTTGAAACCAGGTGGAAACCTACAGCCGCTGTTATAAATAGCGGGGCGAATCTGTAGCCACCCCAAGTGAATGCGAACAACCCCATAGAAAGACCGGCTGAAGCTCCCCATAAATAGGATTCTCGGTCCCATGCTAAAAGAAAGAGATAGAAGCTGAGTATTGTAAAGAAGGCTATTGGAGCGTCAGTATCGGCGAAACCTGCAACGCTTCGCATGAGGAAGGAGGGAGCTATAGAAAACATGAAGGCTGCGCCAAGACCTGCCCCTCTGCCGAATAGCTGGGCAACCAGTAAATACATGAAAAGAACTGAGAGAACTCCGAAAAAGACTGGAGTAAGTTTAGTCCAAGTCATTAAATCGGCAACAAGGAACTTCCCTAAATACATGTAACTATAGGCTGTGAAATATTGGTAGAACTCTTTTGAGGCCTCCCCGCCGTAAGGTGCATTGTGGAAAGAGTCCCAAGGAACCATCTTTCCATCTATTTCTCTTAACTCAGTTCCAGGATAACCGTGGTCCACTATTTCAGCTGAGTGGCGATAATGCCAGTAAGGGTCCATCGCGGACAGATAATACTGGTCTGCAGGTATCAGGCGAACCCAGGCTGAGAAAAGAAGTACTAAGGCTAGTAAAACGAAGAAAATGACTTTTTTATTCTTTACGAGTTTTTCAGCAATTTTTGAAAAATCAACTGAATATTCCTGCTCAGCCATAGAAAGTTTTCATGGGACAGTATCTATTTATGCCTTTTGAACCTCCCTTAAAAGAATGGTGGCGTAAGCTCCTTTTGTGAGATCGAAGCTCAGAGTAATGTTATTTTTACCCTGAAAGCTCAAATTTTTAATTTCAGCGAGGAAATTTCGGCGGTCTCCGCGAACGCTGGCCTCAGGAAACTGGCTGACTTTGAAATCTTTCAAACTCAGACCTTCTTTTTCCAAAAGTGCTGATTCGGTCTCGTCAGGCTCCGATTTGTAGCCGAGTATGCTGGCGTTTCCTTCTAGAGAGGAGCCTTTATTGATACGATCACTTAGAATTATATTGAAAAGATAGCTCTGATAAGCGTGGGTGAAAAATTTGTATGTCTGTTTTGACAGTTTTTTGAAAGCTCCGACATAGTCATTTGAATGAACATTAAGATGATCTAGAAGAGCCCGTTCAAAGCGCATATAGACTGGAAAATCTTTAAGAGCCTTTCCAAAATCCCCCCAGTTTTCTGCAAGAGCTTCGCGAGCCTGCCTTCCTTCTTTAGACTCTCTTTCACCAGTTCCTGCGAGGAACTCGTGAACTGCAGACTCTATATTTCCTTCAAGAATATGTTTTCCAACAATATGATTGTTAAGTCGCAGACCGAAACGCTGTTCTCCAAAGAAATTTGGAATTCCGCCGAGCTCTTCGAGTTCTGAGAGTGTTTGTTCAGGACTTCCTGACGCTCCGAGAATTTTTACTGTGAAACGGTTTCCCCAGTGATCTCCAAGCTCTATCCTTCCAGTGGAATATGAGAAGTCTCCGATTTCGCAGTCCTTTATTCGGACATTTAAAAGATTCTGAGCTGAGATATTCCAGGCGGAAACTTTTTGAGCAGTAAGAGCTTTTTTGTCTTTTGTTCCCGATACAGAGAAACGCTTTCTTGAAATTCCGATGCGCCTTGCTACACGCTTAAGAATTTGTTCCTGGTTCCAGTCCCTTTTGACCAGAGTAAAGTGAGTATATTCTTTAGATTCATCCGAATCAGAAGGTAAATTCTTTGAGGGCTCGAGACTGGAAACACTAATGTCATTCTGGATTTCCTGGACTATGAAATCTTCCGGAACTTCTTTGATAGTTCCGCCTATCCCTTTTGATTTTGTGGCGTAGGCCCGAATTCCTATATCATTCATACAAGAGAAAGATTTCCAGTTATTTTGTTCAGATTTTCCTGTGTATCCGGTCCGAGACCGACAGCAGTCTTTGTACCAGGAGGAATCTCAGTTTTTCCGGCATCTGTTATGAGAGCTGCAGGAATTCCCATTGATTTTGCTTTCTCAAAAATTTCAAGAAGTTCTTTCTCGTCTTCCGCATATACTGCAACTTTTCTTGCGCCTTCTTCGGACCAGTTAGATGCAACTTTTCCGTCTGATTTCCAGAGAGACTCTACAGAAGCGTGAGCCACCTGAACAGACATCTTACCGGGGCTAAGTTTGAGATCCTTTCTGACAACTATTACTTGTTTGTGAGGCATTAGATTGAAAGTGTTTTGTCTGTTTTATCCATACTCTTCTCTGCATCTGTTTCCAACTCCAGAGCAGCGCGAATTGCGTCTATATTCTCAGGAACGACAATAGACTCCTGAGCTATTCCTTGGAAAAAATAGGCCTCTTTGTCCTTCACGACAATAGAGTCCTCCCAAATCATGTTCTCATACAGGTCATATCTTGAACGACCAAGGTCACGGGCATATTCTATAACTTCAGCTGTTGAACGAAAGCCCTCTTTTGAGTGTAGAACTTTTGTTCTCCTGGTCTGCTCGAGAACATTTTTAACATCGCTTTCTGAGGTGCCGTCTTTGAGCTCGACCATAAGAGAATGAAGATGCATCAGAGTTGTAGGAACTTTTACCGCGCTTGTTATTACATTAAGGTCAGGAAGAATAGTCTGGATGTCTGGACCGTGATGACTTGGAACCGTCAGAGGATCCGGAATTATAGCATTTATTGGTCCTTTTGAGGAATCTCTGGGATCCACGCTTCTCCTTACTAGAAAAGCCCTGACAGTCCCGATACTGAAGTTTGAAGATAATGCTCCAATAGCTCTTGACAGGCCAGTTGTGTTACAGCTGACCACACGAACGTGATCCTTCCCAATGGAAGAATTGTAGTTTATCTGAGCGACAAAACTTGTTTCGCCAACTGATGCCTTTTCTCCACCCTGATAGATAGCTTTGAGTTTTTTTGGAATATAAAGATCTTCTTTATTTTTCGCGCCGACTTTTCCAGGTGTGCAGTCAATAATTATGTCGGCCTGTTCTAGAAGACTGTCGAAAACACCCTCTGTTTTAAGACCTGCCTCTTCAAAAGACTTAACGCTTTCTTTTGAAATTCCGTATAATGGATATCCTTTCTCATTTGCAAGGCGAGCTTCGAAAGTTGGTTTTGTTTTTGTAACACCGAGGACTTCCATATCATTCTGAAGACTGACAGCATCCGCTACTCTTTTCCCTATGGTTCCGTATCCGTTGATTGCTACTTTTACCTTGCTCATTTTACTTAGATTCTCGTTCCTTTGACTTCTTAAGAGCTTCTATAGCAGGCAACTTTGCCCCTGCCAAGAAGAGTATGCATGCTCCGCCTCCTGTGCTAATGTGGGTGATTTTATCTCCAAGATTTAGCTTGCGTATTGCTGTTGCTATATGACCGCCTCCAACAACTGTGAATCCGCCAGATTCGGCGATTGCCTTTGCAATTTCATTAGTTCCCTTGGAAAAGTTTTCGTCTTCGAAAATCCCCGCAGGTCCATTAGCTATAATAGTCTTTGCCGACCTGAGAATTTCGGAATAATTTTTAGCAGTCTTACTTCCTATATCAGATATTTTGTAAGGAATTGGAAGCTCTGAAAGAGGCAGCTCTATCCTTTCTCCGTATTTGTCTGCAGCAAGATCTTCAGGAAGAATTATTTTATCAGGATAATCATTGTAGAGTCTTTTTGCTTTTCTTACAAGTGAAGTGTAATTTTCCATATATTCCAGACCTCCGATTTTATATCCTTTTGCTACCAGAAATACACTGGAAACGAGACCTGAGGTTAGAACTGTGTCAACAATTTCCCGGTCCAAGAAGTGTGCAATAACTTTCAGGCTGTCACGAACCTTCGCCCCACCAGCTGAGAATACACTAGGTCTAGCATCAGAACTTCTTGCCTCAGATAGCATTGAAATTTCTTTTTCCATTACCCTTCCGGCACAGGATGGAAGGAGTTCCGGGAAACCGACAAGAGAACTCTGACTTCTGTGAGCTGTTGCGAAGGCATCTCCGACATAAATATCAGCCAGAGGCGCGAGCACCCCAACAAAATGGGTCTTTGCCTGAACATCTGAGGGCTGTGAAATATTTTCTTCTGAAAGGAAACGAACATTCTCAAGTAAAATTATTTCCCCTTTATTCATTTCCTTTATTTTTTTGACAACACCAGGACTTATGAGACCGCCTTCTATATACTCAATAGGAAGTCCGACTTCCTTCTGAAGATATACGGTGTGTTTTTCAAGAGTTGTGAAGTCTCTTGAGCCAGGACGACCCTGGTGAGAAAGAACAACAACTTTTGCCCCTTTTTCGGAAAGTTCTTTGATAGTTATTGCATGCTTTTCTATTCTCCTTATGTCCAAAAACTCTCCAGTTTGAGGATCTATTGGTGAGTTTAAATCAAGCCTGACTATTACTGTCTTTTCTGAAAAATCAAAATCATCCATTGTGTTGAAAGAGTTCATTTTAGACCCCCGACCAGGTCTTCCAGAACTGCTTTCGGGTCATCTGCCTTGACAAAGGCGCTTGCAGCCAGTGCCCCTTCAGAACCGAGTTCTATTGCTTTTCTGACGTCCTCGCCGCTGGATATGCCTGCTCCGCAGACTACTTTTACAGACGGATTTACTGCCTTTACTTTCTCTATGCTATCAGTAACGATATCTGGATTTGCCGTGGAAACTGAAACTCCGCTTCCTATCAGTTCAGGGGGCTCTATTGCAATGTAAGTTGGTCCATATTCTGCATATTTTGCAGCAAGTTCAGGACTGCTTGCGCAAACCATGCTTTCCATTTCAAGAGACTTAAGTCTTGCAACTCCAGTTTTTATATCGTCATCAGAAATCTGCTGCTCGGCATGGTTTAGAAGACTTCCTCTAGCTCCTGCCGCCTTTGCTGATTCTGGGAGAATTGAGCCTGTTTGTGCTCCAAGAGGTGCGGAATCCACATGCTGGGCAAAGGTTTCAATAAGTTTGGAAACCACCTGGATATCAGTAGCCTGAGAAGCAATAATTATTCGCTCACCTGAAGACTCAGACACTTCCCTAGCTATGCTAGAAAGATTCTCAGCGTTTTTTCCCACTCCCTGTTCATAGGCTTTCAAATTCAATAGTATAAAGGCCATTTCCCGTTTTCCTATCACTTTTTGCCCTTAAAAAGATTGTTAAAAAGCTTTTAGCGGTGCTTGGAAAGTATTATTAAGCGCTGAGATTATATCAAATCGCTATGGGAAAAGCAGCACTGATTTATGCAATAAGGCCGGACGGACCAGATGTTGATATGAAAAAGCTTGAGGAAGATATAAGGAAGATCTCTTATTTCGAAACGCTTGAGAAAAAACCTTTCATATATGGAATGGATCAGATTGTTGCAACTTTTATTCTTGATGACAAGGATCCGAAGAGCGATCCTGACTCTATTGAAAAGACCTTATCGGAAACTGAAGGAGTCAGTAGTATAGAGCAGCTTGCTCTAACCCTTATTTGAAGACATACAGTTGTGAGAGCCTCGGCATTCTGAACAAAGATTAAACTTGCAGACAGAACAGGGTGAAGACGCGAGCTCTTTTTTGCAGTTTTGACATATTCCGGCTTGTTCCATACATACTTTAATATCATTACTTATTAAAAACTTGCGGACGAGAAAGGAAAAAAGACATATATCTGGAAAGCAATTTAGTATAGAATTATGGCAAAAGAACCTTTTGAAGATGTAAGAAAAAGGCTGGAGAAAGAGGAAAGCTCAGAAAAAGAGGAACGCCTTGAAAGAGAGAAAAGCCGAGTTATTGACCAGATTTCAAAGGCTAATAAAGCTCTTGGAATGGACACTACAATGGAAATAATGAAAATGGTCTATCCTGATACGAATAGACTCACTGAAGTTTCTAATAAGGTTGAAGAGGATAGTAGTTTGGAGAGACTTAAGGCTATTACATCTTATCTAAGGAGTTTTGCGGTTGCATATGTTAATAGTAAAAAACGAGGGGAAACTCTGAGTGTTCATGAGTGGTCATTGCAGAAGAAGGAAGAGATATTAGACCGATATGATAAGGCCAAGAAAAAGGCAAAGGAACTGGGTATACGGAAGATTGGAGAATATCCAAAAACTTTTTTAGACATTCTAGGACTGATGCGAGATAACAAAATTGCCGAAGCAAATTTCCTTCTTTTGCAGATTGAAGAAAGTCTTATTAGGATTGGAACTGACTTGGAAATTTTTAAAGGAGCCCATGAAGATGCCGGAGCCTTAAAGGGTTTTACATCAAAAATAATAATTGACTATTTGAAAAATGATTTCAAGTCTTGTCTGAAGCAGATTGACCAGATATATGAGGAAGCACAGGGTGAAACTGATCTGGCTAAGTTAGATGAGTTGAAGCAAGATCTGAAGGCAGTAATGGATAGAATACGGCAGATAATAGAGGTAGAATGATTGGAAAAGAGCAGACGAAGAAAGCTCTTGGGATTTTTGAGGCGCAAGGAATAGATTCTCTTTTCCTGATAAACCTTCAGGCGAAGGATCCTTTCTTTTATTATTTTACAGGAGCTTCTGGCTTTGAGAGCTCCCTTGCTCTTATTGGAGAAGAGCCAGTTCTTTACATACCAGGTTTTGAAATGGAGAGAGCTTCAGAGGAGAGCTGGGTTAAGGATGTTCGCGAGTTTTCTACAAAAAATACTTTGAAGGATATCAAGAAGATAGTTGGAAACAATACAATCGGAGTGAATGGAAAATTCCTTCCTCTTCGAATGCAGGAAAAAATGCAGAAAGTTGGAATACGAACCAAGGATGTTTCTGAGGCGCTTCTTGATTTGAGACAATATAAGACCAAAGAAGAGCTTGGCTTGATTGGAAAGGCTGTAAAAGAGACAAAGCAGATTATAGAGAAAATAGATACTTCCCTTCCGGGAAATGAGATAAGGGCTGAGCTTCTTCGACAGTATGCGATGAGAGATATGGATGAATTTTACCGTGCAATAGTTGCCTATGACGATGATTCTGCAGTTCCGCATTATAGAGGTGTGAGTAAGCCTGGAAAACAGTGCCTTCTTGTTGACAGTGGTGGCTCTTACGAAGGATATGGAGCAGATATAACGAGGACTTTTCTTCTTGAGCCAGAGAAAGAACTGAAGGAGATTTATAGAACTGTTGAGGAAGCGCAGAAAACCGCAATAGACTTGATAGAACCCGAAGCCCGGATTTCGGATATTTCAAAGGTGGCTGACGATATAATTGAAAAAGAAGGATATAAGATGGTGCACTCACTCGGGCACGGTATAGGACTCGAGGTGCACGAAAGACCAAATATCAGGACTGGCTCGGACAAAGTTCTTGAAGAAGGAATGGTTTTTACTCTTGAGCCGGCAATATATATCAAAGGGAAATACGGAGTCAGAATAGAAGATAATATCCTTGTGACGAAGAATGGCTGTAAAATTCTTTAAGTTTATATTTTTTCGATTGTAAAGTGGAGTTTTGTCTCCGGATTCTTAAGCTTTTCAATGAATTTCCTGTTTAGGTCTGAGCAGGCTTTGTCGCAATTTACAAGGAGAGTTCTGTCATCTATGAATTCTGATTTTCGAAGTACTATATCTTCTCGATGTATGAAAAATAAGTCAGGAGAGCCCTCTCCGATTACCTCCTCAGTAAGTTCTCCGGCTTGTAGTGTAACCTTGAATTTTCCTCCACGGAGTAGTTCTTTTTTAATTTCTTCAGGAAGGTCTGAGCAGGCTGTATCTGCGCGGACTGCGATGATGCAGTTTCCCTGAAGACTTAGCTCTGCTTCCTTTGTTATCTCAATTGTTGTTGGATGGGTTCCGAGAACATTGGCGTGACCGCTTGCGATTATCTCCATCACCAAGTGTCCAGGCTTGTCTGGTCACGACTACCTGTAGCCTCCTCAAGTTTTGAAAGAGCATTAGTTATGCGTTCGCGTGAAAATTCGTGCTTCTCGTGAAGGAGCTCAAGCGCCTTTTCCTCGTCAGGAAATCCCCAAGATAATTTGTAGTCATCAGTTGTCTCTGGATTTGTGAATATTTTTTTGACGGCATATGGATCAACCTGGAAGTCGTATTTTTCAATTGCAGCTTCGAATCCATCCTTTTTTATTACTTTAAGAGCGGTTTTTGCACCGACTCCTTTGATGCCAGGATTGAAATCAGTCCCTGTGAGAACTGCAATCTCTATGAGATTTTCCAGGCTTATCCCCAGCCTTTCAAGTTGCTCCTGAAGAACCATTTTTTCAGGATGCACCGCTACATACATATTTCTGCGCGGAACCTTTCGTTTTCCGCTTACTGTTATATTCCTGACTAAAATAGGAGAACCGAATAGAAGGGAATCATAGTCCTGGGAAGCGACAACATTTATCTCGCTGTTCTTGCACATATAGGCGGCCTGCGCTTCTCCCTCAGAAGGGGCCTGGACGTGTGGAATTCCCAGCACATCTAGGAGTTTTTTTGATTCATCTATCATTTTCTTATCTAATTGAGAAGTTGCCTGAGAATATGTTTTTGCCCTGTCTAAATCTCCTGCCTCAATAGCGGCTCTCCATTTTTTCCGTGCTTCTTCCTTGCGCTCCTTGCGCTCTTTTATTGTATCCTCTTTCAGTGAAGGAGGTTCTCCGTCAAAAACATATACTGGCAAGATTTTGTGCTCAAGAAGGCGGACATTTCTGTAGAAAATACCTGAAAGATGTGAAGTTACATTTCCTTTGGAATCCATCAATGGCGTTCCGTCTTTTTGCCTGATTGTGCTCAGAAATTGATACAGCGTGTTGAAAGCATCGACTCCAACGCGCTTTCCTGCAAGAGAATCAAGACGAATTTCATCCCTTTCAAGGATATCCCGAAAATTTACTCCCATGAATATAGGGTAATGACACTATATAGATAAAGTTTATGTTGTACATTTTAGAACTTAATGATATGGGACTGTTATTCAACAGCGCTGCGATTATATCAAGCGCAATAACATCAGTAAGTTTGTATTTGGGAGCGACGGAAGTTTACGCCTTTATATTGGGAGCCGCGCTATTGTATATTCCTGTGAAAATGCTTCTTCCCTTTGGAAGCAAGAAGCCTCTATCTCAGACAGCAATTGTGGCGAGCTTGTGTGCGGTTGCCTACAGCTCAGCAGGGATGACATACGCAAGCTCCTTCCTGTTTGCAGTTGTTTCAGCCTACATATACCTATACTGGTGGCTCTTAATCTATCCGAAATTCTTTTTGAAAAAAAGTTAGATGTAGCTGGTTCTTCTTATTAGATAGTGGATTACACCAAATGTGCCAAGACCGGCAAGTGCTCCAAGTAGCAATAAGAAAAGGAAGGGATTTTTCTCTCTGAAGGACTTTTTTTCTACGACTTCAGGCTCCGCGGTTTGGTTTGTAAGACCTGGACTCCCTTCCTCTGGTGGCTCTTCTGCCGCCGGTTCATCTACAGGAGCCTCTTCTTTCGTGGCGGAGGCGACACGGAGAACGAAAACTGATTCCTCAACAGATAGCGGTGCGTTAACTTCGCAATCTTTGTAGCTTCCTTTTAGAGTAAGATAATACTCGCCATCAGATAAATCAGAGGGGATTTCAACTTTGAATGTTCCTAAAGAGTCAGCAGGAACTGCATAAGTGTGAACTAAGTCTTCACCGGGAATAATAGTAGTTACAGGTATTGACAGCCTGCTCTCGTCTGAAGAGAGTGAGAGACTGAGGCTGCAGCCTTTGTTGCTGCCTTCTTTATCATTCCATGCAAAGGCCTTTATTTCAGCAGTCGTTCCCTGCTCTGAGCTTTGCGGACCTTCCATTTTCGTCATAACATGAGGAAGTGTTGAAACTTTCAGTGGATTGAAAACAATAATACTTTCATTTAGTGAGAGTTCATCATTGTAGCCTAGGTAGGCATAAGTAACGTTGATGGCAAGATAGGCAGTTGTGTATATTGTAGTGTCAGACATCGAACTTCCTGTGGATTTCAGATATATTTTGAATTCACGCTCATCTCCCGCGGACATGCTGTTAGGGAAGCCTTTTGAGTCGACAAAGAAATAGCGGGGATTATTTGGTATATCGATATCCAGGCTCGTTATTGCCGCTTCACTA
The DNA here is from genome assembly GCA_014189675.1 of Candidatus Undinarchaeales archaeon SRR5007147.bin71. Taxonomy (GTDB): domain Archaea; phylum Undinarchaeota; class Undinarchaeia; order Undinarchaeales; family Undinarchaeaceae; genus Undinarchaeum. The sequence continues at coordinate 3,684 of DVAE01000022.1, read as the reverse complement.
CTTGATTTGAGAGTAAATGTTGCAATTAGGTCGCTGTCAGTATCAGCGATAGAGGGAGAGTAAGAGTAGTCTATCTTCACAAGTCCTTTTTGAGCAAATACGACCCAGAATTCTGAAGGATAGGAAGTGCTGGCGGAATCTGTATAAGTAACATTTATCAGCTTGGCTCCAGTTGTTGGCCAGGTTGAGTCGAGAACTACTTTCTTTGTAGAGCCATAGGCGATGTCATTCGCTTCAGATGATTTTATATTGACTGAATTTCCGTCAACCATGAAGGAAAGTGATTCAGTGCTGTGCTTGCTTGAATTTGTATACATAACTGAGGAAACTTCGTTTTTGATATGCAGAACAATTGAGCCGTTTTCCATGCTCGCATTACTTATAGTAAGGATACTTCCTGCATAGGCTGAGCTAGAAAGCAAAAGGAATACTATTATTGTAATAATTGCGATGCGCTTCATTCTCCCGATTTTGATTGAAGAAAGAACTATTTAATCTTTATCTTGAGAGCTCTACATCAGCAACAAATGTGAAGTTTCTTGGAGAATATGGTTTTACTTTTTGAATATTCAATATTTTAGAACTGTAGTCTGAAAATACTCTCTCTGCTTCCTCTTTTGCTTCTTCAGATGTCCCTGAAAAAAAGTAGTAGTGAATGACTCCTTTCTTTTTTAGGGATTTTACAGCCGCAGGGATGTGCCCGCCACAGCCGGCTGGGAGGTTCATTATAATTCTGTCGAACTTTTGTTTTAGTTTGGATGCTACTTCTGAGGCATCACCTACAATTACCATTATCTGTTCTGAAACTTTGTTCAGTTCAGCGTTCTTTTGAAGATAATTTATAGCCGCTTCGTTGATATCAATGGCAGTCAGCTTTGCTTCAGGATGTTCTTTCGCTATGAGAATTGTATAGGGACCTACGCCTGCGAACATATCGAGGACTTTTTCTTTTTTTCCAATCAAGTCGGAAACGCGCTGTCTTTCTGTTGAAAGGCGACCTGTGAAGAAGACTTTTTCTGCGTCAAAGTGATAAGCGCAACCATTTTCCTTGTAGGTTGTTTCTGCTGTACCTGTTCCGGCTATTCTTTTGAGGCTTCTAGTTCTGTGTTCTCCTGAAACTTTTCCTGACTTTCTGAATACCGCTCTGAGGGCTTTGTGAACTTCGAGAAGTGCCTCACCAATTAGCTTTTCCTTGGGGTGAAGCTCTTCTGGGATTTCAATTATGGCTATTTCTCCAAGATAATCGAAAGCTCTTCCGAGAAGCTTCATTTCAGACTCTGTGAGCTTTCCTTTCAAGGCTTCCTTGAGACTTCGTGGCCTCTTCACTTTTTTACTGTCCATTTAATTAGCAGGTAAGGACGCTCTCTATTAGAGTTATTGCAATCTTGCAGGAGGCGGCTTGCATACCGTGACCGTCCTTTGCATTAATTGTAATTAAGCCGTCAGGCCAGACTTGGATTGAGTTTTCAGTCTGATTGAGGGGATTAAACCAAATTATTGGATTTCTGGTGCTTGCATCGGCTGGAGAACTAACTCTAATACCGGGTGTTTTGAACCACTGCTCTGTGTATGCAAAGGCAACAGGCAAGTGAAGAGCCTGGGCTGGTTTTTGGACCGTTCCGACCGCCAGGCCTATGTAACCGCCCTGGTGACAGCCTGTACAGCTTTTGTTAGGATCCATAAGCAGGGTTATGCCGTTTACTTGACTGTTCAGAAGCATTCCGACGAGAGCTGCTTCGCTGGGGATTATTTGAACTGCGCGACAGTCAGATATGTTTACATTGAAGTCAGTTTCCTGGCCCTGGCAGGTGAAGATGTCAGGAGGTGCTTTCTTCTCTTCTGGGAGTACTAGGAATACTGAAATTACGAGAAATAAAATTAGAGAGGTAATGAGAATTAAATCTCCGTGGTTTTTTGTCTTTTTATTTGCCATAGGTAGAGAAAGTTAACACTGCTTATAATGATTTTGAAAAAAATAAAAGAAGGGAGAGGGACATAGCCCTCTCTCCCTTCCTCAGAGTGTTGTTTATACCTCGTATACAGTCATGCCGTCAAGCTCTGCTGCATAGCTGTCGAAGTTTGCAAGGACGTTTGCGGCCTTTGCAGTTCCAGCTCTGTCAGAACCTGCAACAACAACTGCATAGTTGCCGTCTGCGAATGCGTCAGCAACTAGCTCAACAACTCCGCCGCCGGCTCCTAGGCCTGCAACATCTGTTGTTAGCTTACCAGTTGTCTGAAGTTCAGTTACCAATGTGTTAACCGCTGGACCACCGACAAGCACAAGTGTGCCTGCAGCTTTGTCTGCGGAAGTAACTGCACTGTCAACCTTACCGATTGTTGAAGGTAGAGTTACTGCGACATCAGCACTGAGGCCTCCGCCAACTCTTACATCTTCTCCACCGATGGTTACAGTTTCGCCTGCATCAGCTGTTATAGGTGTTCCTTCAGTTCCTTCTAGCTGACCGAGAACAAGTTCACCGTAGGTCTGGCCTTCTGGGTACTTTAGAGTTACCAGATGGCTTCCTGCAGCGTCTACATATGTACCGTATGGTGTGTAGTAGTCCCTAACTGAGGTTGTGTCGTTTGTTCCTCTCGCAACGAATTGTGCAGCATTTCCGTTGAAGTACATGTAAACACCAGAGTTTCCTGTTGAAGAGTTTGCAGTCTTCTCGAATCTGCTGTTTGTACTGTTGTACTCAACAGTCATATTGTACTGTGTTGCCTTTTCAGTCAGTCTTGGGTCAGACAAGTTTAGGTGCTGACCAGTGGTTGTAATTGTTGCAAGGTTTGCATTAACAGCTACAGTGTCTGCAGTGCTCAGTCTAATGACTGGGGATGTCAAGTTGCTGTAGACAGTTGAAGTTCCGGTCTCATTCTTCCAGTAAGCACTGAGCGTCTGGTTAGTTGCGAGCCAGATTTCATCATCTGTTCTTGTATTTCCTGCAGCATCAGTGAACTCAACGAAGTTTCCATCAGGTGTTCTTATCCTGATAACTGCTTCAGTTGTTGAACCTCTTCCAAGGTTCTTTGTCTCTGGCTGTAGATTTACAGTCCTGTACTTGACAGAATTTCCGTCTTTGTCTGTTAGACCGATGTATGTTGCACCGAACAAGTCAGAGGGAACAGTTATTGATCCTCCAACCTCTAAGACAGGATGATTTCCTGTTCTTGCAGTATGTGCCTGTGATTCATTGATGGTTATTGAACCAATAGCGTTTGCTTTTGTTGTTGATGCTTTTGAAACAAGCCAGCTTGATTCAGTTCCGTCTCCGAACTTCAGGTAGTCACCGTCTGTTAGCTCAACAAGTCCAGCTCCAACAATTGCCTGTACTTCGCCCTCATTGGTTCCGCTTGTTGTAACAACAGCGTTCTTTACATAGACCTCAATTCCTGCAACGGTCTCGGTTGTTCCAGAATTTACATACTTGGTCTCTGTTGTTCCGCCGCTTGTTAGAGTAATCTTAGCCTTGTAGGTTGTTGAACCTGCACCGGCTGAGAATACTCCGCCCATAACGACGTCTACGTCAGCAACAGTTGCACTTGGATTTGCAGATGTTAGAACAAGCTCAGCATCTGATGCTCCTAGCTTGACCTTGGTTCCGGTAACGGAGACAATTGTGTACTCCTCTCCCATGAACCACAGCTTCTCGCCCTGTAGGTCGAGGTTTCCAAGTTCCTGGCTGT
>DVAE01000021.1 GCA_014189675.1 Candidatus Undinarchaeales archaeon SRR5007147.bin71 | reverse complement strand
GGCAAGCTCTTTTCCAGTCTTGTGGGCTGCCTTTCCGGCTATCCGAACTTCGTGACCCCTGAGTCTCCAAGTGTGCTTTCCGGTTTCATCTGCCTTAATCTCAGCCAACTGGCGTATATTCCTTGCGGCTGACATAAGAGGACCTTCTCCAGTCCAAGTTGTCACTCCGCGTTTGACACTTGTAGAGAAATTAAGAGACGAAAGAATCTTGTCTATGTGAGCTTTCTCATCTTCAGACGCTCCTTTTTTCCTCTCATTATAATATGTAATCAGACTGCGAACTATTGATACCAGGGCAAGAGATGCAAGAAAGAGATGTTCATCCACACCCTCGTGTGCCTCGGCAGAATCCTTTTCAGAGCGTTTAATCTCCTCCTTCAGAGAATTGACTACTTTCTTCATATTTGATGCAAGATCACGATGATGTACAGCCACAGGGTGAACAATTTTGCCAAGAATTTCTTCCAGCGCCTCAAGCTCTTTCTTGACATCCTCACTTCCGAGAGATTCACCTTCAGGAACAACGTTTATTTCCTGTATATCTTCTGCCATAGAACTTTTTTGTCTAATTACCTATAAAACACTTGCGATAAAAAGTATTAAATAAGAAAGACTAAAAGATATTATGTCAGACCCTATTATGCTCGGAACTGAGAAAGAATACGCAGATTGTGTCCTGAGACTTATTGACGAATCTTCCAACTTCATAGACGACATTAGATCCAGGAAAATTAAATTTTTAACAGCAAGCAGTCGCTGCAGAATAGATGAACTTATAGAATCAGCAGACTCCTGTGAAATGCAGAAAGTTCGTTCAATAGCACCCTCCCTACAGGCTCTCAACGGAGAGCTTTCGAACTTACTCAAAAAGTTTCAGATAATAAAAAGCGCACACAGAACTGATGAGACCTTGAAGAGCTTCCTTGGAGACTATACTCAGAATCCCTCAAACTCCTGTAGCAAGCTAATAAGCTTCATCGACTCGAGCATAATACAGATGGACTCAGTAATAGCAAAGTATTCGGACGTTGATAGAGCCAAGAAGCCGGCCCACATATGGATAATGACCGTTCTGTCAAATCGTTCAGGAGATAGCGTTTCCAAAAAAGCTAGAAAAGCGAGGCTAGTCCTTGAATCCATTAGAAACCTTATAGATGAACTACAAGGAATGTGCCACTCCTCCAAGCTAGAGCTTCTAAATATACGAAACACAGCAAGCAAAAACCTGTCAAAGGCCGGGCGACTCACATACAAATCACCTTTTGATAACAATCAAGAGAAGGGAGCAGCCTAAAGAGCTATAAATCTTTTCGTCTATTTAAGATTATGAGCAAGTTTTTCCCTGATAAAATAACAATTTTATCTGCATCGGAACTCCAGGAGAAGTTTCATGAAGACCTGATTATTGAGGACAAGCTCCCTATGAAAATAGAGACAATAGGTGGAGTAACGAGCTACTCGAGAGGGAACATCATAAAGGTATCTCTGGCAATTTTAAAGGTGGATGAAAATTATTCAAAGTTCGAGATTTTAAAGCAAGATTTTATTGAAGAACAAAGCAAAATACCAGACCTCCCGACCTTCGGAGGATTCAGAGAAGGAAGGGCAATCGCAGATAGCATAACTAGCTTTGACATACCAGATGTGTTGATGATTAAGGGACATGGAATAAACCATCCCAGAAAGTTTGGAATAGCGTGCCATGTAGGGCTGTCGATGAACATACCGACGATAGCAGTTTCGAATGAGCTTCTCTGTGGAGAGGTGAAAACAGTTGACGGAAAAAATTTGATACTAGATGAAGAAGAAATTGTAGGGGAAGTTGTCAAAACGAGTGCAAGATCACCGAGGCTTTACGTAAGCCCAGGTCATAGAGTATCGATAAAGACTGCTGCAGAAATCGTTGGTAAAACAACACTCGAGAAAATACCGGAGCCTCTCAGAGTTGCAAACGAGAAGCTCATACAAAAGATAGGACAGATATGATGTATTTGATATACACTACAACACAGAATAAAGAAGACGCTAAGAAGATTGGGAAAACATTAGTTGAGGAGGGTCTGGCATTCTGCGTAAATATTACCCCGAATTGTAGCTCGATTTATTTAGAAAAGGGCAAAATAGAGGAATCTAATGAAGCCATTCTTATTGTAAAAACGAGTGCAGATTTTGAAATAGTTAAGAAGAGAATACATGAACTGCACAGCTATAAAATACCAGCAATATTAAAAATAAATGTTGAAGATGTGAACACAGACTATACGGACTGGAGTTCTCAGCCGTAAAGCCTTTGATACCTTACTCTGTCAATCTCAGACAGTGTTTTTTCTATAGAATAAATTAGTGTATCCCTTATATCCTCAGGAGAACGCTTTGCAAGCTTGTCCTGAATTTCACTGAATACCTGCTGAACACCAAAGACAACCTCATACTCAGCACCATCAAGATCCAAGAGCCACTCATCAAGATCTCCGGCCTCTTCAACTTCTGCCATTTCACCAAGGACCATAGGAAGTATGTTTGTAGCCCATGACCTCGCATCTGAGCAGCCGCTGGATTGCAAAAGCTCTGTTACTCTTGATATGCATAGCTCGGCAAGCTCAGAGTCATCCTGATTAAGATCTTTCAGAACTAAGCGAACCTTGCTTGGGATTTTGTTCATACTTGTTAAGATGTAGCAGAAATTATTTAAAGCTATTCTTGTACCTCTAGAGGAAGATAAACCCTGACACTTCCCCAATCTGTAACCTGGTCAAAAGTCTTTGCAAGATAGTAGTTTTCAGAGAGAGCTTCCATAATTAATTCGCTGTCCTCAGAAGGAATTAGTTCGAAAAACTTGTCTGTTTTTCTCTGACTCATTACAACAGCAGAGGCATCTCTGCTTTCCAAATGCCCTGCATAAATTTCAGAGTTCATACCGTTGACAGACCGGGCTTTATCACTGTCGAATAAGAAGAAGCCAAAATAGCCCCGCTCAAAGCCGTGAACCACGGCACGGTCTGCTTCAAGAGCAATTGGAATTTCAAAAGTTATTATTTCACTTCCTCCAGGTGTGTTAAGTTTCACGAACTCTGCAACTTCAGAAACTTCATTTATAGGAAATCTAAGAGAACCGTCCTCACTATAATCAAGACGGAATCTGGGGTATTGGAGAAGAGAAAATGAAACCGTCAAAATGATAAGAACTCCGGCTATGGCGAGAAGTTTTTCCCGAGGATAATTATTAAGAAGGTGTTTCAAGCCTACTGCTGCGACAACTGCCCCCAGAGGTAGGAATGACAGACTGTAACTGTAGCTAGCAGGACTTGGAACTAGAGAAGAAACTATAGTGATTGCAGCAAATACTCCGAAGAGAAGAATATACATTTTTCTATCCTCAGGCGACCATTTTACCCTTCCTGACCTGAACAGAGCAAATGCAGTTATAGCAATCGTTCCGTAGATAATAAAATTATAGAAAATGGTGAGAGACAAAACAAACAGTTTGTCAAAAACCGCGGCGGACAGTGTGCCCTGTGTTATTTCAAAAAGGAAATAATTGACTGTTCTTTCTGCTGGAAATATAACACTCCTAGTAAGAGGAGCTCCGGCAAAGCCAAAGAAAGCCTTCTGGAAATCAGCGACGAAGAATGGAACATAGACTGCCAGAAGGAAAATAATCCCCGTTGCAAGAGAGACCAGGACATTTTTGATTCCGGATTTTAGCTTCCATAAGTACCACAATAAGAAAAGAATTGCAGGAGCCGCAAATGCTCTTGTAGCAATAGACGCTGAAAACATTAGAGTTGATATAAGTGCTTTTTTGGAACTTGGGAGCTTCCAAGTAAGAGAATGAATTCCCAGCAAGAGGAAGAGCACAGGAATTGTTGACGAAGTATCAAGAGTTACCGTGCTTCCATGATACATTAAATGAAAAGCCACTAAAGACGCTGCAAGGACACCATACCATTCGCTTTTTGTCAGGCGTTTTGTGGCAGAGAAAACAAGGTAAAACATCAGAAGTTTTATCAGAAGTGCTGCAATACGACCTCCGTACAAATCAAATCCAAACAACAGAAGAGGGAAGCCTGCAACGTAAGTAAAAAGTGGGTCTTTCAGATAAATAAAATCGACATATGGCATTTTACCTTCATATGACAGCTTCGCACTGTTTAGATGTATGCCCTCATCCTGCCCCTCTATTCTCTGGAAAAATAGAAGGAAGATACCGATTACGATGACAACAAGCATCACTAGGATAAAGGCAAAAAGTGCTTTCTTTCCTGAGCCCACAGACTTAAACAGATGAGAAACTTTGTCAAAGTTTTTTGTGATGTAGGAGGCTATGAGAAACATTGCTCCTGAGATAAAGAGTTCATAAGGGAGTGTTGCAACACGCGCAAGCTTGCGGAGATAGAGGGTATTTGATGTATCAGAATTCATAATAACATACTGCAAAATATCCTGGCGATAGAGAAGGGCAAGAACTCCTAGAACAACAAGAATAATTCCAGAAATTAGCGGAATTTTATACAGATGTGAAGGTGTGACAAATTTTTTCATAGACCTAAGAGTCTCCTGACAAAGCCTATTGAGTAAGACGCGTGTTGAATAACAAGAACTGGAACTGCTAGAAGACATGGCAAGAAACTACCCCAGCGGACTGTAAGAAGGGCGGAAAAGCTTAAGAGAGCTAAGTAGGCAAGTGCCAAATTCAAAAAAATACCGAAGACTGGTGGGCTGAGCGATGAATATACAAGGAGTGCAAATAGCAGGACATAGAAAGTTGAAACTCCGGCGCTGTACCAGAACCTTCTGAGACCCTGTAGACCTTGCTTCCTGATAATATCGACTACAGCAGAGCCATATTCTCGCATTCTTTTGGAGTAGGAAGACAGAGAATCATCGCGCTTGTGGTATACAACAGAAGAGGGTATTTGTAAAAACTTCCATCCCTGCTCTGAGAGACGGAGATTGAACTCAGCGTCCTGACCTTTGATAAAAGACTCATCCTGCTGATTCTCTGACCAGCACTCCCTGCGATAAAGGGCGTTGCAGTTTGGAAGAGAATTAACAAAGCGCTTCTTTCTTCTTGTTGAAGTCTGACCGCTTATTGAACCACCGCCCATAAAGGAGCTTTCTGCCCTAGAGATTGCTCTTGGAAGGAGTGAACTTTCTTTTGAAAGGTTTATCCCGCCGACACAACCAACACTTGGAGGCTGAGCATCCATCTCAGAGACGAGATTTTCCAGCCAGTCTTTTTTAGCTATGCAGTCAGAATCTATGAAAGCGAAATAATCCACACTTCCTGCTTTTCGAGTCCCGAGATTTCTATGTGCCGCTGATCCCCGCTTTTTATCCTGTATAACTTTTACATTTTTTCGTGACTTGGAAAATTTTTGCGCTGTATTTCTTACCTCTTCTGAGCAGGCTGAATCAAGAATAATATAAAAGACGAAGTTTCTATAAGTCTGTGCAGAAACTGCTCTAAGGGCATCTTCAAAGAGTGCCGGATCTTCCCTGTATGCAGGAAGAATTACAGCTACGCGAGGAACTTTTTTCATTATAACAACTACCCATAGTTTGGCTCTATTTTAATATTAACGCTGTCATCCACATGAACCGAAAAACCATTTCTAAGATTATTTGAGACAGTTTCTGAAAACTCATCAACAGTGATTGTATATGAAGAGTCTGAAACAACATACCACTCAGGGAAGGCATTTAGTCTCGGATAGTTTCTTTCAAGACCTAGAATATTTGAGTGGCGAGGGGTGTCTAGCATTATAGTAAGATTTCTTGGCTCATCAACGGAAATATGAAGATACAGAGCACCATTTTCAATGTGTCCGCCGATTCTGGTTCCAGAGCTCCACTCTTCAAGGTAGGCTCCCTTTGTGTGATACAGAGCATACATCAGACTTGTCCGGATATAATTTCCGTCCTTGTAGTCGTGCTCCAGCCCAATCCTGTTCATATCCCCCATCATTTCATCCATCCAGATAAAAACACTGTCCGGCATTTCAACATAGCCAGCTAGATAGAGAGCGCTTTCTACAGTATCCGCGTATGCATCCGTACGGCCCCAGTCAGAATACTTGTGCAGGTTTTCCAAGGAATTTGTAACAGCAGCGAGATACTTTTCTTCACCTGTGAGACTATAAAACTGGTAGTAAGCATTCAATAGATAACCCCAATTGTCATTCAACTTCCCTTTTGATATCCAGATGTGGTCTTCATTAATACCAATTTCCAGCAAAGAGTCGAGCATAAGACTTACAGAAGGAAGGCGCTGAGAGTAAGCTTCTGGGTCTTCTGACTTTTCAAGATAGAGCAACTCCAGCATCCCTGGAACAAGCTCATTTCCATGGTCCCTGAGATTGAACTCACTGGCACAATCTCCGGAAACGAAGTCCCAGTCACAAGGAATTCCACCTCGTTTGTCTATGATATCAGAATAAAAATTGCCTATTCTTTGTGCAGCCTCAAGATATTTTGAATCACCAGTAAACCGGTAGGCTCGTGTCAGGCTTTGCAGCATTTCTCCATTAGCCTCTGTCCCGCTTGAGGGGATTTTTCCAAACTCTGTCTCAACTGGAGAGCCCTCAATTATTCTGTCAAGAATTTCAAGTGCCCTTGCAGACCATATGCTGCTCCCCTTAAGCTCAATGATTGGAAGAAGCCCGTCTTTTACATACTCGGATGCGCCAAATATTTCTGCGTCAAGAGACCTCAGTGAACTGTCACTCTGGACAAGGGAAGGAATTATTTTTCCGCTTCTTATGTCTATATTCTTTGGAAGACCTTCGCCTGAAATCGCTCTTTCCATTTCCATTGTTAATTCGAGTGAATCGGAATATGAAGAATTTAGATAAAATGAGCCGATTACAAGGAAGGGATACAAATCAGCTGCGCTGTTTTCGCTAGTCCAGTGATAGGAGTCTTTTTTAATCCACTCGCGAGCTACATCGACTGGGGTGTGAACAGGATGTTGAGGGAAGAGCATCGTTCCCTGATTCTGGTAATCCATCCATATATTGAGAGCATTGTTCGCTTTTGAGAAAGCCCACTCTGCTTTGTAGCTGTTTGACTCGGCAAACTCGTAGGGATTTGAAGGACTCTTAAGAGGGGACTCCGGAAGCGCTGAGGGAACAAATACAGACACAGCCAGCAAAGCGGCAAGCATAGCCAATATCGGGACATATTTTTTCATATTGTCAAGCAAGAGAGGATTGTCATGCTTAAATATATGTTGAATCCTCCTTGAAAACATTAAAAACAGACCCTAACATAATATGTGGCTATGGAGCATCGCAAAATAGAGAAAAAATGGCAGAAACGATGGGAAAGTAAGGGAGTATTCAAAACCAGAGAGGACTCTTCTAAAGATAAGTATTATGTTCTTGAGATGTTTCCATATCCGAGCGGCAAGATTCATATGGGACACGTCCGGAATTATTCAATAGGAGATTCATTTGCACGATATAAGAGAATGAAGGGCTGGAATGTCTTATATCCGATGGGTTACGACGCTTTTGGACTTCCTGCAGAGAACGCTGCAATTGCACAGAAAACGCAGCCGGCAAAGTGGACAGACAAGATGATGTCTGAAATGACGGAGCAACTTAAGTCCTTGGGACTCAGCTATGACTGGAACCGAGAAGTTCAGACCTGCAAAGCAGATTATTACCGCTGGAACCAGTGGATTTTCCTGAAAATGTTGGAACGCGGAATTGCTTATAAGAAGGAGGCTCCGATAAATTGGTGTGAGTCCTGTGGCACTGTTTTGGCGAATGAGCAGGTAGAGAACGGAAAATGCTGGCGCTGTAAGAATCCAGTATCGATGAAGGATCTTGAACAATGGTTCTTCAAAATTACAGATTACGCTGAAGAATTACTAAGCGATATAGACAAGTTAGAGGAGTGGCCGGACAAAGTAAAAACGATGCAGAGAAACTGGATTGGAAGGTCTGAAGGGACTCTTATAAATTTCAAGCAGAAGGAGACAAATGAAGACATCAAAGTATTCACAACAAGGCCAGATACTATTTACGGAGCAACATATATGGTCTACGCTCCAGAACATCCGAAAGTTTCAGAATTAGTTAAGGGAACAAAATACGAAAAGGATGTCAAAAAATTCGTTGACAAGGTTCTTCTTGAGGAAAAATTCTCTCGTTCTGCAGAAGATTACACGAAAGAAGGTATGTTTATCGGAAAGCACGCAATAAACCCACTTACAGGAGAGGAGATTCCAATATACATAGCAAATTTTGTCCTGATGGACTACGGAACTGGAGTCATAATGGCAGTCCCTGCGCATGATCAGCGGGATTTTGAGTTCGCGAAGAAATATAAAATACCAATAAAGGTAGTCATTCAGCCTGAACGGAAAAAACTGAATCCTGAAAAAATGGCAGAAGCCTATGTCGGTGAGGGAATTATTGCTAACTCAGGAAAATTCGATGGGAAGGGAAGCCTAGAAGCTATAGAAGCTATAGCAACTTATATTGAAAAGGAAAAATTAGGAAAGAAAGAAGTCCAGTACAAACTCAAGGACTGGCTTCTTTCCAGACAGAGATATTGGGGAACGCCAATTCCTGTAATATATTGTGGAAAGTGTGGAACAGTTCCTGTACCTGAAAAGGATCTTCCTGTAGAATTACCTCTTGATGTTAAATTTACAGGCAAGGGAAATCCACTCACTTCGAATGAAACTTTCGTTAAAACAAAATGTCCAGAATGCAAAGGATCTGCAAAAAGAGAGACAGACACAATGGACACTTTTGTAGATTCCTCCTGGTACTTCTACAGATATCTTGATCCACGGAATTCAAAGGAGCCTTTCTCTAAAAAATCTGCCAAGTTTTGGGCACCAGTCGACCAGTACATCGGAGGAATAGAGCATGCCATAATGCACCTCCTCTATGCAAGATTCTTTTCAAAGGTTCTGCGTGATATTGGTCTGTGTGGAGTAGACGAGCCTTTCAAGCGCCTGCTTTGCCAGGGAATGGTAATAAAGGATGGCGCAAAGATGAGCAAATCCCGTGGAAATATTGTTGAGCCCGGAGAAATAATAGAAAAATACGGGGCAGACACTGCAAGAACTTTTATGCTTTTCACTGCGCTTCCGGAGAAAGAGCTTGACTGGAGCGACGCAGGAGTCGAATCAGTATATCGCTTCATTGTCCGAGTTAATTCGCTTGTTGAGAAGAACCTGAAGAAGATTAAGAAGGGAAAATACGGAGAACTGAGCAGCAAGGACATGCATATTCTTGCGAAAACTCATAGGACAATAAAAACTGTCTCAGACAACATGGAAAATTTCCAGATGAACCTTGCAATCGGGTCTCTTATGTCCCTTGTAACAGAGCTCAACAAGTATTCTGAAAGCGCCAATTCTGCTGTTTTCTCTGACTGCGTAGAAAACATGATAAAAATGTTCAGCCTTTTTTCCCCGCACCTGGCAGAGGAGCTTTGGGAGAAAATTGGGAACAAGAAAATGCTTGCAGAGGGGAGCTGGCCAGAGGCCTCTGAGGAATATCTTGATGAGAAAATGGAGCTTGGAGAAGATTTACTAAGAAACACTGCAAGCGATATGAGAAAGGTTATAGAACTTGTTGGAAAAGAGCCGAGCAAGATAAGGCTTTTCGTAGCACCGGAGTGGAAGTATCTTACTTATTCAGAATTTAAAGCAGGAAAAGATATTGGAGCTATGATGAAGAATTCTGACTTGAAGAAACACGCAAAAGAGCTTGCCAAATATGTTCAGAGACTGCAGAAAAGGAAATTCGAACTTCCTGAAGTCATTCTGAGCAAGGAAGAGGTCAGAAAGGCGCTTGAAGAGGGTCTTGAGCAACTGAAAACAGAATTTGGATGCGATATCCAGCTTATTGACGCAGAAGACAGTGACAATAAAAAGGCAAGTACCGGAGATGTTATGAAACCGGCAATATTTGTAGAGTAATTAAGGCAGTAGTCGCTCAAGCTCTGCCGAGCTCCACAAGTGCACTATAACGATAATATTAGGTTCACGTCCGAGCTCCTTTTCAAGTTCTCTATATCGTTTTGTGATTTTTGCCGCCATAAAGCGCTCTCTAAGAACGTCCATCTCACCAAGTATGTAGCCCACCTTGATTGCATCCTTTAGTTCGCGGCTGAGAGGCATATGCATAAACAAAGGGAGGACTAGCCTCTGAACCCAGCGGTCATATTTCGCTCCGAGTTTTGCCATCTTATTTTCATTTATATTATGTATAAAAGGATTAGTGATTTTTATTGAAGGATTTCTCACAAGCCTCTCAAGGAAATAGAATGGGTAGTGGAACAAATCGGCCAATTCCCAGGCTATGAAGGGTAGCCTCTTTGTACTGAAGGCAACTTTTGCCATTTTTAGATGCTCTTCTTTTACTTTTTTAGTCAGATATGGGTCAAGCTTGTCCAAAGGGATGTCCACAGCGTGAAGCTCGGCACCGACTTTCTTCGCAGATTTCATCACGTGAAATTCGCGACCCTCAGTCTCAATCGATTCAAGCTCCTCCATCTCAAGCTCTCCAACAATGAACTTATCAACAAGATCATGATCTACCTCTTTCTTCTCCGCAGAAATTGCCGCGAGGAGCTTCTTTTTCAGTTGAACATCAGTAAGTTTCCCTGAGCTGTATGCAGACAGAATTTTTTGGAAAGGACTTGATGGAAGTTCGAGGAAAACAGCATCCGGTCTCTTCTTTAGTATTTCCCTCGATTCAAACACAGAATGCGCAACATCATGCGCTCCTTCAGCGATAATTTCTATACTCATTTGTACCTCCTGTTTCCATAGCTCCTGTACTGCTGCTGCACATAGCGTGCATAGTCAGGATGCCTCTTATAATATTCTGCCCATTCTTTTTTCAGTCGTGCCTGTTTTTCAGGAGACATACCTGGAGCAGGAACTTCAGGTTTCCTGTCTGGAGCAGCAGAATGTTTAGAAACTGAGGCTCCAAGCGGCCTTCCAGGCTTCAGATGTGAACGCGAGGATATATCCGCCGGCTTTTTCAGGAATCCTGCAAGATGTAGTTTCTTGAACACTGCCATAGCTTTCTCTGACTTATATACAGGAATCCATCCCTCTCTCAAAGAGAGTGCGAGGCCTCCTATCAATGCAAGAACACCAAGTCCTATGAACAATGGAGTCAGATTCCTCTTTGTCTCCTTCTTGCTCGATTCGGATTGTATCTGAATCTGCCTGACAATCTCGTCAGCACTGCTAAGTTTTGAGTTAATCTGACCTATCAGAGTCTTGACCTGATCGCTTCTGCCCTGTTGAGCCGATTGTGTTGCCTGCTGCAGAAGTGAGTTGACTTCAGACATCATAGTATCAGCCTCACCAAGTGAGGCTGTCATACTATCAGAAAGTTTTCCGAGTCCCGCCTGCGCCTTAAGAGTGTCTATTCCCCTTTGTGTTGAAGAGTATCTTCCCTGAGCTGATGAAACAAGGGAAACTAGATCTTCTTTGACCTCAATTGTTACAGGAATTGATATTGTCTCGAGAGTCTTGCCCTTGTAGGAGAATTTGAAGAATATTTTTCCTCTGTAAAGACCTTCTTCATCCGGAGCCGTCAGAGTCGCAGTGACAGATGGAGTTCCGTTTCCTCCGCCTATTGACAGGCTTGATGTTGAAAGGCTAACAGCGTTTTTGATTGAGGTTTCCAATGTTATAGCTGCAGTTATATCCTTTGTGTCACCGGAAAGAACTGTTGCTGTGAAAGTCTTTGTATCGGAAGTTCCAGGAGAAACAGTTCCCAAATCCCAAGTGGCTGGTGCCACATCCATTTTTGGAGCAGGTGGAGCAGAAGGAACTGTGTAGCTTACAGACAGAGTATTTGAAACACCCACGCTTTTGAAGACGACTGACTCTGCCTTAAATCCTGCATCAGCATCAGAGGAAACTGAGACTGTAACAGACCCAGTTATTGAGCCGTTCACTGGAATTGATGTAGCGCTCAGACTTACAGAGAATTCACTAGGAGCTGTGAAAGTCAGAGCAGACACTGCGGCATTTCCACCATTCATGATGCTTATATTCTGTGTCATCGACTTCCCTCGCTCTATTGTTCCGAAGGAAATTGAGGGAGGACTAAATGAGAGAGTACCGAGCTGCTTTTTCAGCTGATAGGTGACAGGAATTATTATCTGGCCACCACTATAGGAAACTGTGACACTTTCTGTATAATTTCCATCTGCCATGATTGCAGTTGTTAAAAGAGTCAGTTTCAAGGACTTTGTGGCACTGAGAGCCACATCGAAGGGACCCTCGTCATCAATGGACAGCTCAGTTGCACTTGTACTTACAGTTATATTTGTCACGTTTGCAAGACCGGAGTTACTCAGACTTATAGTACTCGACTTATTTTCATCCTGCTCTAAGGCCCCAAAATCAACACTTGAGGGAGAAGCAGAGAAGGCTGACTGGAAGCTGAACTGAAGTGTGTAGTTGACAGATTTCAGAGTTCCTGAAGTCGTACCGTTAATTATTATTAGCTCATTGAAAGAACCATTTATGGCGTTGGAAGGAGCCGTAACATTTATTGTAAGAAGTGTACTTTGATTCACTCCAAGACTTGACTGACCCAAGCTTACGCTAAGGTTTGTGTTATTGGAGTGTGCAGAAAGACCTGTGAACTGGGCAACACCACTGTTCGTCAGTGTGACATTTCTTATGACCGAAACGCCAGCCGGAACAGCACCCAGATTGGCTGACGACTCACTTAGAGTAAGGTCACCAAGTGCCCGTTCGAAAGTGAACTCAAAGAGGGCCCCTCCAGAGAGTGGACCAGAATGCGTCGCCTCCTGAAAGAGAAGCTCTCCAACATAGTGGCAGGTCTGACCTTGAGAACAGTCTGTCGGCTTTGTTACACTGAGGTCAAATGAACTTGCAGGATTTAGATTGTTAACGGCTCCGACAAGGCTTAGACTGCCGGAAGGGACTAGACCGCAGTCACTAACCCTGTAAAGCTGGTAGAAAAGACCTCGGTGTTTAGAAATGTCTGCATCGTGGACTATACTTGAGTTTAAGTCTATCTGCTGGAAAATGCTGTAGTTGTTGTCGTTAAATGAACCGAAGTTATGAGGCTCTCCTTTGCCAAAATTAGAGGGGCTAGAAACCTTGAGAGAGCCTCCTAATATTATATTAGGTCGGCTTTGTTGATTGGAGGAACTATCCTTCCAGATCTCAAATGAGTAGGTATAAGAACCACTTAAGTTCATCTCCAGAGTAGAACCTGAAGAGGAAGGGCAGGCGTCACTGATTGCTCTTATAGTGTAAGGAGTGTTACCACATGCGGTGAACCCACTGCTGTCATAGACTCTGCATGCCTGATACTGAGCAGTCGCATTGTAGTAGATGCGAACTGCTCCGTCCTCTGAGACTAACCTTGGTATAGCTTTTGTAGGAACACCGTGACCGCCTATACTTAGATAGAGGTCAGCCCACATCCATTCGTTTGAAAGAGTTCCGTCATTTCCCTGTCCTGAGGAATCTGAAGCAGAATTTCCACTGCCCTCATCGAAGTTCCAGTAGCCAACTAAATTTGTACTGTAAGTCTGTGTAAGATCAGAAATTCCACTTCCGCTGTTGTAAATTGAGGTGATGTCACTCTGGCTGAGAGCAGAGTCCCATACAGCAATATCATCTATTGAACCACCAAAGAAGCTTGAGCTGCCAGCTGCTGAGCCGATATACAGGTCATTAGTACTGGAAGCAAGTGAAATTGTAGGAGAAGGACTTGAACTTTGATTTAATACTCCGTCAACATATAGATTAATGTCAGCTCCATCAAAAGTTACTGTAATAAAAATCCATTCATTTGAGGGAAGCGCTATATTTGAAGTGACAGAATTCCAGGCGCTGGAGTCATACAGTGAGGCTTTGAGCTTACCGTTTGCATCTATTTCGAGTTTGTAAGAAGAGTCTTTAGAAAGTATTGTCGTAGAAGCGGAGCCTAGAGTGACATTAAGCCAGGCTGCAATAGTGACATTTGTGAGTGCTAGTGAAGTGTCATCTGAAACAGTAACATAGTCATTTGAACCGTCAAGAACTATGGAATTAGTTCCAAGAACAAAAGGGTCGTAGCTAAGAGCTGAGGCGGAGAGGAATACTACTGAAAACAGAAATGCGAGGTAGGCTAGTTTCCTTGTCATAATTTCTTTGCGACTTCCTTTATATCTTTGAGCGGCTTGTCTGCCATGGCTCTGTGTGGATTTCCGCTAATTTTGGCTTTCGGGAGTAGTTTATTTAAAGCTTTTTGTGAGTCAAGACCGCTCTTTCTACCAGCGATTAGGACAGTTCGACCCTTGCCACTGAAGAGGACTGCAAGCTCTGGACTATTGGCTGTGATTAGAGATGCAAGTTTCATGGACTCTCCGAAATCTCCATCAATCACAATAAGTTTTGACTTTCCAGCTGAAGCAGTGATTTTTTCCGCTTTTTCTGACAAAATACGAAGCTCAAGCGCAGCCTTGTCTTTTGAGAGACTCTTCCAGTCATCAAACACAGAAACAGTGAAGTCCCTAAGGCTTTTGAACTTGCCGAGGTCTGTCTCCTCACCGAGCTCTTTCTGCATTGAGCCAACTTCATCCAGGAACCTTAGAAGTGTCTTGCTAAGCTGTTCTTTTTGGACGCGAAGAATTCGGGAAGACTCAAGAATATCTGATTCTGAAATAGGTCCTGTGACGAAGTCCTTTACAAGTTCGGAGACGGCCTTTTCGATGGACTCTTCCTTCTGTCTGCGCTCCTTCAAGAGACCCTTTCCAGCAACAAATACCAGTCTGACAACACCGTCCTGTATTTTTTCAGTCTTTATTATTTTGATTCCCTCGGCTTCACCGGTTGAGTCCAGATGAGTCCCTCCACAGGCCTGGATATCAAGACCGGGGATTTTCATGACCCGTATTTGATTTCCGGGAACGACGCCTCCTTGATAAAGAATGAAGCCATATTTCTTCTCTGCTTTTGTGCGGTCCTCAAGAACCTTTTCCGTCTTACGGTTTTCTGCAACGACTTTGTTTGCCAATTTTTCTATTTCAGAAACTTCCTCAGCAGTGATAGCCTTATAATGACTTATATCAAGTCGTCCCTTGTCAAGATCTATCTGACTTCCCGTCTGCCAAGTGTGCGGACCCAGAATCTGACGGGCTGCCCCCCCGACAATATGTGCTGCTGTGTGATTTTTAGCAAGTGCAAGTCTACGCTCTTTGTCAACTATTCCATGAACTTTATCACCTGCCTTTAGATTGTGTTTATCCAGAGTGTGTATAACTACACCAGAACTTTTGTTGACATCAACAACTTTGTAGTCATTTAGACTTCCTGTATCGTGCTCCTGACCACCACCTGTTGGATAGAAGAGTGTTTTGTCAAGAACAAGTTTATCCTTTCCAATGAGCTTCAGAACCTTGGCATCGAACTTGAATTTCCTGTTGAAATGTTTGTAGTAAAGCATGTCTGTTTCTGCTATTCCGGAGACATCAGCTTTCTTGGGCTTTGCCTTCTTTTCGACTTCAGGATGCCGTTCCGCAACGAGGGCGTAGAAATTCTCAGGAACTTTTACAGTTTTTCCGTCCTCGGAGGCAAGCTCTTTGACATATTCAGGAGAAACTCCGTGAGAATCATAAAGACCTATGAGAACAGAGTCAGTAACTCCCTTCTTTATTGCTTGCATTACAATCTGCTTCGATTTTTTGCGGGTTGAAATATATTTTGATTTTTCATAATCCAATATCTCGCGAACACTTTCAAGATTTTCAAGAAGCTCAGGATACTGCGGCTTGAGATATTTAGCATGCGTCTCGCATATGTCAGAAAGGTCTAAATTCCAGTCATACTTATCTATAAAGCTGAGGGCACGCCGAAGAATTACCCTAAGATTGTAGCAGCCCCCGACATTTGAGGGGATTGCCCCATCATTTATTGAGATAAGGAGTGTCCTTGTATGATCTCCGATTGCATAGAGAGAAGTGAGAGGAGCTATTTCTTCCCGAAGAACTTTGGTATCCACATCAAGATGCTTTGCAACTCCATCCCAGGCTTTATCTATACTACTGACTTCCTCTGAGTTCAAAAGACCTGAATATGGCAGAAATCTGGAAAGGAGCGTCCTGTCCGGCTTTACTCCAGAGACTTTGTAGAGCTGTTTGACTGCAGTTGGGTAGTTAGCCTCGTAGCTCGTGTCAGTTCCGTGGCTTAGCCATGAATATCTTTCCTGACCTGAGCCCATATCAAGAACTTTTAAATCGAGATCACGAACTCCATCGTCTCCGTATTCATAGTTTATGTAAACCTGATTGCCAAGCTCGAGTCCACGTGCAAACCACTCCATACATGGTCCCAGGTTTCCTCCTCCCCCCCATTGGTCCTCATGGAATTTCAGCTCGTGAGGAGCTATCCCTATTCCTTTTACAAGCCAGTCAAAAATATCTCTGAAATATTTGTCCTGCTCAAATTTGTCAGGAGGAGTAAAGGCATGCTGGCCAATCATAACGAAGGAAGTGTAATGTCTTCCGGTAACTCCGACATTATCTATATCATTAAATCTTGCGCACAGCTGCGGAACAACGAGTGGGTTGGCAGGAGGCTCAACTTCCCCTGAAACAACGTGGGGCTGAAAATTGTATATAGATGCATTATTCCAGTAAACATCATCTCGCCAGCGGGCAACGATTGGATAGCGATTTATTGACTCGTAACCTGCCTTATTGAAGAATTTTGAGAAATTTTTCCAGACCTGTATAAAATCAAGCTTGTTTTTTGTAGGAGGATCACCTATGAAAGTATAGCTGCCCGAGCACTCAGGATCCCCGCAGAGACTGCTGTCTGATGCAGTCCAGAAAAATTTCGAGCATTTTACACATTTTTCCCTGCGGAAGCCCTTCTCCTCGAGAACAGAGACTGCATAATAGCTTGAAGGGTCTTTGTCTGTTTTACGCTTTAAATCCTCCTTAAGGCGCTTCAAATCCATAACTCACCATATGATATTGGCGTTTAATAAAGTTCTCACAAAGAAAACAAGGAGTGATTATTTATACAATTCTCGCGATAATTGCAACATGTCAATTACGATGATGTCTATTTTTGCCGCCCTTCCGGGAAATAGCATAACAATGGCATCGCTATGGCTCTTTGCATTTGTGATGATGCTCTTCGTAAGCGAGCTTCTGTTCTTCTATGTTCCGGGATTTTCGATATCCAATCTTATATTGACTGTAATTGCTATGGCCTTTGGATTTGGACCGACTTTCGTCATAGGTCTTCTGTCAATACTTCCGGCGCACTTCATACTGAGAAAGGATATGACAATGATGATTGTAAGCTTCTTCACGCTTGTGCCGATGGTAACATTGGCCTCATTTTACGGAGCATATATTGTGAATTTGCTCGGCTGGCCGATGCTCGGCTTCGTTGTGAGCGTCGTAAAATGGGGAAGCTCTATAGTGATAGGTGTCTTGATGGGCAGGACAATGCCGAAAAAGATTCTTAACATAATGCTCGAGCCACTCATAAGTATTCCAGTCTTCTGGATATTCAGTGGCTACTTTATGTGGATATTGGCACTATAATTATCCTGTTTCTTTTTTCTCTTTCTTAATCTCTTCTTCGTTTTGCGCAAGAAGATCCTCAGTTGACTGCTCTTCAATTGCTTTTTCTTCTTTAGAGTCTTCCTTCTTTTCTTCCTTTGCTGGCTCTTCTTCTGTTTTTTCTTCTACTGGAGTTTCCTCTTTAGATTCTTCAGGGGAAGCTTCCTCTGCAGGCGCTTCTTCCTTTGCTGGCTCTTCTGCTGGAGCTTCTTTCTTTGCTGGCTTTTCTTCAGGGGCTTCAGATTTTTCTTCCTTCTTTTCCTCTTCTGGAGTTTCTTCGCTTTTTTCAGCTTTAGGCTCTTCCTCAGAAGAAGCCTCCTCAGATTTCTCTTCTGATTCTTCTTTTGAATCCTCTGCTGGAGCTTCTGGAACTTTGCTTTCTAGGGCAGAAGCCTCTCCTGCTGCCTGTTTCAGTAAGTCCTCGGAGGTCGCACTGCACATATAACCTGCTTCCATGGCAAGACCCTTTGCCTGTACGAATGCCTCTTTTATGAACATTTCAATATTATCGCTTGTTGGATATTTGATACTGTAGGCAAGACTGATTGCATTTGCAACTGAAGCTGCAAGCTGACCCAGAGTTTCCTCAGTATCTATGTCAAGAACATCTGAAGTGAAAATTAAACCATTTTCATATGCTGCAAGCATCCCAAGACCAATTTCAACTGGCTCAAGTTCAAGTTTCGCCATAAGATCCGCCTTTTGTTTGTCCACGACTTCTCCTTCTTTTGCAAGAACTGAGTCTTCTTTTACAACAACTTTTCCGCCCTCGATTGCTGCTTTAACTCCCATTGTTTGCATTTCGCCTACGATAGGACCAGGAGCAAAGGAAGTTTCACCTGCAGGAATTACTATATCCTTATTCAAAGTTGTGCCCTCTTTTGCAGGGGCGGTCGCTTTGCTTTCTTTCAGAATTTTTGAAAGCATGAAGGGATTTTCTGAAGAGACAAGAATAGCAGGCATTCCTTTCAAATACTCAACAAGTCCCTTTCCGTCTGTCTGCTCGAGAGCACGTAAAATAGAACTCTTCCTTGCCATTCTCACTACAGCCTTGCCACGAAGGGCGTGCTTCATCTGCAAAAGTTGTTTTGAAGGAAGATTTGTAATATCTAAAAGCGCGACAACTGAATTTTCATTTATTAAACTGACAAGCTCATTGACGAGATCTACCTTCTGCTGAGGAACATCGCCTTCCCTCATTATTCTTCGCCTCCCTCAGAATCTTCCTGTATTTTGCTTCCGCCAATAAGTGCAGGCTTGCCCATCGTAAGTTTTACATAAGCGGCTTTTATATTTCCGAGGCCCTTAGGAAGTTTGTTTTCAAGAACAGTAAGAACAGCCATAAGATTCTGGCCTATTTCCTCATCCTTCATAGCCTCAGTACCGACAAGACACTGGATTATTGGCTGGTCTCTTGTCCTTACATTAACGACCTTGTTTGTCCTCTGTATAAAAGCTTCAAGAGGGGCCGTCGGTGGAAGTGGTTTTGGCATTTTATCTCGTGGGCCTAGAAGCGGACCCAGAGTCTTTCCAACCTCTGCCATGAGATCTGGGGAGGCTATGAAAACATCAACCTGATTTACAAGTTTTTTTGCAGATTTCTTGTCATCCTGCATCTTCTGAAGGTCTGCCTTGCTAACTATAATTTCAATGCCTGATTTTTTAGCATTTTCTGCGAGTTCACCCTCAGCAATTGCTCCAATTCTGACAGGCTTCCCTCGACCTGCCGGCAGAACAACTTCTTCCTTGACTTTGTTCTCCGGTTTAGAGAGGTCAAAATCCTTTAGAGATACAACTAAGTCAAAAGTCTGGGAAAAATTCCTCTTTTTGGAATTTTCACGGGCTTGTTTGATTGCTTCTTGTACGTGTTTTTGCTCCATATGTCCTCCTACCAAATGGTAGTACGTCGGATGAGTCTAAACTATGAAAGAGGCCTTATTTAAAGCTTACTTGTCTCCCTCTTTCTTTTCTTTTCCGTCCTCTTCCTTGGCTCCTTCAGCGCCCTCTTCCTTGGCTCCTTCAGCGCCCTCTTCCTTGGCTCCTTCAGCGCCCTCTTC
>DVAE01000020.1 GCA_014189675.1 Candidatus Undinarchaeales archaeon SRR5007147.bin71 | reverse complement strand
GGCAGTTAGCGCAAGGTATTGGAGTCCTTTTTTCTGGCCTGCTGGACACGACATAGAGAGTGTTCGCTCTTCTCCTCCGAGCTCCGCTTTCCCCCACTTTCCTGTTGGATGAGTTACAAGAGCGGGTTTTCCTGCCGAGCTATAGTGACTGGAAGCGGCTATGAAAACTTCGGTCTTGGAATCAGGCTCATCAAGAAACATAGCCTCTTTTTCTAATTTTAGGCATATATCTTCGAGCCCTATCTCTGAGCAATGCTCAAAAATATTCATCGACGCAGTATTGTCCCAGTAGAGTATAGAGAATTTAGACAAGTTTCTTCACCTCGCCATTTTCAAGAACAATTGGCAAGGCATAAGGAGAATATCCGTCAACAATTTCAATATCTTTCGGGTTTTTTAGTCCTTGTTTTTCGGCGTTTTTTTCGAGACCCAGAGATATCTCTTTGTCGAGAGTGATAACATAGGCTTTCATCTTTTGTATTTTTAGGTTTCCGGCGGCAACGACTCTGTGATGACCGTCAACTAATATTTCTCTGGAACCATTTCTGATAATGAGGATTGGTTCTGCAAGACCCTTCTGTAATTCGTATTCTCTGGCACGGAGCTCATCTAAATATACTTTTGGCTGGGTCGGGATTAGTGTTTGAATTTTTATTTCTTCTCTTTTTGTTGATATGCCAACTTTGTGAATGGCTGAAATCATTTTTTTCGTTGTTTCTATCTTCTTTGGTGTTACGCGCTCTATACTTGCTCTTATGACATCGTAGTTTCTCAGAAGTCCAAGAAGTTTTCCCTGTTTATCAACGACTGGAAGTCTTGAAAAGCCTCGTCTAAACATGAGCCTTGCAACTCCTTGCATATCCATTTCAGGTGGAACTGCAATAACTTTTTTCTCCATAACTTCATTGACTTTTGTTTTTGGACTCTGAAGAAGTGTGTCAACGTAAAAGAGGATTCCGACGAGGCTTTTTTCCTTGACCACAAGAAGTCCGTCGCGTCTTCGTTCTTTCATTTTAAGAAGAATATCTTCTAAGACTGCATCCGGACTTACAGTCTCCGGATTCTTTGTCATGAAATCTTCTGCCTTATTGTTTGGACTCATTTTTTCAGATGTACGTCCATTTGAGGGAATGGTATTCCAATCTTTGACTTATTGAGAGCTTTGTATATTGTTGTATTAGCAATGTCTTTCACAAAGAATTTGTTTTGGAAGCGGTTTATCCAGATGTAAACTTTGAATTCGAGGGCGCTGTCTCCCATATTGGTGAACCTGACCATTGGCTTTGGCTCTTTTAGGACGTTTTCAATTTTTTCAACAGCTTTGATAACTGTTTTCTTTACTTTGTCAACATCACTTCCGTATGCCACACCGAAGGGGATGTCAAGACGAACTCTCTTGCTTGGAAGTATGTGATTTATGATTTTTGCGTCAGCTACCTGTCCGTTTGGAATTACAATAAGCTCGTTTGTGAAAGTCCTTATTCTTGTGCTTCTCAGTCCGACGTCCTCGACAGTTCCCATTGTTGTGTCAATTTCAACAACGTCTCCAGGTCTGACAGACCTGTCAACTATAATTGAAACGCCACCGAAGAGATTTCCAAGGGTGCTCTGCATTGCGAAGGCAATTGCAAGACCGGCTATTCCAAGAGATGCCAGTAGAGGACCTATGTCTGCTCCCCATATATCAAGTATTATTACACCAGCGATTATTATTCCAATAGCTTTTGTCAGTTTATGAAGAAGTGCTATTATCTGGTCGTCTGTTGTGTCCTCTGTTTTTTCTGCCCACTTCTTTACCCAGCGATCTATCGCTTTGTCTGTGAGGAGCATCGCAACTCTGATGGCAATTATTATAATTATTGTGTGGAGTACTTTGTTGATTAGTGAAAGATATGGCGCAAGTATTGTTAGTGGTGAAAGTGCCGCGCTAAGACCAAAGAGGAGAATGATAAACGAGAGAATTGAACCGACTTTGGCCACGAGGACACGACCTCTGCCGAACTTTCCGAGAATAGTACCTAAGAGAGTTCCGGTAAGGTATCGCATAGCTATCGCGGCGATGATAGTTATCATCGCATAAAAAGCGGACTGTATGTATTCATTACCAGCCGCCAATACTAAGTCCGAGGCTACTACCATAGCTAGGACTATAGATTCCTCACTTATATATTTCAGTATTGCTAATCGCTAGTATGGTTATTAAGTACGAGCCGGCTCCTGACGTAAAAAAACGCCTTGTTGAGCTTATAACGGAGAATGGTTTTTCTAATGTAGATCCGAGCAAAATATACTGTTTTCGGAGTCACGGATCAAAATCGAAGAGAATATTAGCTAGAATTTGGAGTTTTCCGAAAATTTGGCAGATGGCTCTCTTCATGCCGCCCCGCTATGTAATAGAAGTTCTCTCTGAAAGATATGACAAACTTTCAAAGGAGAAACAAGACAATGTTTTGATACATGAACTAAAGCATATTCCGAAGAAATTTAGTGGTGGTTTAAGAACTCACCATAAGGAAAATCCGAAGCATTTGCGGAAGTAAGGAAATTTTATTTATTTGAAACGTTTTAAAATAGAGAGTCCGATAGCGAAAAAAAGAACGAAGAGAATTACTTTTACTGAAAATATTGCGTAGGCAAGCAGGTCGATGCTCATAATTTTTATTGTTCACCACTGTACTTATCTTTTTCCTGGAGGACTTGTCCAATTTTTTGGAAATCTTCTTCAAGCTGTTCTCGCCAGGCCGGTCTGTAGAGTATGGCAGCA
The DNA here is from genome assembly GCA_014189675.1 of Candidatus Undinarchaeales archaeon SRR5007147.bin71. Lineage (GTDB taxonomy): Archaea > Undinarchaeota > Undinarchaeia > Undinarchaeales > Undinarchaeaceae > Undinarchaeum. Next base: position 3,149 of record DVAE01000020.1, on the reverse strand, counting down.
GGATGGTAAATTGGGATTACTGTGAATTTAGCGCTATCGACGGAAACTTTGACAGGATTTCCCCGGAGTTTTGAGATTCCATCTATTTCCTTCATTTTATTTGAGTCAAAGCCGGCGAGGACGAATTTTGTTGCGAAATTGCCGAGAGTTACGATAATTTTTGGTTGGATTGCCATTATTTGTTCTATTAAGTAAGGAGTATGTTCTTCTATTTCGCTTTGCTTCGGATCTCGGTTCTTTGGAGGTCTGTATTTTAGAATATTAGCGATGTAAACCTCTTCGAGAGAGAGATTTATCATGTGAAGAAGTTTGTCGAGCTCTTTTCCAGCTCGACCGACGAAGGGAATTCCCTGCAGGTCTTCTTTTTCTCCGGGGGCTTCGCCGATTAGAAGTATTTCAGCATCTGAATTTCCTTTTCCGAAAACGAGATTTGTGGCGCTTTCTCTGAGAGCCAAGTTTGTGTTTTCAAGAATGTTTTTGCGTATCTGATCTAATTTTTCTTGATTGTTCATTTTTCTCAAAAGTGGAGAATTTTTATTTCTTGCCAATTACTTTTGTAGACATGTATGGATGCAGAACTTTTGGAACTTTTATTGTTCCATCTGCTTGCTGGTGGTTTTCAAGAATTGCGACGATTGTTCTTCCGAGGGCGAGAGCTGTACTGTTAAGGGTATGAAGTGGAATTCCCTTTTCTCCAGCTTGTGGTCTGTATTTGATATTGAGGCGACGTGCCTGGTAGTCTGTGCAGTTAGAGCAGGAAATTATTTCTCTGTACTTGCCCTGTCCAGGAAGCCATGCTTCTATGTCGTATTTCTTTGATGCAACATTTCCCAAATCTCCTGTGCAGATGTTTACAACTCTGTAAGGGATTTCAAGGTCCTTTACGAGTTTTTCGGCTACTTCCAGGAGTTTTTCATGTTCATCCCAGGACTTTTCGGGCTCTGTAAATGAAAACATCTCAACTTTCTGAAACTGGTGAACTCTGAAGATTCCTTTTGTATCGCGACCGTGGCTTCCCGCTTCTGTGCGGAAACAGCTGGAGAGACCGGCAAGACGAATTGGGAGCTCCGTCTTTTCGAAGGTTTCGTTCATTAAGTAGCCGCCGATGGAGTGCTCTGCTGTCAAAACTAAGTAGAGGTCTTCATTTTCTATTTTGAAAATCTCATTTCTGGATTTAGGAAGCATTCCGACACCGTACATTACCTCTTCTCTTACGAGGACGGGTGGAATCATTGGAGTGAAGCCCTCTTTTATCATGACTTTCATTGCGTACTGGGCAAGAGCCATTTCAAGTTCGGCTCCTTCGTTTTTTAGGAAGTAGAATCTTGCCCCAGAAGTTTTTGCGGCTCTTTCTGTGTCGAAAAGATCGTGTTTCAGACCAAGGTCTATGTGGTCTAGGGGGTTTTTTAATGCAGTTTTTTTGCCGACTGTTTTTATGACTACATTGTCCTTGTCGTCTTCTCCGGGAGGGACGGAATCGTGCATCAGATTTGGAAGTGTGCAGAGAAGTTCATCGCGTTCTGTGAGTTTTTTCTCGGTTTTTTCATCTGCCTTCTTGATTTTAGAGGCGATAGCCTGCATTGCCTTTATTTCCTTTTCTGCTGGCTTTTTGGCCTGTTTGAGCTTCGCTATCTCAAGATTTACGCTGTTCCTCTCTGCTTTGAGATTGTCTCGGCCTGTGAGAAGATTTCTCCATTCCTTGTCGAGTTTTAGGACATCATCAACGATGTTCTGTGGCTCTTTTCTCTTGCGGAGGTCGTCCTTGAAAAGCTCAGGATTGTCTCTGAGAAAGCTGATATCAATCATAGAAAATGTTTTAGGAGGGAGAGTTTTATAGTTTATGTTAAGAACTTATTGCAAGCCGCCGCCCACGCCGCCGGTGTCAAATCCACCCAAGCCGTCAGTTGGCTCACCTTCTTCATCGCCTTCTGGGGCTTCCCCAAGAGGCAGTTGTTCTTCGCCAGGAGTCATCATTGTATCAACTATGATACTTTCGCCCATGTTGTAAAGGTCTAGTCTGTCTAGGATTTCAATATCTACAAGGGTGGTTTCAAAATCTTTCTGGTTTGCTGGGCTATCCGCTTGCTTGTCATACGCTAGTATGAAGCTGTCTGTGTCTGGTGTTGTGTAGAACTTGCTTGTGTATTTGCCTGCGTTGTTTGTTATGTCACCCTCATATTCTTTGGTCATGTGTCTGCCCTCTTCGTCAAGATCAAAATATTGTATTGTATATCCAATATCTACGGGATTATCAAGATTTAGAGCTCCTGTGTCGTGATCAGTTACATAGTACTCCGCCTCCGCATCGTCTGGGAAGAACATCCATTCGACTGCGTATGAATCTCTTGAGCATTGTGCAAAGTCCGGGCAATCATACACAAAGTTATCATAATCCGGTCCTACATGATACTCATTTCCGTTGTAAGTTACTGTTGCGTGTAAGTCCAAATTTGGATAAACATTTAGGTGGCGAGATATCTCGTCATAGCCATCAATAGCGTCTTCCCCTTCATATGTAATTGCCGTTGCTTTCAATATTGCTCCATTGCCGGAGCTTTGTTCTTCTATTTTAATTCGTGTTGTCCATCCCGAGCCCATGCTTTCTGTAATTTCGTCAAGTGTGATCTTTAAGTCCACAAGTGTAATGCTATCTCCTTCTTCCGTCAAGAGGGCCACTATTGTAGTGGTATCCCACGAAGTTACCCATTTAGTGACAAGCACAGCAGGTTCTATATTTCTCTCCCAAACCGAAACTACAGGATGATTTGTCCGGTATTCAAGAACATAGTCCGAAGCGATCCAGTGCTTTATATGGATAGCATCTCCTTGGAGCAATGGTCTGAGGTCGTAAGTTCCAACTGGTGCTGTCCAGTAATTGGTCAGAACCAGTGGAGTAATCCAGCCTTCCATTTTCTCAACCCTCATCAAAGTTGGAGCGTCGAATGTGTTTGGGAAAGGGTTACCTGCGTCTGTTCCCATTATAGAATATTGATCTATGCCGGCCTGCCACCACATGTTCCACCTCCACGCAGGTGCATCATAACGCTCTCCTGCACCAAGCCAGTGTCCCAGCTCATGAATAGGGACTAAAAAACGTACCTGGCTTGTAAAAATATCCACCATACCTTGATGCACCTGAATATCATTTT
>DVAE01000019.1 GCA_014189675.1 Candidatus Undinarchaeales archaeon SRR5007147.bin71 | reverse complement strand
ACTTCTACGTTTTTCAACAAGGAAATTTAAGTCTGCAGCAGTATTAGCATAACGCGGAATTCTTCCAAAAGTTCTCTCTTCTCTGTAAATTCCTCTTATAATTTCATCATTAACTTTGCTTTTCATGTCACGATACAGTAAGGTTCTGCTGTCCTTCCCTAAGAGCTTCCCTTCAAAGAAAGGTGAAGACTGCATAAAAGTAGTCAGAGCAGGATCAGCCGCTATTAAGAAATTATATGCACTCAAAAAGGCCTCCCTCGCCTGTGAATTTTTTGTCATTCTAAGCTCATATGTCGAGCGATTGAGAACTCCTCTTGGAAGACCATAGTGGAAATGGAAGCCTGCGACCTTCGGAGCTATATTTTTGAATGGTTCACCAAGAACTTTCTCTTTTGCGACATAAGGATAGTCTCTTCTGACTTCTGATGTAAATTTTCCAGGATAGGTTCCCAGAGGATATAGAAGTAAATCCATTTCTTCGGCAGTCTCTGCAACTGCCTCTAAATTTTCAAGGAAACTTAAGGCAAGATTTCTAACTTGTATTGTTGGAAAGGCACCAATCTCGAGCAGGTGTTTTGCATATTCTCTCTGGATTGCGTACTGCCTTTTCTGCACAGGGCAATTCTTAATCAACCTATCTACAGCAGGAACTGGATTTCCAGTATTATCCAGAGTAAACAACTCTACTTCCAAGCCTACTTTTGGTCGTTTTAGATATTTTCTCATACAATCTTCCCCACGAAACTATTTTCCTGCCTCGCATACATCTGAAATCATATCCATACAAATCAGCGCATATGCGCGAAGCCCCGCCCTAGAAACGTGCTCATTCGCTTTATGGATATGGTGTAAATCTCCTGGTCCGAAGGATATGGTAGGTGTACCCCCTTTTTCGAAATATCCAGCGTCAGATGTTCCAAGTGAAAACAATAATCGTGGAGTATAAGAATATCTCTTCTCTACTTTTTCCATGAGTGTTTTCAATAATTTCGAGTCAAGTGGCATTAAAACCGGTCTTCGATAGCCAAGTAATTTAAGCTCATATTTAAATTTAATACCACTTTCTTTTTTTACGGATTCCAAAATAGAACGAACATGTTTAATAATTTCTGTCCGTTTTTCTCCTGGAACTGTTCTTCGGTCGATTGTTAACTCGCAATAGTCAGGTATAACATTAGAGGGATTGCCATCAACACTTATTTTTGTAACAGAAAAGCCAGGTCTGAAACTCACACCCAGTTCTTTAATTTTAAATTCTTTAATTTTAGGAGCTTCTGTTCTAATTCTGTTGACTACTAGAGAGCCGATCTCCAATGCATTTACTCCAAGGAAGGGTCTGCTTGAATGGGCTGCCTTTCCGTGTATCTTAGCCTTCAGGATACAGCGTCCGCCGTTACCAACTTTCACACATATTTTCTTGGAATCATCCTGCTGGGACGGCTCAAGAACCAGGGCAAAATCACCCTTCATATCCTTAGTTATATGATAGGCACCGTGCCTCTTGTGATCTTCAACTTCTTCTCCGACAGTAAATGCAAAAGTAACTTTTCCGCAAAAGTTTCGTTTTAGTGAATGAAAAATACGGGAAAGCTCCATCATTATGGAAAGCCCTGCCTTCATGTCAGCAGAACCAAGACCGTAAATTCTACCATTGGCCTGTCTTGCTTTATATGGATCTCCTTTCCATCCTTTTCCAGGAGGGACTGTATCCAGATGACCATTTAGAATAACATGCTTCCCCTTGTGCTTCCCATTAATATGAATAAGGACGTTCCCCATTTCATCCTGTTTTGGTTTTAAGCCTGATTTTTTTAATGTATCCCGAATAAAATTTGAGATTGCCTGTTCATTTCCGGAAACACTTGGAATCTCTATTAGAGAACATAAATCCTCTTCTAGCCTTTCAAAATTTAAATCCCAATTCATACTATCACAATAAAACGCTCTTTTAAAAATACTTTGCCTAATGTAATTAAATAAGAGAAGGATTTAAAGAGATACAGTGCGTAGTGATACTCATGGCAAAGAAGAGAAAGGAGAAAAAAGAAAAAGTAGATTTTTTCGGTATACTTGATGTTGTAGATCTTTTTTTGGAGATGATTCCTGGAAAAGCAGCAACTCTGATGCTCGTTATCGGTGTAGTTGGAGGAGGATATTTTGGATACCAGTATGGATTGGCTGCAGCACCTGAGTGCCCAGATATCAGCTGTCCTGAGACTGTCTGTCCTGAAATAATAGTATGCCCGGAAGTCGAGGACTGTCCGCCAGTTGAGGACTGCCCGGTCTGTCCGAAGAATGTAACAGAATATACTTGTGAGGAGCTCAATGACCTTCTGAAACCGAAGTGTGTTTGCTCAACTCCGATTTATACCTCAAGTGGCTACTGATACCTGAAAGATATATAACAGCAGAGAAACAGTTTTTATCTCATAGGCCCGTAGTGTAGCCTGGATATCACATAAGCTTGCGGAGCTTGTAACCCGAGTTCAAATCTCGGCGGGCCTGTTAATTATATCTGCGAATCAGAGTAGATAACACTTATTGTATTTTTCATCAATGTTTTTGCTGAGGAACGAAGTGACGAGGGAAAAAGATTGGTTCCCAAATCTCGGCGGGCCTGTTAACAAAAAACGAAAGCATTATATAAACACAGAAGTTTCAAGAGACTAGGAATGAATATTCACAGGCTCTTGAGAAAAGTCGGAATCGGGGAGCTTATCGCACCCGCTCTTATGATTTTTTTCGGTGTACTTATATTCTTATATCCGAATTCACTGAACTTTCTTGTAGCCAGTTATCTTATATTAGTCGGAACAGTAAAACTGATAACCAAAATAAAAGGCGCGTAGTACTCAGTGTTTTTTCAGGTGCCTTTTGTGTTGTCTTTGCCAGAGATAATCACGAGCGTCCTTCCAGTAAAAAATTATTACGTATGCTATGAGAAAAATAATCAATCCAGATATTATATGAGTTGTTTTTAGCTTGAATTTTTCAGGTTCTTTCCGTTCCAGTACGTCGACTGTGCTACCAAGAGATTTCTCGAGAAGAGTCTGACCCTGCACAATAACAAGCAACTTCACAATATGAGTTCCAGGATTTGTATCAAGTAAAAAGGTCTCGGAAATTTCCTTTGTCTCTGCGCGCTCTATTGATATATCAAAAGTGTGGACCTCGTCATCGCCAAAATAGAGTTTAACGACTCCATCGATATCGACATTTCCGTCATTTTCAATTTTAAGGTCAAGAATGACATCGTCACCAGAATAATGTGTTGTTCCGTTAAGCTTGAGCTGGTCTGCTTTCAGAGAACGAGAGCCCTCCAAATCAAAGCTCATATCGCACTGGCCTTCATTAGATCTAGAATCGGTGGCGTCAACGCTGACTCTGTAAAGACCTGCCATTCCGAGTTTGGGAAGAGTGAAATCGAGGCCGTACCTTCCATTTCCATCTGTTACTCCGTCCTGCCTCAAAGTGTCCGCTGATGCAGGGTCTGTTATAAGACCAGTTACGCTAACTCCAGAAAGAGTATTTCCATGTATATCTTTCAGTTCTCCGGTTATTGAAATGGGACCTCCAGGCTCTATATCCTTAGTTGAAATGACGCAGGACAGGGACAGATCATTTGTAACCGTCACTGAGAAGCTTCCAGCGAGAGCGCTGTTATTATTCCTATCTTCGGCTGAGATAGTTACATCGAAACTGCCTTCGTCAGAGGAACTTGTGAAAGCTTTTGAATATACAAAGTAGCCACCCGAGATATCAGAAAAGTCCGTAGAAGAAGTTCCAAGGACTGTCTCTAAAAAGCTTATTTTAGCAGTTCCATCGACCGGATTTCCCCCAATTCCGAGAACAGTTCCAGTTACTGTTAGGGACTCCCCGAGATTGAATTTGTAAGTATTTACACCGTAAGAAAGTGATAGCTCGGAAGAAACTTCAAACTCCCCGGAGGAGGCGAGAGAGTAAACTTGTACACCTTTTGAAACATTAGTGTATATTACCCAGTCGCTTGAGGAACGAGAATCCTGAGAAACTGTCCAACTAAGAACACCCTGGTTTACCTGAGATATTGTGACAGGAACATCTTCAGTGAAACTGTAGAATTTTGACAGGATTGGAATTCTCTGATTAAGTTCCCTGCTATAGGCGTAAATCTCAACAGTAGCTCCTGCAACACTTGATGATGAAGTAAGACTTCCTGTAATTAGAATAGAATCTCCGGGATTGAAAGAATCGCCGGTTCTTGGTGTCTGCAGATCACTCTCAGCAAGGACAGGATTAGCAATCACTAGGAATAACACAAATGTTGCAAGTATTATCTTTAACTTCATTCTCCCACATAGCGTATATGGACTCCGTGTATTTAAGTTTTAATTTTTAATTTTTGAATACTTGTAAAGGGCTGCCATTGCTTTTGAGGCTCTGTCAGGGGTTGGAAAGACAGGAATCCCTGAGTCCTCCAGAATGTCAGTATGGGTTTTTGTGTAGCGGCCACCTGCGCTACAAACAAGCATTGGTTTTCGGTGCTGAGAATTAATTTCAATGAGAGTCTCAATGGCATCTGAGCTGACATTAGGAGGTTGTAAGAGGAGAATAACTAGGATACAATCTACATTTGAATCAGCCATACAGGCGTCTATAGCTGCTGCATAGTGCTTCTCATTTGCAACACCAGTCAAATCTATTGGATTGCCGAGAGAGGCGTATGGAACTAGGGATTTTTTTAGAAAGTTTTTGGTTCTTTTAGAGAGTTCTGCTATCTTCAGGCCGTGT
>DVAE01000002.1 GCA_014189675.1 Candidatus Undinarchaeales archaeon SRR5007147.bin71 | reverse complement strand
GCAGGATTTCTTGGATCATCTTCAGGTATTCCTGCTTCTATCTTCCCGACCATGTCTGCTCCGACATCTGCAGCTTTTGTGAATATTCCGCCTCCAACTCGGGCAAACAAACTAACAAGTGATGCTCCGAATCCAAAGCCTATGAGGAGTGTAGCGTTTCCAAACCACATATAGAATCCACTGATTCCAAGAAGTCCAAGACCAACGACTGCCATTCCAGTTACTGCTCCTCCGCGGAAAGCAACTGCAAGTGCATCTTTCAATCCAGATTTTGCTGCAGAAGCTGTTCTGACATTTGCTGCAACAGATATTGCCATTCCTATATATCCTGCAAGCGCAGACATAATTGCCCCGGCAACAAAACCTACTGCTGTCTGCCAGCTAAGGACGTAATATAGTACTGGCGCGATAAGTGCTGTAAATATTGCAATAGTTCTGTACTGCCTGTTCAGATATGCCATCGCACCCTCACTTATGGCAGATGCTATCTCCTGCATTTTCGGAGTTCCTTTGTCATGCTTTCTCACATCAAGTATGAGATATGCTGCAAACAATAATCCGGAAACAGCTGCCAGTGGTGCTACGTATATTATACTCATTGATACATCTTAGATTATAGAACTCTTTTTTAATATTACGCGTAATATATAAGCCTTATGTTTAAGCCTTCGGATGTCTAGATTTCTTTGGATATTTTTTCTGGCTTATGTAAATCGTAAGTATATTCCGTTTTTTTGCTCTGTCTCGAAGTCCACGATCATTGGTGTATACATAGGCTCCACTCTTCTGCGCGAAGGCCAGTATTGCGCTGTCCACAGTCCTCTGACCTTTGTCCACCTCAACAAGTCTGGCTTTTGGAATTATCTGGTTCAGAGCAAGCTTTGCAGCAGTTTTTGTCTGTCCTCTTCCTGTCTCAGAAAGTTTTCTCACTTCATCAGCAACAAAACTCGGAATTAGAGCATCATAGCTTCCAAGGAAGTGCTCAAGGTCGCTAAAAATATCTCTTCCACCTTTCTTTCCTGGAATCAGGAGAGCATTCGTATCCAGAATAACCTTGTTGACTTTCATATTATTAATTAAACGTGTCACTTATAAAAAATATCCCTCATCTCACTATTCCGTATCCAATAAGTCGCCATCTCGAGCCGTATCTTCTTGCTATCGTTATACGGCTCCCCGTTTCAACACATGCCGGGAATTTTAGCTTGAATTCATACTGACCTTTCTTCCCACCTGACTGAACTATTCCTACATTCGTTGAGGTTCCTATGTTTAGCATCAGAGGCTCGTGCTTTGAAAGCGGTTTAATCTCCAATTCCTCTTCCGAACCTACGGCCCTGTCCAGGAGATGAACCTCCATATTTATGGTTTTTACTGATTTTGTAAGTGTTCCTGTATGCCCCGCTATTCTTCCAGCCATTTTGTCTGTTTTTGTCAGACCTGGATCAAGTCCTGTTTCAATTCCAAAAGTTCCACCTCTTTCTACTGATTTCACTTCGTCTCCTCCGGCTGTGAGTTTAACAATTTTTGTTTGTATGAATGTTCCATCTCGGTTCGGTCCTATATCTATCTCATCTCCGACTTTCAAGGCTCCTTCGACAAGCGCTCCCCCTATTACGCCTCCTCTCATTTTAACTGGATCTGAGCCCGGCTTGTTTATGTCGAATGAACGGGCAATGTACATCCGAGGCTTTGCGCCTTTCTTTGATTCTGCTCCTGGAATGTCATCTTGAATAGTTTCTATCAAAACATCAAGGTTTGTTCCGTGCTCAGCCGAAACAGGTATTATTGGCGCCTTCTCAGCGACCGTTCCTTTCACAAATTCTTTTATCTGCTTGTAATTTTCGATAGCTTTTTCTTCTGTAACAAGGTCTATCTTATTCTGTACTATTATTATGTTCTTTATTCCCACAATCTCTAAAGCCATCAAATGTTCTTTTGTTTGAGGCTGTGGACAATCTTCGTTCGCGGAAACGAGCAAAAGGGCTCCGTCCATAATTGACGCTCCTGAAAGCATTGTCGCCATAAGAGTTTCGTGTCCTGGGGCATCAACAAAACTTACTGAGCGCACTTTTGTTGCCTTTCCTTTACAGAGCTTGTCTTTCTCCTGAGCTGTGTAAAAAATATTTCCTTTGCTGTCCTTGCATTTGTAAAATGTTGCGTCGGCGTATCCAAGCCGTATTGTAATTCCCCGCTTAAGTTCCTCAGAATGCCTGTCTGTCCAGACACCTGTCAGTCTCTTCGTAAGTGTAGTTTTGCCGTGGTCCACATGTCCCACAAGCCCAATAGTAAGTTCTGGAAGCGACACTAATCAGCCCTCCACGGCCGTTTTGTCGCTTTCTTCCTCTGTTTTTTCTGAACTTTCTTCCTCTTTTTCCTCAGAAGCTTCTTCCTTTTTCTCTTCTTCAGCAGGCGCTTCTTCTTTCTTCTCTTCAAGTGGCTCTTTCTCAGGTTTTTCTTCAACCTTTACTTCATCTGTCCCTTCTTCAGATGGCGCCTCTTCAGCAGCCGGTGCGAGAAGTTTGTCCAGAGCTTCCTTTCCTTCCTTGACTACTTTTGTGTTGAGCTGGACTATATTTCCCGAAACAATATTTCCGTGTATTCTCTTCTTTCTTCGTTCTCCTTTTCTCTTTCCCCTGAATCCCGTGCTCTTTGAAAGGAGAAGTTTTCTGGAAGTGGCTCCGGAAACATCACGCCTCATTGGAGTGCCGCTGGCGTCTGAACCACCTGTTATTTCAAGCTCATAGCCTGTCAGGTTCAGTACTTCGCCTTTGACTGCGTCTCCGATTTTCTTCCCAGTAAAATTGCTTAGATCTGTTTCAACAGAGTAAGCCTTTCCTGTCTTTGTATTCCCAATAACAACTTTCATAGTAACTCCCTAAAAGGTGGTGTACAGCTTAATAAGCTTTGTGATATTTAAGGCTTTGTTGTTCCCCAATATTACTTCTTCCTGGAAATTTTTTCAGTTTCTTCAAGAATTGCTATATCAAAACCTGTCAGAATGTCCGCAAGTTTCTCCCTCATTTCTCTTGCTTCGCTCGGGGCCATTTTCACATAGAATTCATCTCCTTCAAAAATATTCTTCCCAACAGACGCGCCGTCTATTGATACTGAAACTTGATCTCCCATCGTAGCTTTTTGGACAGTATCTCCCTCTTTCTGCATTTCCTTTATGGTTCCAATAGTAATTCCTTCCTGATTCATTAGCTCACACTTGGGTGTCAGACTTCCTCCTAATACTTCAAGACCAACAACTGCCGGCTTGTTCTGCCTGAATATCATACCTTTCATAAATTTGGCTTTCCCTGGAAGAGTCCTGTCTTTCAGAGCATTTTCCTTCCTTCTTTCAATTTCTTCCTTCTCCCATTCTTTGTAATCATCAATGAGGCTGTAAACTACTCCTCCTTCGAATATTTTTATTCCAAAGTCGTAAACATCCTTATCAACTCCTGGAAGCAGTTTGACATTGAAGGAAAATATAACTGCATTTTCAGGGCTCTCCTCTTTCAAAGCACCAACTTCTGTTATATCTTTCTTGGAAATTGCTCCGACTTCGGCCTTCCTTACAGCTATCCCTTCCTCAGTCAGAAGTCTTACAAGAGCTTCTAATGAGCCCAAGGTATCTGCTTTAACGAAGGCTCCGGTTTCCCCCGTTTCAATCTGGATTTCTTCTAACTCAGACTTCACTAGGTTTTTCATCTCCTCAATTCCCTCTTCATCACGGGCTGCATATACTGGTGAGCCAGCAATTACTTCTTCAAGTCCTGGTGCCGAAATTTTTACTCCTGTGGCGGCTGTAACTTGGTCAACTGATTTGAATTTTTTCTCAACTCTAATTTCTGCAAGAGGATTTGGGAGAAAAATCGCCTTAGTATTTGTAACTAAAGGCTCGTCAAGAGTTCCTACAACAATCTTGTCTCCCTTCTTCAAAGTCCCGTCATAAAGTATGACGTCCATTGTGGTTCCAAGTCCTTCTGACTGCTTAACTTCAAGTACGGAACCTTTTGCAGGTCTGTCAAAAGTTGCGAGGCCCAGCCGTAGTATCTCGCTGCCCTTTTTATCTCATTTTCGGCCGACCATGAAGGTCTAGGCACACAAAGTG
>DVAE01000018.1 GCA_014189675.1 Candidatus Undinarchaeales archaeon SRR5007147.bin71 | reverse complement strand
TGTCAGAAATTTTGCTTGGGCGGTAGTTCCCTGCTCTCCTTCCTCCTTCCTTTTTCCGTACTTCATTATTATGAAGGCCGCTATCAGGCTTATCACTAATATTGCCACAAACATAAAAATTAACATACCCATAAATCCGCTGTATAGGTCTCCGAACACGGTCATAGTCAGAAATAGCTATCTTGTAGTTATATATTTTAGCCTACTCTAGATAAGCCTTTTTGTTGAAGGTCTGCCATACAGCTTTACAAGGCTCCTGTACAGATCTGAATCCTTTTCTCCCTGTTCAATGAGGTTCTGCGCGGCCAGTCGTATAACTTCTCTTATATTGTTTTCATCAATTCCCTCTACTCGGAATAATTTGTCGAAAGCATCTCTCCCTGTTATGTCTGGTTCTTCTTCTATAAGTTCAGCAAGTTTTGCGGCGACATCTGCCGACAACTGTGTCTCTGCCACCGCCAGCTTTTTCCGTCCTGACTTTCTCGCTTTAATAATTCCGGCAAGCATTTCCTGTATTTTCTTTGGTATTTTCGTATCTTTTGCTACCCGTTCAAGGAGTTCCAGATTCTTAGCATCATTTTCTTTTCCTGAACCTTTCTGCCAGTACTGGTTTTCAACAAGGCTTGGGTAATCTACGTCAGGGTTTTCTCCGATAAACTTTATATAAGTCCAAGTGTTTATTGTGCATTTCTGGTTCATATGAAGAGCTGCTTCATAATACTTCAAAATCTCTGAAATTTCAGTTTCTTCCTCAGCTCTTTTCTGAAGTCTCTTAATTGAGTCAATACAGTTCTGTGTTGAAAATACTCTCTTATCCTCTAATTCGTTCACAACTTTTGTATGGAAAAAGATCTGGACTTCTGTGCCTCTTTTTCCAACTACATCATTTACAATATCTTCCCTTGCTTCTTTCAGTACATTAATTATGTAGCTGTCAATAAAATTCTCCAAAATTTCCTCAGCTCTTCTCCTTATTTCTGTTGTATCCTGCGGTCTATCTTGTTGTCTCCGTCCTCTTCTTATATTTTTAACATTCCTAATCTTCTTCAAGATCTTTCTGGTTTTAGGAGTAATTTTTACATTCTTAAGTATCTCTTCAAATTTTTCAAGTTCCTCGAGGCTTACCATAGCCTTTCCTAGTATTTGTCCTTATAGATATTTTTCTCTCCCAAAGCTTTATAAGTTGGACAGCTCATAAGAATGACCTATCCGTACTATGATGCTTCATGCTGAGTGCAAATCGGAGACATAAAATGGGATACTACAAATACATGCGAGAGGCATGGAAAAAACCGAATGTTGAGCTTCAGAGGAAGCGCTATCTTAAGTGGAGAGCCGAGCAGAGATTCACAAGAATCGAAGGTCCCACAAGAATAGACAGTGCAAGATCTCTTGGCTACCGTGCAAAGGGCGGTTATACTATTGTCAGAACAAGGATGACCAAGGGAGGCAGGAAGCGTCCTGCACCTCGGGCTGCAAGGAAACCGACAAGCTACGGCCGTTTTGTTACTCCGGGCAAGAGCCTACAGTCACTTTTGGAAAACAGGGTTTCAAGAAAGTATCCGAACCTTGAAGTTCTAAACTCTTACTGGGTTGGAGATGACGGAAAAAACGTATGGTACGAAATAATCCTTGTAGATCCTTATCATCCCCAAATAGTAGCAGATTCCAGAATAAACTGGATATGCTCAAACAAGCACAAGAAGCGTGTTTATCGAGGTCTTACATCTTCCGGAAAGAGGGGAAGAGGCCTTCACAAGAAGGGATACGGTGTCGAGAAATCGAGACCGAGCTTGGCTGCAAATAAAAACAGAGGAAACTAATTTAAAGCTTCCTGTTCTCAGAAAATTATGTACGACATACACAACTCAGTTATCTTGAAGGAAGGTTTTCCTGATTTTGAAAGTTATGGGATAAGTGGAGCCGGAGTTCTATTTAGAAATAGTTTCAAAAAAGAGCACTACGAAACTGCTAAAGAGGCTTCAAAGAACTCAGGACTTGACATTTTCTCAGTTCTCGAAGTGAATGCTGACAAGTCAGGTGATGTGAAAATTGCTCTAAAAAATAGAGAATCTGTTGACATTCTTATGATAAATGCTAAAAGTCCTCGTGCTATGAGGGCGGCGACCGAGTCCTCTCTTGTTGATGTCATTTCACACGCATTTATAGACCAGTCCTCTGCGGCACTGGCTTCGAAGAACAGCGTTGCTCTTGAAATAAACCTTGCGGATATTCTCGAGCTCACAGGGATAAAAAGGTCTCTGCTCATTTCGAAAATAAAATTCAATCTCCTTCTCGCAAGAAAATACAAGCTGGACATATTCATGACAAGCGGAGCCTCAAGCAAGTACGGACTGAGACAGCCTCGTCAGATGATGGCTCTTGCAGAAGTCCTGGGTATGAGTAATGCCGAGGCAAAGCGAGCTGTTATGGGTTTCCCAAAGGAGCTTGTTGAAAAAAACAGACGGAAGCATAGCGGTGTTACTGTCAAAGAAGGTATAACAAAAAATGGTTAAGTTCAAAGTTAAGCCAACGCTAAAGGAGAACTGGCGATACATCTCATTCGAATTACTGTCTGAGAACAAAATAAGCGAAAAGCAGATTGTCAGCGAAATGTTAAATTCAATTCTTTCCTTCCTTGGTGAGCTTGGAGCAAGCAATGCAAATCTCTGGCTTATAGAATATGATTCAAAAACATCCAGCGGAATAGTCCGCTGTTCAAACAAAGCCCTTACTGAAGTCATCGCATCACTTGCCACAATAACAAGTATTGGAGGCTCACGGACGACTTTCAGAGTCCTCGGTGTTTCCGGCACCATTAAAAAGACAAAGGATAAATACTTAAACAGAAAACGAAAGTAGCGTTAAAAGAAAAAGGAGGTAAATTATGCAACCGCCACAGATGATGGGTTATGACCGTGCGATAACGGTTTTCTCTCCACAAGGAAGGCTCTATCAGGTCGAATATGCAAGGGAAGCTGTTAAGAAAGGTACAATATCTTTAGGAATTGTATACGCAGACGGAGTTCTGCTTGCTGCGGACAAAAACGTGTCCGAGAAGCTTATGATTCCGGGTTCAATTGAGAAAATATACAGAGTTGACAAGCACATAGGTGCTGCAACATCCGGTCTTGTAGCAGACGGAAGAAGAATTGTGGACAAAGCCAGAGTGATGGCACAATCTCACAGAATAACTTATGAAGAATCGATGGCTGTCGATTCTCTTACAAAGGAAATTTGCGATTATCAGCAGCTTCACACACAAGTTGCCGGCGTAAGACCCTTTGGAACATCCATGCTTATAGGCGGTGTTGACGGAGATGCAAGGCTCTTTGAGACTGATCCTTCAGGTTCCTACTGGGAATATATGGCGGCAGCAATTGGGGAGAATTCTGACAAGGTCCGGGATTATTTTACGAAGCATTACAGGCAGGATATGACTCGTGACCAGGCAATAGAACTCGCTCTCAAGGGTATGCAGAGTGCTGATTCCAGTCGCTTCAATGAGCAAAATATAGAGCTTGCATATGTTGAGAAAGGAGGGAAGTTTGACATACTTTCACAAGATGCTTGCAGAACTTACATGTCAAAACTGTCCGGCTCAAAGAAAAAGAAAGAATAATGGTAAGTATTGAGAATTCCATCCTCGCCCGGTATTCATCTGGCGGGAAACATTTTGAAGTTTTGGTTGATTCTGATAAAGCACAGTCTCTAAAAGCAGGTGAAGACGTCGAATTGTCAGATCTTATGGCGGTTCAGGAAGTCTATTCTGACGCCAGAAAAGCCGAAAGAGTGTCTGAAGCGGACCTACAAAAAGTATTTAATACAACAAATCCGCTACAAGTGGGTAAAGAAATAGTACTGAAAGGAGAAATTCAGCTGACGACGGATCAGCGAAGAGAGTTGCTCGATAAAAAGAAAAAGATGATATCGACTCTCATTGCGCGGGATGCATTCAACCCGCAGACAGGACATCCACACCCCTCCAATAGAATAGAGGCGGCTATGGAAGAGTCCAAGGTTCATATTGATCCTCTAAGAAAAGCCGAAGACCAGATTCAAAAGGTCGTAGAGGCTATTTCGAAATTTCTTCCAATCAGTGTAGAAAAACTGAGGCTGGAGGTTGTTGTGCCTGCTGTTCACACCGGAAAAGCGTATGGAATACTGCGCAATTTTGGTATAGAAAGTGAACAATGGCTTGACGACGGAAGCCTCAAAGTAACAATCAAAATCCCTGCCGGGGTCGAGGAGAGCTTCTACAATGAGCTCAACGGGGCCACACAGGGATCATTTGAATGCAAGAAATTGCAGAAATAAAAACAAAAAAACAAAAACAAAAGGAGAAAAAATGACATTGAAAGTAAAAAATAGAGATATTGTAGTTCCCGGAGAACTTCTAGGAACTGGAGACCTCTTGCTAGGTGAAGGCACCTATAAGAGGGGAAAAAATGTACATTCGAACATCCTAGGTCTTGTGGATTCCAAAGAGAATTTCATCAAGGTTATAGCGCTTAATGGTAGATATATACCAAAGCCTAAGGATGTTGTCATCGGAGTTGTCAAGGACATCTCATTCTCTCACTGGTCACTGGACCTCAACTCAGCTTATGGCGGAGTTTTGACTGTGGCTAATGGGACAGATTACTTTGTTAATCTTGATGACGAAGATATATCCAAGATATATGGAATCGGAGATGCAGTCGTTGCTAAAATACTAAATGTATCAAAGGCTATGAACGCTGGTCTGACAATGAAGGACCGCGGTCTGTACAAGCTTAATGGCGGCCGCATTATAACTATCACTTCAACTAAAGTTCCACGTGTGATAGGGAGAAAAGGAACAATGGTCCAAATGATAAAGGACATGACCGGTTGCAAGATAACTGTCGGCCAAAATGGTCGCGTGTGGATTAGCGGAGATAATGAGGAACTCGCTGTAGAAGCGATAAAACTAATCGAAAGCAAGGCTCATACGCCTGGATTAACTGAAAATATCAGGGAATTTCTGGAAAAATCAACCGGAAATAAATCATCCCTGAAACCAAAGCCTGTAGGGTCTAAGAAACCTGAGGCTGAACCGGCAGAATCAAAAGAACCTGAAGCCGAAGAATCAAAGGAGGCTGAAAAATAATGGGATCCTCAAATGGAGAAGCTCTTATAGTGGACGGAAAGCGCCTCGATGGTCGAAAGTTCGACGAACTAAGGCCGATTAAGATAGAAGCCGGAGTCCTTGAACAGGCGGATGGCTCAGCATATGTTGAAATGGGCGGTTCACATGCACTTGCTGCTGTGTACGGTCCTGTTGAAATGCATCCAAGGCATAAAATGCTTCCGGATCGCGTTGTTCTTCAAACACAATATGAAATGGCACCTTTCTCGGTTCCGGACAGAAAAAGACCTGGTCCTGACAGAAGGTCCAAGGAAATTGCAAAGGTTACCAAGGAAGCCCTTGAATCTGTAATTTATGTAGAGGACTATGCTCAGTCTGCAATAAGGTTGCATATAGAGATACTACAGGCAGATGCAGGTACAAGAGTTACCGGTCTTACTGCAGCATCCGTTGCTCTTGCTGATGCAGGAATAAAGATGCGTGATATGGTCGCTGCATGCGCTTCAGGCAAGATAGATGACACAGTTGTTCTCGACCTAAACGGAATAGAGGACAACACAGGTCAGGCTGATTTGCCAGTTGCATACTCCGCAGGCCTTGACGAGATTACCCTCCTACAGATGGACGGGCTAATGACAGAGGACGAATTTGAGAAGGGACTCAAATATGCAATAGATGGTTGCAAAACAATATATGAACTTAAGAAAGATGCTCTGAAGAGGAGATATAAAAATGAGTAGAGCAATAGTTTCTAAAATTGAAAAAGAGAACGTTCTGGCTCTTGCTGAACAAGGTAAGCGTCTTGACGGAAGAAAGTTTGACGAAATCAGGCCAATCACAATTGAAACAGGTCTGTATGGTAGGGCAAAGGGTTCTGCTAATGTAAAACTCGGAAACATGGAAGTTGCAGCAGGAGTTTCAGTAGGCACAATGGAGCCTTATCCTGACTCTCCTGACAGTGGAAATCTTTCAGTTACCGCTGAACTGACTCCTATGTCTTATGAGCACTTCTCAATGGGTCCTCCAAGCGACGACGATATAGAGTTGTCAAGGGTTGTCGACCGCGGAATTCGCGAGTCTCAGGCTATTGAAATGGACAAACTCGTTGTTGAGTCAGGCGTAGAAGTAAGATCCGTCTTTGTGGATTTGTGGACACTTAATTACGCAGGAAATCCAATTGATGCGGCCTCTCTCGCTGGAGTGGCTGCTCTGCACAATGCAGAAGATGAGGGATTGGGGAAGCTCCCGGTTGTGAAGAAGCCAATTGCCAACACCTTTATAAAGATAGGTAAGCACATATTGCTAGATCCTTCCCTTGAGGAAGAGAAGGCTCTTGACGCACGTTTTACAGTTACTCTTGAGGACAAGGGAAATGTCTGCGCAATGCAGAAAGCTGGCTCGAGCAACTGGACCACAGACGAGATTCTTGCCTGTGTTAAGATAGCAGCAAAACAATCCAAGGAAACAAGAAAGCTTCTAAAATAGGAAATGAGAACAAAACAAGTAGGTTCATCCGGAAGGTTCGGCCAAAGATATGGTCGCAAGGTTAGGCTTAGGACTGCTTCAATTGAAAAACATTCCAAATCTAATCATACCTGCCCAAGCTGCAAGGCCAAGAAGGTTAGAAGGGAATTCGCCGGAGTGTGGCGCTGCAGAAAGTGCGACATGCAATTCTCAGGTGGAGCCTATTCTCCGTCTTCTTCAATTGAAGAAATAAAAACAAAACTTACATCGGCTGTAGATTTACAAAAAACAAAATCTTCAGGACAATCCCAGGAGGAGAGTTCAGATGTCGTATAGATGCATCAGTTGCGGAGAAAATACTGAGGAGCTTAGGGATGCATCTGGTGTAATCAGGTGCGTTAAGTGCGACTACAAAATTTTCATCAAGAAGAGACAGTCTGTTGCCAGAACAGTTCCTTCTATATAAAGGGATAAATATGTACACTACAATAATTGAGGTTGAAGCGGACGATGCAGATGCAATCGTCACTTCACTTAAACCTGACCTTGACGACGCAATCCGCTTCAAAGCGGACCTACTCGCTGAGGATGGAAAAATAGTTCTGAAGTTCGAGGCAAGAGATGCAGCAGCAATGCGGGCTGCTGTTAATTCCTACCTTAAGCTTGTTGGAATGCTCGTTGATAGCGAGCCGGAGAAAAAATAATGGATATGTCAGAAGAAACAAAAAACTCCCTGAGGGAATTCCAGGAATATCAGCAGCAGCTCAGGATGATATTGACTCAGAAGACTCAGCTAGAAATGCGTCTTGCTGAAACTAAAAAAGCTCAGGATGAGATATCCAAACACAATCCCTCTGAGGTTTACAAAATAGTTGGTCAGGTTATGCTAAAAACAGATTCTGACAAGGCCAAAAAAGGTCTGGATGACGAGGCAGAAATGATTGATGTTAGACTTAAATCTCTGAAAAAACAAGAAACATCAGTTAATGATAAGCTCAAGGCAATTCAGGAAAAACTCGAGGGTTCTTTCAAGCCGCCCGCACAGAGCGGGGCTCAATAGCCTTGGAAAACTTTAAATAACAATCCTTTATAGTGTATGATGGGAGAAAATATGATGGCTGCATTCAAAAACATCTTCAAGAGAAGCTCGAACTCTTCAACACCAACCTCGGTTATGAGAGAACCAAAGTTCGTGGAAATAGACTGGAAGGGTCACGAGCCACAGTCCAGCACATCTATTCGAGTTTTATCTATGAATGACTTTTCTGAAGTTGAAGGTGTTCTGGATCATCTCAGAGATAGAAGCAATATCATTGTTCTAAAGGTTAAACCAAGGCTCATGCAGGAAAAACTTGAGCTAAAAAGAGCACTTAAGAGGATACAAAGAACCTGCCAGGCAATCGGCGGTGATATTGTCGGCATAAAAGAGGATGTAATACTCATCTCTCCGCCTTCAGTTGGGATTGTCAGAGTTGGTGAAATTGCCGAGAGTTCTCAGGTAATTGCAAGTGCAGATTCTGAAGAGACCGTTTCTAAGTAATCATCTAATTTTTTTAATCAAACTTAGAAAGTTTAGATTATCGCACTCTTACCGTTTCTAGGTTCTTCGGAGCGCTGGTTTCAAACTTAAATGTTTTATAAATAGAACTTGCCAGGTCTATACATCTTGAGCTTTCTCCGTGACAAGTCAGTACTCTCTCAGGTCGAGGTCTTGCTCTTGAAACAAAATTCATCAATTGGTTTCTGTCAGAGTGCCCGGAGAATCCGCTTATAGTATTAACATCAAGTTTAACGTTAACCATTTCGTTTCCACCACCTAACTTTTCAACAGATATCTGAGGAATTCCTTTTTGTATTCGTCTTCCAAGGGAACCTTCCGGCTGATATGCGACAAAAACCATACTATTATCAGGATTCTCTGCCAGTCTCCTGAAATATTCAACGGATGGTCCTCCTTGCATCATCCCGGATGTTGCCATTATAAGGGCAGGAACCTCACTCGTTATGAGTTCTTCTCTCTCTTTATGCCCACCTATTCTCTTGAACATTCCTGAAAGGAAGGGATTTGTGTTCTCATTAAGCATTTTCTGCTTGAGGCTGGATGAAAGGTATTCCGGATATGCGCTGTGTATTGCAGTTGCATCCCAAATCATTCCGTCAAGATAGCACTTCAAGCCGTTCATAGATTCCTTCTGGACTATTTTGTCGAGAGCTATCATAACTTCCTGGGCTCTTCCTACAGCAAGAACAGGAAGAAGTACTTTTCCTCCCTTTCTTATCGTATTTTTGATTACCTCTGTCATCTGTTGTTCCGCAACTTCAAGAGATTGCTGTATATTATTTCTTCCTCCGTATGTGCTCTCCATTATGAGAGTTTCAAGTCGCATAAAATTTGTTTCTGCCTGATCGAGAAGGTTTGTTTTTGCATATTTGAGGTCTCCAGTATAGATTAAATTGTGAAGACCGTCTCCTATATGGAGGTGTGCCTGGGCTGATCCAAGTATATGTCCGGCATTGTAAAATGTCAGCCTCATATCTGAAGTTATATCAGTTACTTCCTTGTAGTCTAGAGTTATACTGTGTTTTATGAGCTCGTGTATGTCCTTATTTCCGTAAGGAACTTTCTTAGCTTCTCTCTGGGCGATATCAACATAGTCAAGCTGAAGCATTGTCATAAGGTCACGAGTCGGAGGAGTTGAATAAACTGGTCCGTCATAGCCGTACTTGAAAAGGTAGGGGATTGCTCCTGAATGGTCAAGATGAGCATGAGTCACAACAACTGCGTCAAGGTCTGCTATTTTAAATTCTGGCGCATTAAGGTAGGGGAATTCCTTTGTTCCGGTAGCTGCCACATTGACTCCGCAGTCTATTAAGACTCTGCTTTCTGGTGTCTGGACGAAGACAGAGCTTCTTCCTACCTGCCTGAATCCTCCGAGCGCCGTCATTCGGACCCAATAATCCTGTTTCTCTTCCTTTGGTCCGCTGCTCGAGCTCTTTGTCAAAAGTTTCTTTCCAAGCTTTTCAAGGAATTTCTTACGGGCATCCATATCTGTGTAAATTACTTGTCTGACTGTATCTACAATCTTGGACTTCATCACAGGCACCCGTTCAACCCTCGGAGACCATTTTATTTTTTCCTTTATTTCCTTGAGAGTTGCTCCACCTTTTCCTATTACGAGACCAGGCTTGTCAGCCTCAATTATTACTCTGCTAATGTCTGTTACAAAAGTTACATTTTCTATTCCAGCTTCGTCTGGTACAAGCTCATTTATAATCTGACGAGCTTTGTCTGGATCTGCCAAAATCTCCTGCGTCGCTCTTACATCAACTCTTTTCTTGTAATTGCTGACAATCGTTTTAATTAGTTCGGGGTTTTCACTAAAGTATTCAGGATTTTTTGAATAAAGAATAATTTTAGATCCCTCTACCTGAACCTCTGTAAGTTGCGCACCGCTCGGTATTTTTTCGTTGAGCTCTTCTACAAACTTCTTCATAATAGTTGTTTAATATCTGTCAAAAGAAATCCAGTGAGTTTATTCGAGACTCTTCAGTATTTCTTTGATGGTTTCCTGTGGAACTTCTGTGTATCCATCCTTTGTGACTGTGACCACATCTATGTGGTTCCCGCTTGCTGCGTCTCTTTCCATAGCCGACTTAACTGCCTTTGTTGCTAGCTTTATTCCGTCTTCCATAGACATTCCGTCGGAATATTCTGCTTCGAGAACACCGTAAGCTGTCGGGCTTCCTGAACCTGTTGCGGAAACGCTCTTCTCACTCATTCCTCCAACTGCAGCCAGCTCATAGACATGAGGCTCTGAATCATAGCCGGCCAGAACAAGCTGAACCATGAAGGGAAAACTCCTTCTTGAGTAGAGTATGTTTGAAAGGAGATTTGCAGCTCCTTTTATTGTCAGTGGCTTTTTCTCCAGTCTTGAAAGTGCTGTCTGAGCCTTCATTATTCGCACAAGAGTTACATTGTCTCCGACAAGTCCTGCAGTTGTAAGCGCCATGCGATCGTCTATATTGTAGATTTTTTTGGACTTCTTGTCAGAAATAAGGAAACCCATAGTTGAGCGGGTATCACTTCCTACCACAACTCCGTCTTTGCATATAAACGCAAGGGTTGTGGTTCCCTTCAAATATTTCTGCATCTCCTTTGTTTCCAAAAAATTCACCACTATGCTAATAACTCTATTTACAAGACTAAAAAACTTAGTATAAATACTTTCTGATACAGCATCTAAAATTATATAACACCGCAATGACTCTGATTAACAATGACAATCAAGAACGCCATTGCGCGAGAAATATTTGATTCCCGTGGGAACAAGACCCTTGAAGTACAGGTCTATTCTGGCTCTTTTTATGGGCGTGCTGCAGCCCCTTCTGGGGCGAGTGTAGGGGCTCACGAAGTAAAGGCATTTCCTGAAGGTGGAGCTGCACAGGCAATAGCTGTTTTTAACAGAACATATAAGGACAAGCTTATCGGCACAGAAATAAGCTACAAGGCTGTTGACAGGCTTCTCTCAGAAACAGATCCTGATAAGAAAAATCTCGGAGGAAATCTCTCAGTTGCCCTTTCTCTGGCAACAGCCCGTCTTGAGGCACTCGAAAAGGAAATACAATTCTATGAGCTTTTTGGAGGCTCAACACTTCCTCGCCCAGTTGGAAATATAATTGGCGGAGGAGTTCATTCAGGTAAAGGCAGCCCAGAAATACAAGAGTTCCTCTGTATTCCATCTGGAGCTCCTTCATTCTCAGAAGCGGCACTTGCAAATTCTCTTGTTCACAAAAAAGCAGGAGAAAAACTTTCATCTTCCATAAAGGATTTTACCCGTGGAAGGAACGATGAAGGTGCCTGGGCTCCGAAAATTACAATTGACTCGGCACTTCAGATTCTTACAGAGTCCTGCCAGGAAGTCTCAGCTGACCTCGGTTTTGAAATTCATCCTGGTCTCGATGTTGCAGCCAGTGAATTTTATAACAATGGAAATTATTCCTATGGTCACAAAGAACTGTCTCCTGAAGACCAGTCAAATTATATGGCTGAACTTGTAGAGCATTACAACATTTTTTATCTTGAAGATCCTATGTATGAGGAAGATTTTGATGGATTTGCCGGACTATTGGAGAAGATCGGCAAGAAATGCCTCGTCGTTGCGGACGATTTGACTGTAACGAATTCTGAAAGGCTGAAGACTTCTATAGACAAGAAATCCTGTAATTCTATCATAATTAAACCAAATCAGATCGGATCCCTTACTGAGACAGAAAAGGTTATAAAAGAGGCAAACCAGAGCAGATACACTTCTGTTGTCTCCCATCGTTCGGGAGAAACAAGTGATAATTCGATAGCCCACTTGGCTGTCGGATTCTCAGCTCCTTTAATAAAAACAGGAGTTGTAGGGGGAGAAAGGGTCGCGAAATTGAATGAGCTTCTCAGACTTGAGGAGCAGGAATCGAGACTCGAGATGGCAGAACTTATAATATAATGGAAGAAGAAATACAGACAATATCAGATGGAAATCTTGTATCGCTGGACAAGTATCTGGCAGCGGGAGTCCACATTGGAACCCAGAGAAAAATGAAGGATATGCTTCCTTACATTTACAAGGTAAGACCTGACGGTCTGTCAATTCTCGACATAGGTTTAATTGACAAAAAGCTCGGTGAGGCTGCAGATTATATTTCCAAACATACTTCTGCAAAAGTTGTTGTTGTTTGTGCAAGAGATGCAGGAAAGAAAGCCGCGGACAAATTTGCAGAGGTCACCGGAGCTCATGCATACACAAAGAGGTACATGCCAGGAACCTTCACAAATCCTGCATATAAAGGATTTAGAGAGCCAACTCTTCTGATTGCCGTAGATCCTGCTGGTGACAGGCAGGCAATCACAGAAGCCCGCTCAAACAATGTTCCCGTTCTAGCTCTTTGCGACACCAATAATATGACACAGAACATCGATTTTGTTCTTCCTGTTAATAATAAAGGGAAGAAATCTATTGCTTTGGTGTTTTGGGTGCTTGCCAGAGAGGTTCTGAAGAAACAGGGAAGGCTGAAAAGTTCCGAAGCATTCAACATTCCATTGGAAGACTTTGAGGACACTTCTGAGTCTCAGCCAGAAGTAGCTCCTAAGGGCTAAGCTTAATAAGTATAACGCAATTTAGAGATTTATGGCAATAGATATTTTTGCAGTCGGCGGATATGAAGAAGTCGGCATGAATATGACAGCTGTTAAAATTGATGAGAAGGTCTTTATTCTTGATATGGGGATTGCCCTTGACAAGATGGTTTTGCTTCAGGAGTCAGGGCTTCCAATAAACAAAAAAAATCTTTTACAGGCTGGTGCTATTCCGGATGACGCAATTCTCAATGATTTTAAGGGAAAGGTCGAGGCAATAATACTTTCCCATGCTCACTTGGATCACATTGGAGCAGTCGGTTATTTGGCTGCAAGATATAATGCTCCTGTGATAGGGACTCCTTTCACCATAGAGCTGCTTAAGTCAAATATAAAGGATGATAAATTAAATTTCAATAATTTTGTGGTTATGAACGCCGGAGAGGAGCTGGAATTTGGTGACGTGACTTTGGAATTTATTCACAGTACTCACTCAGTTCCGCAAACTGTTTTTCCAGTCTTGCACACAAAATATGGTGCCGTATTCTATGGAATTGATTATAAACTCGACAACAAACAGAAGCTTTCAGCTCCTCCTGATTACAAGCGCATAAGGAAGATAGGAAATAAGGGCGTCCATGCCTTAATTGTTGAGGCAATCAGGTCTGGAGAGAAAGGAAAAACTCCCTCGGAATCTGTTGCACTTGAGATGCTTAGGGATACTCTGCGTGATAACTTTGCCTCAAAAAATGCAATCGTTATTGCCTGCTTTTCTTCCCATATAGAAAGGCTCAACACAATTATTGAGGCATCAAAAGGAATGCGGAGAAAGGTTGTCTTCCTCGGAAGGTCTATTGGTAAGTATACTGATGTTGCAAAGAAAATTAATTTCAAAAAATTCCCGAATGTTGAAATCGCCGGGCATCAAAAAGCAGTGAGAGCTATACTGAAAAAAATAGATCGCGACAGGTCAAAATATATCATTGTCTGCACAGGTGGTCAGGGAGAACCAAACGCAATTCTCTCAAGGATAGCCCGAAAGGAATATGCGTTTACAGTGGATCCGGGCGACAAAATAATGTTCTCCTGTATTACAATCCCAACCCCAGTAAATATAAAGAACAGGAAGCGCCTCGAGGATATGCTGACTTCCCAGGGAGCCAGAATATTCAGGGATGTTCATGTTTCCGGTCACTCTGCCAGAGAGGATCACCGAGAATTCCTCCACATGGTTCAGCCTGAGCACATCATACCTTGCCACGGCGATATTGAAAAACTCACCGCCTTTGGAACTCTTTCAGAGGAGATAAACAAGGAGCTCGGGCATGACAAATACATTATTGGTAAGAACGTCCACCTGCTAAAAAACGGCAGG
>DVAE01000017.1 GCA_014189675.1 Candidatus Undinarchaeales archaeon SRR5007147.bin71 | reverse complement strand
TCGAGCATGGAGAAGTTTTTGTTCTTGATGACGGAGGAGAGGTTGACATGGATCTAGGAACTTACGAACGCTTTCTCAATCAGAATCTTTCCCGAAACCACAATATAACAACTGGAAAAGCCTACAAAACGGTAATAGACCAGGAACGCAAAGGAGATTATCTTGGAAAAACAGTTCAGATAATACCACATGTTACAGATGTAATCAAGAATAGGATAAAGGAAGTTGGAAAGGGCAAGGATGTCGTCGTCGTCGAAATCGGAGGAACTGTCGGGGATATAGAGAGCATGCCCTTCCTCGAGGCAGTACGACAACTTCACTTTGAAGAAGGCTCAGAAAATGTTCTGTTTATGCACGTTACACTTGTTCCTACAATGAATGTCGTCGGCGAACAGAAGACCAAGCCAACTCAACATAGTGTAAAAAGGCTTCTCGAATCAGGAATACAGCCAGATATAATAATTGCCCGTTCAACCTTCTCTCTGCATAAAAAAACCAAAGAAAAAATTGCCCGATTTTGCAATACTCATATTGATGATATAATTTCAGATCCTGATGCTGACTCTATTTATGAAGTTCCACTTCTCATGGAGAAGGAAAAGCTTGGTGAGAAAGTTACAAAGAAGCTTGGTCTTAAGAAGGGCAAGCCACTTTCATCATGGAAGAAAATAGTTGAAAAAAAGATTAAGGCAAAAGGACGAATAACTGTTGCACTAGCTGGTAAGTACACAGCTCTTAACGACTCTTATGTGAGTGTTCTTGAAGCGCTTAAACACGCGGCAATGGAAATTGGCTGTAAAGTTGATGTTTTGTGGTTGGAGACTTCAGATTTCGAGAAGGACAAAAAGAAGCTCAAAGCTCTTGACAAGGTTCACGGCCTCATAGTCCCTGGTGGATTCGGATCTCGCGGAGTAGAAGGAAAAATAGCTGCTATAGACTATGCAAGGAATAAGGACATCCCTTTTCTAGGTCTCTGCTATGGGTTCCAGCTCGCGACTGTTGGCTTTGCCCGGGAAAAGTGCGGTCTTAATGGAGCGCATACGACAGAAAGTGATGAAAAGACAAAACATCCAATTATTTGCATACTTCCTGAACAGCACCAAATCACAGATATGGGTGCTACTATGCGTCTTGGCAGCTGGCCATGTGAGATAGAAAAGGGAAGTCTTGCCCATAAAATCTACGGAAAGGAACTTGTAAGTGAGCGGCACAGGCACAGATATGAGCTCAATCCTGACTATATAGAGATTCTGGAGAAGAATGGACTTAAATTCTCTGGAAGGGCTCCTGATAGGCCTATAATGGAAATGCTTGAGCTACCGGAGCATCCCTTCTTCCTCGGGACACAATTCCATCCTGAGTTTCTTTCAAGACTTGAGGAGCCTAGTCCACCTTTTGTCGGCTTCGTAGGGGCATGCCTCGGACGCAAAATAAAATGAGAACTTTCATTCTTTTTTCAGTTCTTCTTGGAATCTTCCTCGCAGTAGGTTCTTTGTGGGGAACATTCGGAATGCTTACTGCATTAATTTTTGCCCTTCTTCTAAACTTTGCAAGTTATTGGTATTCTGATAAGGTAGTTCTAGCCATATACCGGGCCAAAATTGTAAGCAAAAAAGAGTCTCCACGTCTTTATAGAGTTGTAGAAAAACTTGCAAATAAAGCAAAATTGCCTATGCCAAATGTTGCCATTATGAAAAGTTCCAATCCAAACGCATTTGCTACAGGAAGAAACAAGGAAAATGCTACCGTATGCGCGACAACAGGGATTCTGGACTTGCTGGATAATAATGAGCTTGAAGCGGTTTTTGCCCACGAGCTTGGGCATATAAATAATCGTGATATTCTTGTAAGCACAATTTCAGCTACTCTTGCCGGAGCAATAATGATGCTCGGAAGGCTTGCCTGGTATATGTCTCTGGGAAGGAACAGCAGACAGGGAGGGAATGCTCTTGGCTTTCTCCTAACTATGTTTCTTGCCCCGGTTGCGGCAATGATAGTTCAGCTTGCAATATCTAGAGATCGCGAATACGGAGCCGATATATTTGGAGCTAGTCTCACAAAGAAGCCAAAATATCTCATCAGCGCCCTCACTAAAATATCTTCTTCAGGAAGCCGTCACCCCATGAGGCTTGGCAATCAGGCAACAGCTCATATGTTCATTCTCAATCCATTTAGGGCGCAGAGTCTTGCCGGCCTTTTCAGTACACATCCTCCACTCTCGGAGCGCGTAAAGAGACTAGAAGGACTGTCACTGTAAGTCAGAAAGATTTAAAAGGTTCCTCCTACAGTAAAATAGAGTTATGGCAAAGTTCCCTGAGGCTATGAAGGCCCTTTTTGACAATGTCTACATATGCATGAACTGCAATGCAACTAACCGTGTTGATATAAGGCGCTTCAGGCTCGGAAAGGCAAAGTGCCGTGAGTGCAAGAGAAAGCAGTTAAGGCCAAAGAAGCGCGGAAACAAGTAGTTAATTATTTAAACGTATTCTGTATTTCAGGTTTTATGGGAAATAAAATATTGATGCTCATTCTTCTTTCTATTGCACTTATTGTAAGTGGCTGCACTGGTTCCGCGCCAGAGTCACAAAGTACTCAAGATATCCAAGAAGAAGGCTCTTCTGTTTCAGATTCACCGTCTGAAGAATCAGATTCCCAGTCAGCAGAGTCCACAGGAGGGGTAAAGGAGTTTTCATTGACTGCACGTAAGTTTAGCTTCACTCCTGAAGAAATTACAGTCAATAAAGGAGATACGGTCCGTCTCACAATCACAAGCGAGGACACAACACACGGTTTTAGTTTGCCTGATTTTGATGTAAATGAGCAAATTCCTTCCGGTGAGTCAGTAAGTATTGAATTTATAGCTGACAAGTCCGGCGAATTCACATTCCGCTGCTCAGTATTCTGCGGTTCTGGCCACGGTAGTATGAGTGGAACTCTTATAGTTCAGGACTAGGAGCCGCCTGCTCCTATAAATACAGGTTCTTTTTCGACATCATAGTCTTTTTTGCCGCATTCCTTGCAGTCAGGAGCGTAGTCTTTCAAATCCCCTGCCAAATCACAGTACAGAGTCTTGTCATTGCTTGTTTTATCGACTCCGCAAACTACTGGAACGTGCACCTTGTCAAGGTGATTGCAGTTCTTGCACTTTACTTCAACTTCAACAAACATCGTTGGCTCAGACATTTTTTCACTTTCTTCCATAAAATCAATAATATAGTGACTCTTATATTAGTTTCTTAAAAAATAAAAAGTGGCGGCCGAAGCCGCCACAAGATTGTCTACTGTTTAATAATTTCTTACTTGTTTGTTACTGTGTTGTAAAGCATGTAAAGTGCTGATAGTCCTACAAGAAGGTAAAGTAACCTCTGTAGTGTTGGTAGAGAGCCAAGCAGTGCATCTACAAGATCCCACTGGAAAGCCGCTATCAAACCCCAGTTAAGACCTCCAATTATAACCAGTACCAGGGCAGCCATATCTATTCTATTATTTTTTGCCATAGGTATCACCCCCTTTGTAGGTTTTCATCTATAGCGCCTAATGTAGGTTTGCTTATAAGTGTTGCTTATCAGCAAAATTCGCAGATTTCCCCTTCCTTTTCCTTCAGAGGTTTTCCACATTTTGCACAATCTCCAGGACCTTCTCCTTGGTATTCACAGTCCTCGCAGACATAATGTTTTCCTGTCATATCTGGACTAAAGTGAGATAATTTATAATGCTTTGCTCAGGTCCTAAAAATTCCCCAATTTCCTTCTATCTCTGTAGCAGCTGTTTTTACTTCTTCGTACACAGGAAAAATTCCTTCTCCATGCCCCTCTCTTCTTGTATGCAGGCTTATCTTAATTTCCTTTACTTTATTTT
Organism: Candidatus Undinarchaeales archaeon SRR5007147.bin71; assembly: GCA_014189675.1. GTDB lineage: Archaea > Undinarchaeota > Undinarchaeia > Undinarchaeales > Undinarchaeaceae > Undinarchaeum. Next base: position 11,391 of record DVAE01000017.1, on the reverse strand, counting down.
CCTCAGCAATTTTTAATAAATGATACAGAAGCAACAATTCTGCTTTGTGAATATTCGCTTTTCTTGGTGATCTTGAGCCAGCGTAAAGGTGCCCTGTATTTGACGGTCTTACTCCCTTTAAGTAATATATTACAAGCTGAATATAATCTACAGTCATAAGTTTTTTGTCAATCCTGTATTGTGTGAATGCGAAGGCCTTGTGCTCCTTAACGTGCCTGTGTTCAATATCTATCAGCGGAATCTTTGAAGAAGAAAGTGAAAATCTTCCATGTGTTTTTTCCATATTCTTCTCAAACTTTTTTATAACCTTCTCGTACCACTCATCAGTATCTTTGCTGGAAATGCATAGTATTGTTTTCTTTACAAATTCTCTCTGAGTCAAGTGATTCTTTACAGGAAGTTTTACCTGTCTAAGAGAAGGCGGAACAGTTATTTGTTCTATTTTCCGTTTCTTAAGTCTTGCTCCATATTTCGAAAAAATATTCTCCATGTCTTCCAGGGTCTCCTTTGCTAGCTTGAGTTCCTCTTCCGCTTCCAAGAGAAATTTTTCAAGTTTGTCCGTAACTTTTTCTGTATTCTCAAATCTTCTCATCCGTGGGAAATGTTTGTAATACTTTCTTTCACCCATTCTCGTTTCTCTCAAATACACTTTCCAGGTTTTCTCTCCTTTGAGAACTTCAAGAGCGACGTTTCCAACTCTGTTGAGATCCTGGAGACTTTCTATCCTTCTCCCAATTGGAAGAAGGTGCGTATCACGTTCGTATCTCTCTAAGGTGTCAAAGAATTTCTCTATCTTATACTCTTCACGAGACTTTCGGTATGTTTTTGTTTTCACTTTCTTGCCTTTCTATATCTTTCTTCTCATAGAAAAACCTTTCATAAGCCGGGCAGTTTTCACTCACAAAAAGAGCGTCCTCTGCGGTTTCTGCCTCAAATGAGGGTGGGATTTCAGTAAAAAAATGAAGGGAAAAAATGGATATCGCAAACATTGCTCCTAAGACAAGCCATTGCTTGTCTGTCTGGTCGCTATAGTTTTTTGTTTTCATTTATCTGCCTTGGTGGATAATTGACAAAGATCTCAGATTCAATTATTCCTTCAGCATCAATTGTATCTGAATCATAGATTACTTTGATAGCACCTGAAGATGTTACTTCTGCGTTGAAAACTCCTCTTACCTCGTTCTCAAGATACCACTTGATTCCTGATTCACAACTTGCGCAGTTCAGATCACCGACTGTGAATGTCATCTCATAGAGTTCTCCACTTTCTTGGCCTAGTTCAGTTCCACTGGAATCAAAAACAAGAGGGGCTGCAAAAGGGACAATTCCATAAATTGCTATTGAATATACTGCTATAAAAATCACAGCTGCACTTATTATTAGTGCCTTATTTCTCTTGATTCCTTTTATGTTGCAGCTATTTTTTCTTCTAAGTTGGTACCAAATTGAAGTTCCTGCAAAAAGAGCTCCTGCAGCAATAAACCAGGTCTGATATGTTGCAATCGCCAAGGCAAAAGTAACACTTCCAATTCCTAAGATTACTATAACAAGTGGGCTGATGCAGCACATTGATGCTATTAATCCTCCAAAAATTCCACTTTTCAGGCTCTGCTTATCAACCTGGACTTCAATTTCTTTATCGGACATGATAATTATTATGCAAGCATAACGTTTATAATTTGCTCAAATGCTCCATATGGCAGAGCACCTGCCACCTGTATACCTGCATATTTGCCGTCTGAAGTTTCGAAGTAGAATATATTGCTTCCGTCATCAAGAGCCTGAAGCTCTGTTTTTGGAGCTTTTTTCTTGCTCATCATTACAAAGACTGACGGAGTTCCAGTAACTCCTGCTGCCTGACCTGCAATAAGGTCTTTGTTTATTTCACTGTCATACTTGTCAGAGTCAAGGCAGTCATTAAACTTATCTGTGTCCAGTCCAAGCTCGGAGGCGTACTGCCTAAAGAATGGCATGGCATCTTCCAGAGCAAGATATTTTCTCTCTTCTTGTACATAATATCCCCAGTCACTTTGCTGGCCTTCAAAGAGTTTGTCGTGCATTTCCCAGTACTGTCCCTGTTCTTCTGCACAGTTTGCAGCAGTTGCTGCTTTTCCGGCGCTTGGGTGGAAATTAAGCGGGAAATCTCTGTATACCAGCCTTACACTTCCTTCATCAATAAAATTGGATTTTATACCCTGTATTGCGTCTGCCCATATCCTGTTGCAGAAGGGGCACTGGAAATCAGAAAATTCTATCATAGTTACTGTTGCCTTGTCATTTCCAAGTATTGGGTCGTCATCAATGCTGAGGTCAATAATTTTTATTGTTGCAGCAGCTGCAGTTCCTTCTTCCTGTACATCAACTCCTCCTCCGCTCTGGAAAGAAATAATCAATAGTATTGCAAGGACTGCTGTGGCTACTTTCCACAAAGTTGCCTCCTTAAATTTCAATGTAATTGTCTTATCTCCCTTTGCCATGCTGCTTCCGTTCTCCGTCTAGATATATAAACCTTGCTTAACTTTTTCTGTCAGCCCCGTCTAAATTGCCATCTAGGGCCTTCTTCCGTATCTTCAATTACTATTCCCATGTGGCTGAGACTTTCTCTTATTTTATCAGAGCTTTCGTAATTATTTTCCTTTCTTGCCTTCTCGCGCTCCAAAAGGACCAGTCTCATCAGGCCGGAAACTGTGTAATCGTCCTTGAGCTTCTTGACTTCTAATTCTCTCATTAGTTTTCTCAAGTGTGCAATTATTTCCTCATCCTGGTCTATATCTTTCTCTTCGAAAAGGTTCAGTATCTGGCTGAACTCTTCGAAAGAGTCCAGAGATTCTCGCAATATCTCATTATTAGGTTTTTCTGCTATGTAGGCGTTAAGGACAGTACACATTTGGTGGATTGAGCTTATTGCTTCTCGTGTGTTAAAATCATCATCCATCGCTGCAAAGAACTGCTTTCTGTGATATTCTACCTTTTTCAGGACTTCCTTGTCCTCCTTTGTTTTCTTTGAACCCTGTTTTATTGTAATTGCGTGCTTCAGGTTTGCGAGAGAGTTCTCTATTCCTTCTAAAGATGATTTCGCCTCTGCCAGAGACTTATCTGTAAAGTCTATGGGCTTCCTGTACTGCGTTGAAAGCAGGAAGTATCGAACAACTTCAGGTCTGTGTTTCTTCAAAATTTCTCTTACAGTAAAAAAATTTCCTAATGATTTTCCCATCTTCTCCTTGTCGACTGTCACGAAGCCGTTGTGCATCCAGTACTTTGCAAATTGCCCTCCGCTGTATGCTTCGCTCTGCGCTATCTCATTCTCGTGGTGCGGAAAAACCAAGTCCTGTCCTCCTGCGTGTATATCAAGATTCTCCCCAAAATATTTCATCGCCATTGCGCTGCACTCAATATGCCAGCCGGGCCTCCCCTTTCCCCACGGGCTTTCCCATTTTTGTTCATTCTCTCCTGCGTTTTTCCACAGTGCAAAATCTTCTTGATTTTTCTTCCGTTCATTCGGTTTGACTCTTGCTCCTGCAAGTATTTTTTTCAGGTTCTGTCCGGAAAGCTTTCCGTAATCCTTTGCTTTGCTCGTGTCAAAATACACGTCTCCTGCTGATTCATAGGCATAGCCCTTCTCAATGAGTCCTGCCACCATTCCAATTATTTCCTGCATATGCTCGCTTACTTTCGGGTAAAAATCTGCCCTTTTCACACCAAGGGCGTCCATGTCAATAAAAAATTCATCTGAAAACCTTTCTGCTACTGACTCTGCAGTGTCCATAGTTTCTTCAGCCCTTTTGATTATCTTGTCATTTACATCTGTCAGATTATTGACATAAATTACTTCATTTCCTCTGTGCTCAAGATAACGCCTTATTACATCAAATGCAACATATGCGCGAGCATGTCCGAGATGTGAGTAATCGTACACTGTCGGCCCGCAGACATAGATGTGAACCTTTCCCCGTTTCCGTGGCTTGAAATCCTCTTTCTTTCCACTTAATGTATTGTATATTCTCTGTCCCATTGCTATTGTCTCTTGATGTCTTATTCTTGTTTGTAGGCGTTCCAGTTAAGGTAGGCCAGATATCCTACTGCGCCTGCTGCGGCTATACTTGCCCAGATTGGAATTTCTACACTTCCAATGCTTACTGGTATTCCCATTATTGCCCGAATTACGTGGACAAAAACCACAAGCGACAAAGCAAGTGCAGTAATCTCTTCCACAGTCTTGGCTTCCATAGCGTTCCTACTTCTGAGTAATATAACTATCTTACGTTTAGATAAGTTTATAGCTGGTCGTGCAGAATTCTTTGATCTATGGCAGAAAGCTCATCTTCAAAGAAGAAATCCAAAAAGGCAGAGAAAGACCCTTTCAAGGAGGTCTCTGAGGAGCTAAAAAAGTACAGGAAAGGTGTTCCCTTGGAAGAGTCCGAGCCTAGTGAATGCGCCTGTTCGTAAACTATTCTTTTTGAATTTTGAAGTTCCAACACATTTTTATCCAAGTAGGTACATCTTCGTTGTATGGCTAAAAGTCCTGATGAGTTTGCCAAGTCTGCTAAAGAGGCAGAAGAAGGGGGTAATGAGCTTCTTGCAGGAAAACGATATCTTGCAGCGTATACCAGAGAAAAGAAGTTCGAAGAGAGTGAAAAACTCGTCTATCTTATAAATGCCGCTGAACTCCTAGTCGACCATTTAAATCCAAGAAGGGCTAAGAAGCTCAAAGCTCATATTGCAGAAGGTCTAGATTACATTATTTCTGCTAAGGATGATACTCTTGACGAACACTTGGATTTATTGACTGCTGTGTTTGCTCGCTGTTCAATATTACAAGAAAAGGAGCAAAAGGAGGCAATAGAAAATGCCAGCGTCCAAGGTATAGTTCTCTATGACTTCCTTATTCGCTCAGGCTACACAAATGAAAAATCCTTCAACAATGCAGTTTCAGAAAATCCGGCAACTGTCAAAACAAACAAGAAGCTCGAAAAGGTGGGAATAGACCTAGATATCTGGGATAACTTCCATTACAAACCAAAGGAGTTTAACAGTAAATTTCAGTCCCATGTTCTTGGTATGGCCCGTTCCGAACTTGGAGATGTAAAAGTTAGTTTCAGAGGAAAAAAAGTAAGTAAAAAGGAAAGGCTCCTCTCCACTATGGGTGATTTTTATCCCGATGAAGTTTTAAACATACACACACTTTATGGCCGTTTGCAGTCAATAAAAAGGGAAATGGATTTGGAAAATATACTTGATGAGGTATCTCAGCTTCCTTCTTCTGTCTCCCTTAAGGTAAGGCAGCGTCTTCTTTCTCCAGATGGGACCTTTTCCAATGCAAAAGCAAAAATAATGGAGCTTGATATTGCCAATCTTCCTCCGTCTGCTTATCTACAGAGAGTATCAAAGGCACTTAGTGAATCTATTGAGACTTTAATGAACGAAGGTCTGATAAGTGTATCAGCTCCTAAAAGTCTTTCCGAAAATGGTTCAGAAAGGAGACTAAGCTCAAGTGAGAGGCGCAAGTGGAAGAAACAATTCGACGAAGAGCTATCATCTGAATATGGTATATCTGTGGAAGATCTTGGTAATCTTCAAGGTCCTTTCTATGATTATGTTTCAAGAATGAAGGCACATCTTTACAAAATACGAAATAACATTGATGAATATTATAGAAGTGTATTCATTGAAAACAAAAAGGCTTATCTTGGGGAGTCCTCTCTATTTGTAGAGGGTATGATCCGTCGCTCTGATTTAAATGGCCTTTCTAAGTCTCATTCTGTTATGCTAGAATATTATCGTGACCCTGATAGGTATGGTAGGAGTAAAATTCTTGAAAGTTTTTACAAACGCCGTGTCAAGGAACTACAGAACCTGAAAATTATTGGCTCAGGGGAGTATGAGAAAGTTGACCTGCGTTTCAAGATATGGCAAAGAAAACTTCCAGATAATCTTTTCATGGGGGATCGTGTCGAAGACTGTCTTAGTGCTGAGCACGGCGCCCATTTTGTTACTGCACTTTCTCATAACCTAGATGCAGGCCACTGCAGGCTTCTTATGTACCTTGGCAATAAGGTGAAACCTGTTGGGATTATTTATCTGAACGCAATGTTTGAAAAGAATAAGCCAGTCCTTTTGATAGATTCTATCGAAATATCTCCAAAATTCCCGTATCGCAAAGGGATAATGGAGAGTGTTATGTCTACTGTCATACATTATGCAAAAGAATGTGGTTTTAAAAAAGTGGTTCTCGATGATTATATTAGTGGGAGGCAATGGTTTGTAGAGGATGTCAAAACTTCTTATGGGGATGCTATAGAATTGGACTCTCTTGACAAGATTAACTATCCTGATTTTCTTAAGCAGTTGAAATTCAAGCGTTTTCCTAAATGGAATTTTATTGAAAGGCTAAAGTTTTTCCTCGAAAAACTTAACTGGACTCAACTCCGCTGGCCTGGTGATTATTGCTACATCCAGAACTTTCGAGAAGAGTCTCCAGAGGCCCCTGCTCTAGAATATCCTCGAAGAAGGTCACACCTAATCTGGGAAGAATCTGATTAGTTTCTAAAAACGAAGCGGAGGGAGAGATTTGAACTCTCAAAAACACGCTTTGCAGGCGCGCGCATTAACCGGGTTCTGCCACCTCCGCAATACTTTTGTTCAGGTCTTAGTTGCTTTTGCCTTATTAAAACTTTTATACTCCCTCTCCCTACAGCGCCTATGGTCATTGAAAACATAATACGTCCTGAGTGGGTTGAAAGGAATCCACTGTACGGCTTCATACTCGGAGCCTGTATCTCGACGATTGGAATTTTTCTTGGACCTATGATTTTCCCAAACGACGCCAGCCTTGCCGGTGTTCTCCTTACAACTATTGCTGGGCTTCCCTTCCTTCATAAGATAATGCGTATAGAGCAGCAGGTCGGTTCCTATATGGAGGGTACAGAGTCTTTCATAAAGAGAAACGCCCATCTTATGCTTATATATTTCATGTTCTTTATGGGGATGACTGCCTCCTACCTTCTCTGGGCAGTAGTTCTTCCTGGATGGATGCTTGGTCTCGTATTCGCAAAGCAGTTCGCAGCATTCTCCGGCGGGAGCTATACCACAGCGCTTGGGAAGTTTGTTATGGGAACTAGTGTTTTTACGGCAATATTCATGAATAATATGCGTGTTCTCTTTACTCTGATGCTCCTCTCAGTCATATACGGCGCAGGTTCTATGATAATTCTTGTTTGGAATGCATCAGTACTCGGAGTTTTTATAACTTCATTATTTTCTCGAGCCGGTCTTTTGGTATCTTCAATACCGCATATAATTCTGGAGTTCACAGGCTTTTTCCTGGCTGCTGTTGCTGGAGGTCTTCTCTCAATAGCTTTTCTCCGAGTAGATTGGCACTCTGAACAATTCTGGCAGACAATAACGGACAGCCTCTACCTTATAGTATTCGGAATAGCCTTCATATTCGCAGGCGCCTTTGTAGAAAGTATGGTTATATTAGGCTAAACTCAGAAATTCCGCTTAAATTAATTAAGCGTATCCTTTTCCACCCTTTTCCTTTGTTTTCTTAGTGGCTTCAACCATTGGCAGCTGTATCGGCGACGGAAGGTTCATCTCCTTTGCCATAAGAAGTGACTGCACTGAGCCGATTGCTAGTATTGTGTTGTTAACTTCCAAAAAAGCGTCTTCAAGAAGAACTACTTTTCCATCCTTTTCTTCAATTTGCTTTTTCAAATCCTTATCGTGATAAATAATAGTTCCTTCTATCTCAATATTTCCTATGTTTGGTTCATACTGGGTTTCAAGGGAAAAATCGACTTCAATAACTTCTCCAATTCCCTTTAGATTCTCTTTTTTCACACTCTCTATGCTGTTTTTATTGGATATCTCTATAGAGTCTGATGTCCCTTTCTTTGGCTTGTTAACACTAGCCAATATCTTTGTTAATCTTGTGCTTATTATTGCCATTTTTCCTCCTTACAGCTTCTCTACGCTCTTCTGATTTAAAAAGCTTTTGCACTCCACTTTAAGAAGCCAGCCAGAACATATAAGTTCCTAGGGCCAGCAGGAATATTCCTATAAATAATCTCATAAGTCCTCTGTGCTTCTTTCTCCAGGCCTCAAGTTGCTTGGAAGCTTTTCCAGTGTAAACCAGTCCCAGGATTACCAGTAGTGGTAGTATGAATATCAAATTATAGAATAGGAGAAGTGGAACTCCATTTGAGTACTCTCCGGCTGCGAGCAGACCGATTATTGCAAGGTAGGGAGCTCCAGTGCACGGCAGTTCAACGAATACTACAAGAACTCCGAGGCCAACCGCCAGAACCATGTTAAATGCCGGGTGTTTGTCATTGAATTCGCTAAACTTATAGGTGTATCTCTTTATCCTCTCAGCACCTCCTGGTATAATCTGAAGGCTGGGTCCCTTTCCATACCAGAAGAAATCCTTTACTTCAAGAATTCCCGCAAGTATTGCTATTACGGCAGCTAGCATATACAGGGAGTTCGTAAGATTTGCGCTATATGCTGCGGACAGAATTCCAAGACCTATCAAAAAGTAGGTCACATACACAGTTGCTATATAAATTAATCCTCCTACTAAAAGCCGTGCCTTGCTTTTGAATGCAGTTAACATATACCCCATCAGGAAAATGAGAACTCCGAAAACACAGGGATTTATGCTGTCTGCAAGGGCGGCCGCAATAACTATTCCTATAGTGAGCTGGCTGGCCATTATTCTACCTCCAATGGACATCCAGAAAATTCTGATAGGTCTTCCAGTGTCTGGAATCCAACTGCTGTTTTTACCAGCTCTCCGTTTTCAAATCTCATCCAAGTCGGTGTCTTTTCAATATTGAGTTCGAGGCACCAATCTGTTTGTGCGTTTTCTCCGCGGGGGTGGCACTCAACTTCTTCTATTTTTTCAAAAGCTCCGCCAAAAAGAGCTTTCTGTTTTGTGCAAACAGAGCAGGTATAAGCTCCAAACATCTTGACCTCATTATTATCTATACACTCGGCAAAACTGTCAAGTTCTGAGGAAGCAGTTTCAACCGAACCTGTACATCCACTAATAACTATTACTATGACCAATACGATGGTAGTTGTTAATATTTTCATTAGCAGCCAAATTCGCCTTCAATTGGACATCCCGATCCAGTTTCTATCAACATTTCTCCTGGTTCAGGACCTGATGTTATAAAGTCTTCTGGTTTCGTTATATTCCACTCGTGTTCGTGGTTCCAGAGTGTCCAGAAGTGTCTCCATTCATTCCAGCCGATTGCAAGTTCCTTTACAAATATTCCTCTGTCAGCGAGCATCTTTCCGACCTTTCTTCCTGTCATACACGGCATGCTGTAGCAGTAGATTATAATGTCCTTGTTCGGATTGTCGGCCTTAATTTCTGCAAAAGATACGGCGATTCTTTCAACAGCTCCGTAGTCTGGATGGTCTCTGTCTCTGTAAGCAGGGACATTGAGTGCTCCTGTGATATGTTCTTCTTCATACTCTTCTTGGCTTCTAACGTCGACCAGAACTGTTGTTCCGTCTCCCAATTTCTTTCTTAGTCCGTGAGGGCTCACAAGAACAGCAGTTTCCGTGTCATAGTGTGATTTTATCAAATCTTCCTGTGACGGCGTCTGCACGCTTGTAATATAATATGTTGTCAAGGCTCCGGAAAGTGCTCCGAAAACTACCGCCAACATTATAATACTATTCAGATTAATCTTAGTATTCTTACCCATATTCTGCCTTAGCATTTTCCAATATATAAGCTATTCTCCTTTCACCAATCTTTATATATCTTCAAGAATAAGTTCGAAAAGAGGCAGGGATTTATGGACATAAATAAGAGGGTTGAGGGTATGACTTATGCAATTCGCGAAATTGTGGTCAATGCACGCGAAGTCGAGAAAGAAGGTCACGAAGTTCTGAAGCTAAATATTGGAGATCCTAACAAATATGATTTTGATACTCCTGATTTTCTGAAACATGCTCTTGCCGATGCTGCTCTTGGTGGAAACAATTACTATGGAGATTCTGAAGGAATTCCTGCCGTCTGTGAGGCAATAGCGAATCGCGAAAAAAAGTACAAGAATATAGACATTGCACCTGAGCAGTATCTTCCGACATCCGGCGCGTCTGAGGGGATGAATATGGTTTTCGCCTCCCTTGTTGGTTCAGGGGACAATGTTGTTATGCCTGGACCTTCTTATCCTCTTTACATTTCCTTGACAACTTTCTACGGTGGAAATCCTGTGGAATATAGAACTATTGAAGAGGAAGGCTGGCAGCCTGATATCGACGACATTCGAAGCAAGGTAAACGAAAACACGAAAGCTATTGTTGTCATAAATCCTAACAATCCAACTGGCGCACTTTATCCTGAAAAGCTCTTGAAAGAAATAACTGACATCGCTGCTGAGAATGATGTTCCAATCATATGTGATGAGATATACGACCTGATAGCCTTCGACAGAAAATTCGTCAGTACTGCAAGTCTTTCTGATGATGTCAATTTTATTGTTATTGGCGGTCTTTCAAAAGTCTACTTTGCCCCTGGCTGGAGAATAGGATATATGGGTTTCAAGGGTCCTGACGATGAAATAAACAAGCTGAAAGAGGCCTGCTATAAGATGGCCCGTGGTCGTCTCAGCACAAATACTCCGGCTCAACTTGCTCTGAAAACGGCAATGGAGTCTGACCATAGCTATCTTAATGACTATCTCCCTAAACTTAAGGAAAGAGCAAAGTTCAGTTTTAAAAGGCTTAATGAAATTGAGGGAATTTCGGTAACGGAAGCCCACGGAGCGATGTATATGTTCCCAAAAATAGAGTTGGAATCTTATAAGGGCAGGGACAAGCAATTCGTTCTCGACCTCCTCAAAGAAAAGCAGGTCCTAACTGTTCATGGCTCAGGCTTTGGTGAGCAGTACGGAGGAGACCACTTCCGCATTGTGTTTTTGCCTCCAATGGAAACCCTTGAAAATGCATTTGATAAACTTGAGGATTTCTGCAAGTCAAAAAAATAATTAATTTCCTTCTCCAGGATAATCTTGGGATGGTAGTATCCTCAGAGGTTTTAATTCTGTTCTCTTATCTCGTAAAAATCTCCATATTTCCTCAGTTCCCCTTCTCAGTCGTCTTCTGTCACACTTTACATAAATTTTCCAATGTCTTGCTCTTTGTATGAAATTTCTCTCATCTCCAGCGAATGGTCCTCCTGCATACCTCTCCACATCTGATAGTTTCGGCGCCACCCTGAATGCTCTTTCTATTGGAGCCATCCTCTCGTCAGGCTCTGCTCCCCTCCTCCTATAGTTCCATCCGCACATTATATTTTCAGTTCTCCTGACAATTCCTCCTTCCAAGGTTGCGAAGAGAACTCCTCCTTCCTCGAGAATGAGATCGGAAGAG